>NZ_CP062167.1:1905357-2208928 GCF_014844055.1 Aureimonas sp. OT7
CATGTCGCTGGTGAAGATGCCGCTGCTCGGCTGGTATCTGCTCGTCACCGCCGGCATGATGCTGGTCGGCTTTCCGCCGCTGATCCTCGGCTCGATCATGCTGGAAGTGGAGCGCGCCTTCGACATTCCGTTCTTCGACCCGACGCGTGGCGGCGACTCCCTCCTGTGGCAGCATCTGTTCTGGCTGTTTGGCCATCCGGAGGTCTACATAATCTTCCTGCCGGCAGCCGGCGCGATATCGACCATGCTGCCGGCGCTCGCCCGCCGGCCGATGGTGGGCTATAGCTGGATCGTCGTCGCCGTGGTGGCCGTGGGCTTCCTGTCGTTCGGCCTCTGGGTCCACCACATGTTCACCGTGGGTATCCCGCATCTGGCGCTGGCCTTCTTTTCGGCGGCGAGCGCGCTGGTGGCGGTGCCGACGGCGGTGCAGATATTCGCCTGGCTTGCGACGCTATTGTCGGGCAGGCCGCAATTCTCCCTTCCGATGCTGCATCTGTCCGGCTTCTTCTTCGTGTTCGTCTGCGGCGGCCTCACGGGCGTCATGGTGGCGGTGGTGCCCTTCGACTGGCAGGTGCACGACAGCCATTTCGTGGTAGCGCACCTGCACTACGTTCTGGTGGGCGGGTTCGTGTTCCCCATGCTCGCCGCGGTATATTACTGGCTGCCGCACGTAACCGGACGCACCACATCCTTCGGACTCGGCAAGGCGGCGTTCTGGCTGATCTTCATCGGATTCAACCTGACCTTCTTCCTGATGCACCTGACGGGCCTGCGGGGCATGCCCCGGCGCGTCGACACCTATCCGGACTCGGTCGGCTGGACGCTCTTGAACTTCCTGTCCTCGGTCGGCGGCTTCATCATGACGATGGGCTTTGCGCTGTTTCTGGTGGATGTCGTGACGCAGGTCGGCTTCGGCAGACGCACGCGGCGCAATCCATGGGGCGCGACCACGCTGGAATGGGCAACGCCGGTGCCGCCGCCTACCTATGCCTTCGCATCGCTTCCGCATGTGGACAGCCGGGATCCGCTGACACCGCAACTGGGGCCGGAACTGGCACGCGGCGAGGGATATCTCGGTTTCGCCCGCAACGGCTGGCAGGAAACGCTGGGCATCCACCCCGTGACCGGGGCGATCAAGAGCGTCATCATCCTGCCGCGACCCACATTCCTGCCGCTGTGGAGCGCGCTGGTCACGTCGACCATCTTCCTGTCCCTGCTGTTCGGCTTCTACTGGGTCACCCCTCTGGCCTTCGCCGCAACCATTGCCGTCCTGTTGCTCTGGACGCGCGGGCAGGGTGCCCGCGTGGATTACGGCCCGCTGCCCATCGGACGCGGAGAAACAGCGCCGACGGCCGGCGAAACCGCCGACCCGCCCAGCGTCTGGGCGATGGGCGCGACGCTGATCGCAAATCTGTCGCTGTTTTCCTCGCTCGCCTTCGGCGCTCTTTTCCTGTGGCTGGTCGCGCCCGGTTGGCCGCCACCGCAACTGATGCACAGCGGGTTCGGGCTCGTCGCTTTCGTCATCGTGTCGGCCGGCGCGGCCATGGTGGCAGTGCGCATGGCCGCAGCGGCAAACCGGGCGAAGCGCGATACGCGTCAGCTATGGCTGGCCGTCGGCTTCGGAAGCAATCTTGCGATGATCGCCATCCTGGTGGCGCTGATCCGCTATCATCTGCCCGATCCGTTCGTGCATGCCTATGCGGCCACCAATCTGGCACTGGTCTGCTATGGGCTGATGCAGGCTTTCGTCGGGGCGCTGCTCTGCGCCGTCGCCTTCTTCCGGGCGCGCTCGGGCCTGGTGTCTGCATCACGCGCGGCGCCGATCACCATCGCCAGGCTGTGGCAGGATTTCACCCTGTTGATCGCGATCCTGTCGAGCGTGCTGATCGCCGTCATCCCGATGCTGGTGGAAAGGGTGCCGCTGCCATGACCGGGCCGGAACGCAATTCCCGCGCTGTCTTCTGGATGCTGACCGGCGGTTTCGCCTGGTGGGCGGTGGTCTTCGTGGCGCTCTATGCGCTGTTGTCCGTCGGCTGCGCCTATGGCTGGGACATGAGGCCCTTTGCGGGCACCTCGCTGCAACGGGCGGTTCTGGTTGGCACCTGGCTGGCGTCGCTGGTGCCACTGGCGGCAATGCTGCTTTTGCAATATCGCCTCTGGGCGGCCCGGACCGCATCGACCCTCCTGATGGTCGGTGCGGTCCTGACGGCGCTGGCGCTTGCCACCACCGTCTGGAATTTCGGCATGGTCACATTTCTGTCGACCTGCCGCTGACTACGAGCCAAGCTTGGCCTTGACGGCTTCCAGCGCCGGCTCGCCGGAGAAGGTCGTCACGCCTTCCAGCCACGGGCCGAGCGTATCGGGATGGGCGGCCAGCCATTCGCGTGCCGCCTGCTCGGGCTCCTTGTTGTCGTCCAGGATGGAGCCCATGATCTCGTTTTCGAGCGGCAGCGTGAACTCCAGGTTCTTGAGGAACTGGCCAAGGTTCGGGCAGGCTTCCACAAGGCCCTTGCGGGTGTTGGTATCCACGGTCGCGCCACCGAAATTGGGGCCGAAGACGTCGTCGCCGCCCTCCAGATAGGCGAGCTCGAAATTCGAGTTCATCGGGTGCGGCTCCCAGCCAAGGAAGACGATCGGCTGTTCGCCCCGCGTCTGGCGCGATACCTGCGACAGCATGCCCTGCTCGGAGGATTCCACAAGCTCGAAGCCCGAAAGCCCGAACGTGTCCTTCTCGATCATTTCGAGGATCAGCCGGTTGCCGTCGTTTCCAGGCTCGATGCCGTAAATGCGATTATTGAGCTGTTCGCGGAACTTGGCGATATCGGCGAAACTCTTGAGGCCGGCGTCGTACAGATAGCGCGGTACGGCCAGCGTATATTTCGCGCCTTCGAGGTTGGTGCGCAGCACCTCGATCTCGCCCTTGTCGCGATAGGGGCCGATATCGGCTTCCATGGTGGGCATCCAGTTGCCCAGGAACACATCGATATTGCCGTTGGCGAGCGACGTGAAAGTGACGGGCAGGGCCAGGATGCTCGTCTGCGGCTGGTAGCCAAGCCCCTCCAGCACGACCGAGGCGGTGGCCGTCGTGGCGGTGATGTCGGTCCAGCCGACATCGGCCAGGCGCACCGTTCGGCAGGACTCCGGCTCGGCAGCCAGCGCCGCCGCCGGAAGGGCGGCGAGGGCCAGGGCGGCCAGAAGGGCAGGGGTGCGACGACGCGTTCCGAAATCCATTGTATCTCCTTCAGATCACTTGGTATGACGACGTGTCGACCCTTATGTCCGATCCGCCGGCAGGGTGCATTCATTGTTGCGGCAAGTCTGTCACGATCTTGCCATCTGTCAACCTCCTGAACGGCCGTTCAGGGGACTCAGCGGGCCAAAGGCAGCGAAATGACGGACATAACCGCGGCTTAGTAGCTGTGGGCAAGTTTTGTTGAATGATCGTTCAACGCCTGCTATCCTTGCCGGCAGCAAGGAGTTGTCATGAGCAGAGCATTGAACGCAGCGCGCTCCGGCGTCGAGGAAGAGCGCCGTCGCCAGTTGATCGAGGCCACGGTCGACGCGCTTGCGGCGGTAGGGTTTGCCGCTGCAAGCCTGTCGGAGATCGCGGGCCGGGCAGGTTTTGCCCCCAGCCTTGTCTCTCACTATTTCGGCGACAAGGACGGCCTGCTCGAGGCGACGTTGCGCCATCTGGCCAACCGCGTGTCCGATGCCGTTCTCATCCGCCTGCGCGATGCCGGCTCCCCACGGGAGCGTATCCAGGCGGTCATCGACGCCAATCTTGCGCCGGAAGAGTTCGACCAGCGTACCGGCAGCGTGTGGCTGGCCTTCTGGGGCCAGGTCCTGCATTCGGCCAAGCTGCGCCGGGTGCAGCGCATCTATCAGCAGCGGATGCTGTCCAATCTCCGGCATGATTTGCGCCAGCTCGTGTCGGGCGAGGATGCCGAGCGCGTGGCGCTGTCCATCGCGGCGGTCATCGACGGCCTGTGGCTACGCTCCACCCTGTCGCAGACGGTGGAGACCGATAGCGAGGCGGCGCGCCGCATGGCCAGCGACTTCGTCGACCGCGAGATCGCGGCGGCGCGTCCGGCGGCTCCGCAGCCGGAACTGGCACGGCCGCATATCGGCGAAAGCCTGCCGCTGGTATCCAGCCATATCGCAGGGCGCTCCGTGCGCGCCACGCGCGGGCGCAGCTTCGCGAACGTCAATCCGGCAACCGGCGAGGCCATCGCCGAGGTGGCCATCGCCGGCGCGGACGAGGTGGATGCCGCCGTATCCGCCGCCCGCAAGGGCCAGGCGGTCTGGGGCGCCATGACGGGGGCGGAGCGTGGCCGCGTGCTCAACCGCGCCGTTGCCCTGCTGCGCGAGCGCAATGACGAACTGGCCGAGCTGGAGACACTGGATACCGGCAAGCCGGTGCAGGAAACGCGCGCCGTGGACATTGCCTCCGGCGCGGACTGCCTGGAGTATTTCGCCGGGCTGGCCGCCGGCCTCGCGGGCGAGCATGTCGATCTTGGGCCCACGGCCTTTGGCTACACGCGGCGCGAGCCTCTGGGTATCGTGGCCGGTATCGGCGCGTGGAACTATCCGATGCAGATCGCCTGCTGGAAGGCGGCGCCGGCGCTGGCGGCCGGCAACGCGATGATCTTCAAACCGGCAGAGCTGACGCCGACGACGGCGGTGCGTCTTGCCGAGATCCTGACCGAGGCCGGCCTGCCGCACGGCGTCTTCAACGTGCTGCAGGGTGACGGCTCGACCGGGCGTCTTTTGACGCGCCATCCCGATATCGCCAAGATTTCGCTGACCGGCGAGGTCGGCACCGGCAAGAAGGTCATGGCCGATGCAGCCGCGACGTTGAAGCAGGTCACGCTGGAACTCGGCGGCAAATCGCCGCTCGTCATCTTCGACGATGCCAGCCTGGACGATGCGGTATCGGCGGCCATGCTGGCCAACTTCTATTCCGCCGGGGAGGTCTGTTCCAACGGAACGCGAGTCTTCGTGCAGGAGGGGGTGCACGCCGAATTCCTGAAGCGCCTGAAAGAGCGGACGGAGCGGCTGGTGGTCGGCGATCCGCTGGACCCGGCCACGCAGATCGGCGCGCTGATCTCGCACCAGCACATGCAGAAGGTCTTGTCCTACATCGATATCGGCCGGCGCGAGGGCGCCCGTGCGATTGCCGGCGGCAGCCGCGTAACGGAGGGTGCGCTGGCCGCGGGGGCCTTCGTTGCGCCCACCGTCTTCGACGCATGCCGCGACGACATGCGCATCGTGCAGGACGAGATTTTCGGACCGGTCATGGCGGTGCTACCGTTCCGCGAGGAGGACGAGGTCGTCGCGCGCGCCAACGACACGGATTACGGGCTGGCGGCAGGCGTATTCTCGCGCGACATCTCGCGCGCCCACCGTGTCATCGCGCGGCTCGATGCCGGCACGACCTGGATCAACCATTACAATATCACGCCCATCGAACTGCCCTTCGGCGGCGTCAAGCGCTCCGGCCTCGGCCGGGAAAACGGGCGCGCTGCGCTGGATGCGCATACCCGCGTGAAGAGCGTCTACGTCAATCTCGGTTCGGTCGAGTCACCTTATTGAGGTCTTCCCCATGGCTGTCGAACATTTCGATTACGTCATCATCGGCGCGGGCTCGGCGGGCTCGGTGCTGGCGGCGCGGCTGAGCGAGGATCCGTCCACGCGCGTTCTGCTGCTGGAGTTCGGCGGTTCGGACCGCTCGGTGCTGATCCAGATGCCGAGCGCCCTGTCCATCCCGATGAACATGGACAAGTACAATTGGGGCTACGAAAGCGAACCGGAGCCCGGCCTTGGCGGGCGGCGGATGAACCTGCCGCGCGGCAAGGTGCTGGGCGGCTCTTCCTCCATCAACGGCATGGTCTATGTGCGCGGCGCCCCACAGGATTTCGACCGCTGGCAGGCCGAGGGCGCGGACGGCTGGTCCTATGCCGACGTCCTGCCCTATTTCCGCCGGGCGGAAGCGCGGGAGGACGGCGGCGACACCTATCGCGGCGGCGAGGGAGCGTTGCATACCAGCTATGGCCGCATGACCAACCCGCTTTACACCGCTTTCGTGGAGGCGGGGCGGCAGGCCGGCTATCCGGTGACGGACGATTACAATGGCGCGCGCTTCGAGGGGTTCGGGCGCATGGATATGACGGTCCATAATGGCCGCCGCTGGTCCACCGCCAACGCTTATCTGAAGCCGGCGATGTCGCGCGCCAACCTGAAGGTCGAAACGCACGCCTTTGTCGAGCGTATCCTCTTCGAAGGGCGGCGCGCGGTGGGGGTCTCGTGGCGGCGCGACGGCACCAGCCATGTGGCGAAAGCCGACCGGGAGGTGATCCTGTCGGCCGGTTCGATCAACTCACCCAAGCTGTTGAAACTGTCGGGCGTTGGCCCGGCGGCCGAGCTTGCCAGCCACGGCATCGAGGTTGTGGCCGACAGGCCGGGTGTCGGCGAAAACCTGCAGGATCACCTGGAATTCTACTTCCAGATCGCCTCGAAGGAGCCGATCACGCTCTATTCGGCGCAGGGGCTGGTTGCCAAGGGGCGTATCGGCGCGCAGTGGCTGCTGATGAAGAACGGTCTGGGCGCGACCAACCATTTCGAAAGCTGCGGTTTCATCCGCTCGCGGCCGGGGATCGATTATCCCGACATCCAGTTTCACTTCCTGCCGCTGGCCGTCACCTATGACGGCAAGGGCCTGGCGTCCGAGCACGGGTTCCAGGCGCATGTCGGGCCGATGCGCTCCAAATCGCGCGGGGCCGTGCGGCTGGCCTCGGCCGACCCTGCCGCCAAGCCATCGGTCCGGTTCAACTACATGAGCCACCCGGACGACTGGGTGGAGATGCGCGCCTGTGTGCGGCTGACACGGGAAATCTTCGCGCAGGCGGCCTTCGACCCCTATCGCGGCCGCGAGATATCGCCCGGCGCGCATGTGCAGAGCGACGCCGAGATCGATGCTTTCGTGCGCGAGCATGTCGAAAGCGCCTATCATCCGTCTTGCAGCAACCGCATGGGCCGCGCCGACGACCCGATGGCGGTGGTGGACGAAACGACACGGGCGATCGGCCTGGACGGGCTGCGCATCGTTGACTCGTCCATCATGCCGTCGATCACGACCGGCAATCTGAACGCACCGACGATCATGCTGGCCGAAAAGGCCGCCGACCATATCCGCGGTGTTCCCATGCTGCCACGGATGGAAGTGGACTACGAGCGGGCCGAAAACTGGCAGACTGCGCAGAGGTAGTCGCGAGAAAAAGTTGCGTCCGCAACGAACGGGCGATGACGACCCGCGCTTCGGCATGTTAATCCACATCCAACAGATGTGGATGTTATATGATATATTATATTTTAATTGCGCCGAACGGGTGTCTTGGTATGGTATTCGGCGCGATGGTTGCGGGCTTGGCCAGCGTGATCGTTGCGGCAATGGCCCGCTTTGGCTTCAAGACGGTACGCTACGCTGCGATCATGCCGGTAATCATGGGCGCAACGGTCGTCGGCAGCGGCCACATCGGCGGATTTCTGCAATGGCAGCTGCTGACGCCTGAAATTGCCGGCCAGTTCCTGAAGGATCAGAGCCCGGAATTCATCGATCTGCTGGAGACGGAGTTTCCTCAGGATTACGCGTCGATGATGCAGCAGATGACCGAGCTGATAGCATCCGGCGCGACCATCGACGAGCTTATGCAGCAGTCGGCATCCGTAACGCAGCAGATGCGGCACAAATATGCTCCGATGGTCAGGCTGGCCAGCGATGCGGACCAGGCCGCCCTTCTCGATACGCAAATCCGCACATACCAGGCCGTGTTGGGCGCCGACCCGGACAAATGCTCGGCCTTCGCAACCGCGGGGCCATCGGCGCTTGCCGCATGGGTGCAGAAGGGGCCGATCATGGATAGTTTTAACGATCAAGCGCTTTCGCTCTTCCGTGCCATCGCAGGTGCGAAGCGCGTGCCGACCCATCGTCGCGATCCGACCGACGACGATTTCAGGCAAATCATCGCCCTGATGCTTGCGCGCGGCGCGACCGCAGCCCAGCTTGGCGCCCTGACAAGTCCGCAACCGGATTCACCGGATTTGTGTCCGGCGATGATCATGATGATGAAGACGATGAACGAGGACGACAGCGAAGGCGTCAAGGCCGTACGCGCGCAATTTCTGGCGGATGTCGCAGCCGACTGAATGTCGCGAGGGGTTGTCTACCGTCAGCACGGGGAACGGAATTCGCAGGTGAACATTAGGGGAACAACAAAGGAGTTTCCCGATGTCTGCCAACGACAATCCCAAGGTCGAGCCCGGCCCGAATTCCAACCTTGAAAAAGACCCGTCCGACTGGACGACCGGCGACGATCCGATGACGGACGCCCAGGCGTCCTATCTCAAGACGCTGTCCGAGCAGGCGCATGCGCCGGATCAATTCGATGCCGACATCAACAAGGCCGAGGCATCCAAGCGCATCGACGCGCTTCGCCAACAGCTCAAGCTGGACTCCTGATCTCAGGACGGATCCACCAAGGAACGTCATCCTCCATTGACAGTTGTTGTCACTCAACGAGGAGTTCTTTCATGGCATTCATAGAGGCAAAAGCGGCACGAACCTGCATGTGAAGGACATGGGGCAGGGCCGGCCCGTGGTTTTGATCCACGGCTGGCCGTTGACGGGCGACATGTTTGAATACCAGTCGCTTGCCCTGCTGGAAGCGGGTTTTCGGGTGATCACCTATGATCGCCGCGGCTTCGGCCAATCCGGCCACCCGTCCACGGGCTACGACTACAATACGTTTGCGGACGACCTGGCGGCGGTTCTGGAGGGTCTGGACCTCAACGACGTATCGTTGGTCGGCTTTTCCATGGGCGGCGGCGAGATTGCACGATATCTCAGCCGCCGTGGCGCATCGAGGGTCGGCAAGGTGGTGTTGATCGCCTCGGTGGCAGGTTATCTCCTGAAGGACGACACCAACCCCGATGGCGTCGATGCCAGCGTCTTCGAAGACATGAAAAGCCAGATCCGCAAGGACAGGTTCGCCTTCCTGCAAAGCTTCGCCAAGCAGTTCTACGGCGTCGGGCTGGTCAGCCGGCCGGTCAGCCAGGGCATTCTGGACTGGTCCTTCGTGCTGGGTGTCATGGCAAGCCCGAAGGCGACGATCGATTGCGTCGACGCGTTCAGCCGGACGGATTTCCGCCCCGACTTCGCCTCCTTCACGGTGCCGACACTGGTGATCCACGGAACGGGAGACGACACGGTGCCGATCGACCTGACGGGCCGGGCTGCGGCCGGCGCGATTTCGGGCGCGCGGCTCATCGAATATGACGGCGAGCCGCATGGCCTGTTCGCCACGGTTCCGGACCGCCTGAACGCCGATCTGATCGAGTTTCTACGCTAGGGGCGCGCGCCCCCTCAAGGCGGCGGCAGTGCGCCGATGCGCCGAAGATGGCTCAGGATAGCGCGTGCGGCGGTTTCCGGATCGGGGTCCACTAACAGGTCTCCGCCGCCGCCGGCGGCGGACGCTGTCGCCGCCTTGAGCCGGTCGGCCGCACTGCCGCCGCTGACCGCGCCGCGCATGATGCGGGCGCGGGGCCGGTGCGGCCGCATCCCCAGATCGTCTTCGACTTCGGTCGGAACAGGTGAGGCAGCCACCGTTTCGATACGCCCGCGCCGGGCCTGCCCGAAGGCATAGGGCAGGGCGGCCGGCGCCGAAGGGTGCACCGTCACGACCATCGGAAACCTTTGATGGACGCGCCGCCGCATTCCCTTCGGCAATGCCTGTTCCACCGTTAACGCCCCGTCGCCTGCCTGGGAAAGGCGCACGGCATCCGAAAGGATCGGCCAGCCCAGCGCCTTGGCCAGAAGATAGGGCAGAAGGCCCGTGTCGCCGCTGCCCGTGGCGCGGTTGCCCGCCAGCACGAGATCGGGTCCGATGCGTAAAATCATGTCTGCAAGAACGGGCAGGACGTCCGCCTGCGCCGGCACCATCAGATGCCGGATTGTACTTAAGCCATGGCCAAGCGCCGGCCGCACGGCATCGGCGTGCGGGCCGGCATGAAGCCCGGTCGTTTCCGCACCCAGATCGGACGCAAGTCGTATGGCGCAAAGCTCTGCCATCGGTGGAGCGGGGTTGCCGGTGGTTGGGCTATGCCCGGCGGATAGCAGCACCAGTGCCTTCATGACTGCCGCTCCGCTTCCAGCAGGCGCTTCAGCGCCTCCATTACCGGCTGGGCATCGGCAACGATGGCAAGTCCGGCCCGCTCGATCATGGCTGCGTGCAGGTCGGTATTGACCGCCACGACATGCTCGCAACCGGCGATGCCCTGGAGATGCTGGGGTGCGCCGGCGATACCGAGCGCCAGGTAGCAATCCGCCGCCAGCACGGTGCCGGAGGCGCCCACTTGCGCCGCGCGTGGCATGAGGCCGGCATCGCAGACGACGCGGCTCGCGCCCGGCGTCGCCCCCAGCAAGGCGGCAACCTCTCGGAACAGGTCGAAATCATGGATTCCGTTGCCGGCCGAAACCACGAAGCCGGCCTCGCCCAACGGCAGCGAGCCCGCTTGCGGACGGATCACCTCTGCCATCCGCTTTCCCCCCGGAAGATCGCCGATGACCATCGACCGCGCCTCGCGGCGGTCGGCGCCATGCGGCAGGATCATCTCTGGCGCGATCGTCATGACCGGCGTGGCTTCGGCCACCTGGTCGAGGCCCCGGCCGGGCAGGGCGCGGACGACGCCGCGCGCCGATATCTGCTCGACGCCCGCAAACAGCGCCTGCCCCCGCTCCACGGCGATGCGGCGGGCAAGGTCCCCGCCATCGCCGGTTTCCGCCGCCAGCACATGACGGGGCCGGAGGGCCTCGATGAGGGCGAGCGCAAGCTGCGCCCTGTCTTCCGGATGGGCTGCTTTTGGCAGCGCGATCACCCTGTCCGCGCCCGCACTTCCAGCGTCAGCGGGCGGCCCTTCCGCCGCCAGGACGACGCCGCCCCCGGTGCCGGCCAGTTGCCGCGCCGCGCCGAGCACCTGCCGGTCGACGGGCGACAGCCGTCCATCCCCGGGATCGGCGAAAACGAGAACCCAGAATGCGGGGTCTTCGACGCTCACCACGCGATCGGTGCCGGGGCTGGTGGCCTGCGTTGGCGCCATGCCGGTCACCGGGCCTGCGCGCTGGCCACGATCCAGCCGCAACCGTGGGCCGGCCGCAACCATCTGGGCAATTATCCCGGCCCTCGGGTCCACCCGTCGTCGCGGGGCCGCTTCGCCGCCACGCCGGTCGTAGCGCGGCCGCGCCGTACCCGGCACCAGCAGCCGCGCAAGCTCCAATCTCGGATCTTTCCGCTGCCGGGTCATGCGGGCACCGGCATGCGGTTTTCGGCGCGCTCCGCTGCGCGCAGCACCAGCTCCGCTATGTCGAGGACATCGGGCCGGTCGCCGACGACGCCTTCCAGCATGGCCGTGCATTGCGGGCAGGCCACGGCCACCACCGCCGCGCCCGTACCGCGCGCCTGCTCCATGCGGATATCGGGGATGCGGCGGTCTCCCTCCACATCCGCCAGCGGCGCACCGCCGCCGCCGCCGCAGCACATGGAGCGGCGTCCGTGCCGGCCCATTTCCTTCAGTTCGATACCAAGGCGGGAAAGCAGCCGGCGCGGCGCTTCCACCTCCCCGTTGTAGCGGCCGAGATAGCACGGGTCGTGGTAGGTGACGGCCTGCCCCAACAGGTCGGACAGGGACAGGGCGCCACTTTCGGCCAGCGCGTCCAGGAAGGCGGTGTGGTGGATGACCTCGTAATGTCCGCCGAAGGCGGGGTATTCGTTGCGAAGCACGTGCAACGCATGGGGATCGGCGGTCAGGATGCGGCCGAACCGATAGCGCGACAGCGTTTCGACGTTCAGAAGCGCCAGTCGCTGGAACGTCGCCTCGTCACCCAGCCGACGCGCCGTATCGCCGCAGTCGCGCTCTTCCGTGCCGAGCACGGCGAAATCGACGCCGGCGCGGTGCATCAGCCGCACCAGCGCGCGCAGGGTGCGCTGGTAGCGCAGGTCGTAGGCGCCTTCGCCAAGCCACAGCAGGATATGGGCCTCTTTCTTTTCGGCCATGAGAGGCAATGCCAGCCCCCCGGCAAAGTCGCCGCGCGCCGAAAGCGGCCGGCCGCCGATTTCGTCGGCGGTGCGCAGGCGAGCCAGAGTTTCCTCCGCCTTGGGCGGCACGGCGCCGAGTTCCAACGTCTGGAAGCGCCGCAGACCCACGATGGCGTCGACATGCTCGATCATCATCGGGCATTCCTCCACGCAGGCGCGGCATGTCGTGCAGGACCACAGCGTATCCGGATGGACCAGGCCCTCCGCACCGACGATGGGCGCGTGCATGCCGCTGATGCCGGCCACGGGGCGCGCATTGGGGTAGGGGCTGCCGGCATAGGCAGGGTCGCCGCCCGGGGTCGATGCGGCGGCCAGGTCCTGAATGAAGCGCTTCGGATTCAGCGGCTGGCCCGCCGCGAAGGCCGGGCAGGCCGTTTCGCACCGGCCGCACTGTATGCAGGCATCGAAGGACAGGAGCCGGTTCCACGCCATATCGGCCGGCGTTTCGATGCCGAGCCTGTCATCGGCCAGATCCAGCACCGGAAGGGCGGTGGATAATCCGCCGTCGAAACGCCCCGGCCTTGGATGGGCGGCAAGGTGCAGCGCACCGGCAACGGCATGCCGCATCGGGCCGGCGCCCGTCTGGTAGGCAAGGCCGAGCCCGCCGGCCAGCGCCAGCGCAAAACCGAATAGGTTGACTGCCGGGGACAGCGGCAGCGCCGCCATCGTCCCACCCGCCGCATAGGCCAGCAACAGAACAGGCAAAAGCTGGAACGCCCCTTTGGACAGGCGCTTCGGTGTGGGCGGACGACGCCGCAGGCCCACCATCACCGCGCCCGCCAGCATGGCGGCGAAGACGAGGGCGGTCAGCCAGCTAAACTCCGGCAGCGCACCCAGCGGCGTCGCAAGGCCGACAAGGGCGAGGGCGGAGCCGGCCAGCAACCCACCCGCCACCAATGCGTGCATCCGCGCGGTGAACGGGTCGCGGGCAACCACGGCATGGACGTCGTGCAGGTAGCGGCGCGGCATCGCCGCAAGGCCGGAAGCCCACGCCACCCCGGCCGGAGCCCCCCGACGCCAGATGGCGATGCGCGGCGCCAGCCGCAGCGCGGCGACGATGAGCATGGCGATGACGGCGATGCCGAGGGCGGAGGTCATTCGGTGCGCCCCCGGTCCATGGTCAGATATCCTTGCAGAGGCGCAGCGCGTCGTAGATGGCGGCGTGGATGTTGCGGCCGGCTACGGCATCGCCGATGCGATAGAGCGCGAACCCTTCGCCGTCACCCGGTTGCGCCCGGCCGGCCACCAGCGCCTCCTGGTCGGTCTGGCCGTGGTTGCGGGATTTTGCCTTCAGGCCGAAATAGAGCTGGTCCACCGGCAGGCTGCCATAGTCGACCACGACGCGGTCCACGACCCGCTCTTCTTCCGCATCGGTATAGGTGTTGCGCAGTGCCGCAACCAAACGGTTGCCCTCGGGATAGATCTCGATCAGCTCCATGTTGGGCGACATCACCACGCCGAGCTTGTAAAGCTCGCGGAGATGGATCGGCTGGTTGGTCGTGCCGATTTCCTCTCCCACCATCCGGTCATGCGTGGCGATCTCCACCAGGCAGCCGCGCTTTGCCAGATGCTCGGCGGTCGAGGACGCGTTGTGCTGGCCCTGCTCGTCGTAGACGAGGACGGAGCCGGTCGGCTCAACGGCCCCGGTGAGCACATCCCAGGTGGACACGGCGAAACTGTCGGCGCCCTTGGCATGGCCCAGATTGGGCCTGCCGCCGGTAGCCACGATGACGATGTCGGGCTTTTCCGCAAGGACCGCTTCCTCGGTCGCTTCCTGCCCGATCCGCATATCGACGCCCAGCTTCACCACCTGGGCATTCAGCCATCGCGAAATGCCGGACAGGGCCTCCCGCCACGTGGCCTTGGCGGCAATGGAAATCTGCCCTCCGGTGGCGGCCTGCTTCTCGAACAGGACGACGGAGTGGCCGCGCAGCGCCAGAACACGGGCGGCCTCCAGCCCGGCCGGGCCGCCGCCGATCACCACGGCCTTCTTGCGCGTCGTGCCGGGGGCCACGTCATGCGGCATCGTCGCCTCGCGCCCGGTGGCGGCGTTCTGGATGCAGAGGGCATCGCCACCGACATAGATTCGGTCGATGCAGTAGCCGGCCCCGACGCATTGCCGGATATCGTCGGCACGGCCCTCCTGCAGCTTGCGGATCAAATGCGGGTCGGCGATATGGGCGCGCGTCATTGCCACCATGTCGACATGGCCCTCGGCGACGGCACGGGCCGCGCTGGCAAGATCGGTCACGCGCTGGGCGTGGAACACCGGTATGTCCACCTCGCGCTTGATGGCGCTCGGCAGGTACAGGAAGGGTGCGACCGGAAAGCTCATGTTCGGCAGGGATACGGCGTGGGCGATATGGTCGCGTGCCTGCCCGCCGATGATGTTGAGAAAATCCACCAGGCCGCGCCGCGCATAGTCCGTGGCGATCGCCATCAGGGCGTCCTGCGACAGGCCGTCGCCAACCATTTCGTCGCCGGACATGCGGATGCCGATGACGAAGTCGTCGCCGGCCGCCATGCGCATCGCTTCCAGGACCTCGATGCCGAAGCGCATCCGGTTTTCCAGGCTGCCGCCATAGGCGTCGGTGCGCTGGTTCGAGGAGGGGCTCCAGAACTGGTCCACCAGATGCCCATGCGCCGCCGAAATCTCGCAGCCGTCCAGCCCGCCCTCGCGGCAGCGACGCGCCGCCTCTGCAAAGGCCCGCACCACACGGTCGATATCCTCCTGCTCCATTTCCTTCGGAACGGAGCGCGACGCCGGTTCGCGGCGGATGGATGGCGCGATGGTGGGCATCCAGTTGTCCGTATCGGACTTTGTCCGCCGTCCCATATGGGTCAGCTGGATCATCAGCCTGGCGCCGTGCCGGTGGATGCGGTCGGAAAATTCCCGGAAGAACGGGATGACGGCGTCGTCCGCCACCGAAACCTGCGCCCAGGGCGTTGCCGGACTATCGATGGCAACCGAGGACGAGCCGCCGAACATCGTAAGGCCGATGCCGCCCTTGGCCTTTTCCTCGTGGTAGAGCTGGTAACGCTCCTGCGGCTTGCCGTCCTTGCCGTAGCCGGGCGCATGGCTGGTGGACATGACGCGGTTGCGGATGGTGAGGCCCTTGATCGTCAGCGGCTTCAGGAGCGCGTCGGCATTGGCGATCATGACAGGACATCCTCGGTTGGGCGCGCCGCCCCGTGGGCCGGGCGCGCCCGCTTGTCGGGCTGCGGGGGCAGGGCCCGTTCGCTGCGCGGCGCGTGGCCGAAGCGCCGCCGGTAGGCCGCCGAGAAATGGGCGGGCGAAACGAAACCGCAGGCAATGCCGACCGCCGTGACGCTCATGTCGGACTGACGCAGGAGATCGCGCGCATGGGACAGGCGAAGCGACAGGTAGTATTCTGCCGGGCCGACGCCGGTATGCTGGCGGAACAGGCGCTCCAGCTGGCGCGAAGACAGGTTGACGCGCGCGGCGATGGCCGTGACGGCCAGCGGCGCATCCATCGTGCGCCGCATCAGCATGGCGGCGTAGTCGAGGGCAGGGTGGGCAGGGCCGTGGCGCGCAACCGGGGGCTGCTGGCTTTCGCCTTCGCCGCGCAGCCTCTCCAGGATGAACTGTTCCGCCAGCCGCTGCTTGACGCCGCGTCCCAGCCGCGCCTCCACCAGCGCCGCCATCATGTCCATGGGGGCGGTGCCGCCGGTGCAGGTGAAGCGGTCCCCGTCGATGACGAAGATATCCTCCACGAACTCGACATCGGCGAATTCCTCGCGGATGGCCGACAGGTTCTCCCAATGGATGGCGCAACGATATCCGTCCATCACGCCGGCTTCCGCCAGGGCGAAGCTACCAGTGCACAAGGCGCCCAGCGGCTGGCCGCGACGCGCCATGCGGCGCAGCTCCTCCAGCGTCCGGCGGTCGACCGACGAGCGGATATCCACGCCGCCGCAGACGAAGAGGATGTCCGGGCGGAACGGTCCGGATAGCGCGCCGGTGCGCGCCAGCGACAGGCCGTTGGACGCTTCCACCGGCTCGCCGGACAGGCTCAGGACCTGCCAGCGATAGATGTCGCCGCCGGCCACGTAATTGGCGATACGGCAGGCCTCGATGGCCGAACTGGCGGCGATCATCGAATAGTTCGGCAATGTCAGGAAGCCGAAGCTCGTCAGGGATGCGATGTCGGGCGGGGCTCCCATGCGATATCCCCTACCGGTCTATGACGACGTCGGAGCGCGGCTTGGAGCAGCAGATCAGCACCATGCCCTGGTCGATCTCGCGCTGGCGGATGCCGCCCTGATGCGTCATGTCAACCTCGCCGGAAAGCTTCTTCGACTTGCAGGTTCCGCACAGGCCCTTGGCGCAGCTCGATGGCAGGCGCATGCCGGCCCGCCGCGCCGCATCGAGGATGGTCAGGTTTTCCGGGCATTCGACGACGCGGCGCGTCTTGGCAAATTCCACCCGGTAGGTGACCACCTGGGTCGACAGCTCTTCGGCGGCTTCCTCCACCGCCTCCCGGTCCTGCGTCGGCAGCTCCTCGAAGTTGAAGCTCTCTTCGAAGTGGCGGGTCATGTCGAAGCCCACCGCCTTCAGCATATCCCGGACGGCGGCCATGAAGGGTGCAGGGCCGCAGACGAAGACGATGCGCTCCATGAAATCGGGCGCGACCGCCTCCAGCATCGGGCGCGTCAACCGGCCGCGCAGGCCGCTCCATGCTTCATGCGGGCTGTCTTCCTCGCAGATATGGGCGACGCGGATGGAGCGGTTGCGGCGCGACATGAAGTCCAGCTCGTCGCGGAAGATAATGTCGGCCGGCGAGCGGGCGGCATGGACGAACAGGGTATCGCGGATCTCGGCGAGATCGTATGCGCTGCGCGCCATGGACATCATCGGCGTAACGCCGCTGCCGCCGGACAGGAGAAGATATTTCGGCTGCGAGGGCGCCTCCGACCAGGAGAAGTCCCCCATCGGGCCCGTTGCCCGCAGCATCATGCCGGGCCGGAAATGGTCGTGCAGCCAGTTGGAGACGGGGCCGCCGGATACGCGCTTGACGGTGATGGAAACCGTATCCGGCCGGGTTGGCGACGATGAGATCGTATAGCAGCGATAGATCGCTTCGCCGTCGATCTCGAACTCGAAGGTCAGGAACTGGCCCGGCCTGTAGGTGAAATGCCGCCCCTTGCGCGGCGCGAAGACGAAGGTCTTCACGTCGTGCGTCTCGGCGCGCACGGCGCGGCAGATGAGGACGTCGTCCTCGTTCGGGTCCCACTCGTAATAGCCGGTGGGGGCGGGCAGGAGGGCGGTATCCATGGCGCTCAACTCAAGGCCCTTCCCGTCTCAGGCCGCGCGCGGCGCGTCGATGCCGGCGCGGCCCGGCGTGAAATGGGCCTTCATGCGCTGGATGTACCAGTTGCAGAACTTCTCCACGAGCATCTCGGTATGCGGGGAGTAGGGGCCGGGCTGGTAGGCAGCCGACATCGCGCCCTGCTGGCAATAGCCGACCAGGTCCGAATCCTGCTGGTTGGTCGCCATCCAGACGCCGATGAGGTTGTCCAGATCGTAGTCCACCCCTTCGACCGCATCCTTGTGCACCAGCCATTTGGTGCGCAGAAGCGAGCGATGGGCATCGAGCGGGATGACCGAGAAGACGACCGCGTGATCGCCCATGAAATGGTGCCAGCTATTGGGCTGCGTCCAGAAATGCAGCGCGCCCATCTTGTCGCTCGGCATGGTGCCGAGGCGCTTGCGGCATGCCGCCTTGGTATCCATCGTGTGGCTTTCGCCCGCACCGTCGAGAGGCAGGCGCTCGGTGCGATAGCCCGTCACCATGTCGTCCAGATGCTCCACGCAGGCGGAGGGCACGCCCGCCGCCTCCCATTCGCCGTGGCTGTCGCTGACCATGCACCCATAGCGTTCGGCCTGGGCGCGTTCCACCTCGTCGAGCTCTTCCGGGGCGAAGCCGAAGCCGTAGGCGAACAGCGGAACCGTCAGTTCCGGATGGTTGGCCCCGCAGTGATAGCACTCGCGGTTGTTCTCCATCGTCAGCTTCCAGTTGCCCGGCTCGATCAGATCGTGCTGGTAGGCAATCCGCGTATCGCGCAGGTTGTGCGGGGCAAGATAGGGTCCCATCACGGCGGCCATGGCATCGAAATCGGCCGGCGGCTCGTCCGCGAGGCAGATGAAGATCAGCCCCTCCAGCGAGCGGATATGAACCGGCTTCAGGCCATGGCAGGAGCGGTCGAAGCCTTCGCCCATATGCTCGGCATGGATGAGATCGCCATCCAGGTTGTAGGTCCAGGAATGGTAGCGGCAGACGAGGTTTCCGACCGTCGCCTTTTCTTCCAGCACCAGCCGCGCGCCGCGATGGCGGCAGACATTATGGTAGGCGCGGACGTTCATGTCGTCGTCGCGCACGATCAGGATGGAGTTGCGGCCGATATCGACCGTCATCACATCGCCAGGCTCGGGCACGTCGGGCTCTACCCCGACGAACAGCCATGTCGTTTCGAACACGGCCTCCATGTCGGCCGCGAAGACCTCTTCACTGGTGTAGAAGGGCGCTTCCAGCGAGTAGCCCGGAACGCGCCGGGCGATGAGGGCGGCAAGGGATGTGTCGCTGCGGTCTAGCATGGGCTTCGCCTCCAGAAAGCGCCCGGCGGATCGGCTCAATCTGGAGCCATTCTTATCCGGTTACTTTACTGCAAGCGACGAATATTGGCGCTTTCGCGACATGCCCTAAACTTGGGCAGAATGGAGGTGCCTGGATTGCGGCTCCATCAGCATTCCGGATGGTTGACGGCAAGGCCGCCTTGCGAGGTTTCCTTGTACTTCGAGGCCATGTCGCGCCCCGTCTCGCGCATGGTCACGATGACCTTGTCCAGCGACACGATGTGCTGCCCGTCGCCGCGCATGGCCAGCGAGGCGGCCTGTACGGCGGCCACGGCACCGAAGGCGTTGCGCTCGATGCAGGGAACCTGCACGAGGCCGCCGATCGGATCGCAGGTCATGCCCAGATGGTGCTCCATGCCGATCTCGGCCGCGTTCTCGATCTGCTCGTTGGTCGCGCCCAGCGCTGCAGCCAGCCCGGCCGCCGCCATCGAGCAGGCAACGCCCACTTCGCCCTGGCAGCCGACCTCCGCGCCGGAGATCGAGGCATTCTGCTTGAAGAGCGCGCCCACCGCGGTCGCCGTCAACAGGAAGGTTTCCATGCCGGCATGGGAGGCCCCGGCACAATGATCGCGGTAATAGCGCAGGACCGCGGGCACCACTCCGGCCGCGCCGTTAGTCGGCGCGGTCACCACACGCCCTCCGGAGGCATTCTCCTCGTTGACGGCGATGGCATAGAGGCTCACCCAATCCATGATCTCGTGGGGGTGGCGGGCATTGCGCAGGTGGTCGGCCTCCAGCTTGGCCTTCAACGCCTTGGCGCGCCGCCGCACGAACAGGCCGCCGGGCAACTCTCCATCGGTGGAAAGCCCCCTGTCGATGCAGGCCATCATGACATCCACGATACGGGCCAGATGGGCGGAAACGGCCTCCGGGTCGCGCAGGGCATGCTCGTTGGCGCGGACGATCTCGGCGATGGACAGGCCGGTGCGACGGCCGACGTCGAGGAGGATCCGGCCGCTGGCAAAGCCGAAGGGCACCGAAGCCGCGTCCTCCGACGGCAGGCCGACATCGGCCTCCGGCACTACGAAGCCGCCGCCGATGGAGCACCATCGTTCCGCGGCGACAGGGGCGCCGGCGGCGTCGAAGGCGGCGAAGCTCAACGTATTGGGGTGCACCGGCGCCTCGGTGACGAAATCGAAGAGAAGGTCTCTTTCTTCGTCGAAATCGATGGTGGCGCCGCCGGGCAGGGTGAGCCGCTTTCGCTCGCGGATCTCAGCCACGAGCCCATGGACCGCGTCCGGGTCCACGCTTTCCGGATGCTCGCCGCACAGGCCCAGCAGCACCGCCTCCGCCGTCCCATGGCCGCGCCCCGTCCAGGCGAGGGACCCATAGAGAACGACTTCCACCCGGGCCGGTTCGTTATTGCCTGGCCGCTCGCCGAGCCGCTGGACGAACTGCGCGGCCGCCCGCATCGGCCCGACCGTGTGCGACGAGGACGGGCCGATGCCGACCTTGAAGAGTTCGAACAGAGACACCATCGCGCACCGACCTCGAGCAATCCGGATTTTCGCCGGCGCGGAACGATCAGACGAACTCGCGCCGCGCTTCTTCCAGCCACGACCAGGCGTAGGGCGCAAAGGAGCGCCAGACATCCACCAGGAAGCGGTCTTCCGCGGTGCGTAGCAGAATTATCTCCGTCTTCGCCAGCACCGTGCGCGTACACATGCCGACCGGAAACGCGTCCGCCGACAGATCGAGTGGGCAGCCGGAATTGAGGATCGCCGCGGCCTGCGGTCCGGCTACCGTAAAGGCGAGCGAGCGGTGGCTGACATCCACCAGCGAACAGGGCTTGCCGGCAAGTGCCTTTTCCAGCGCTTCCAGATGGCGCGGGCCGTCCGCCAGCGGCATCGTGAGCAGCCACTCGTCCGGCCCGAGCCACAAGGCGCGCTTGTTGTCGGCTTCCTCGAAGCGGCAGGACTGACGGGGCAGGGCAACGCCGAAGGCCGCACCGGCGGCGTCCACGGCGGCGCCGGCGCGCGCCCTGAAGCTGAAGCGCGCACGCGCCTGGACGAGGTCCAGCGATACGGCAGGGGAGCGGCGGCTGGTCGCGGCGAGCGCGTCGAGCGGGTTCTGCAAACGGGACTCAGGCATTCAGTCGCTCATTGGCTGCGTCGTAGAAGACGGGGTCCACGATGGTGACGCCGATTCGTCCGGAGGGCATCGGCACGTCCAGCCGCTGGCCGAGGCGCGCGCGCCCGCCCTTGACCAGCGCCAGCGCGATGGATCGGCCCATGCTGGCCGATGGATAGGAGGACGTGACATGGCCGAGGGAGCGGCCGAGAGACGATATGCGCGCCGGTTCGGCCGGGTCGTCTGCATGCTCGACGAGTTGCGCGCCTTCCTCCAGCACGATGTTCGGATTGTCGGTCAGAAGGCCGACGAGCTGCTTGCGGTCGGCGGCCTGGAGGGCCGGTCGCATCAGCGACCGCATGCCGACGAAGTCGTCCTTCTTCTTGGCGACGGCCCAGCCGAGGTTGACGTCGTCGGGAACGGCGGTGCCGTCCGTCTCCTGCCCGATGATGATGTAGCCCTTCTCGGCCCGCAGGACGTGCATCGTTTCGGTGCCGTAGGGCGTGATGCCATAGGGTTGTCCCGCCGCGTGGACGGCTTCCCAGACGGCCCGGCCATAGCCGGCCGGCACGTTGATCTCGAAGCCGAGCTCGCCGGTGAAGGAGACGCGCCAGAGCCGCGCGGGGACGCCCGCCACCGTGCCTTCCCGCCAGCTCATGTGCGGCATCGCCCCGAACGAGATGTCGATGCCTTCCACCAGCGGCTCCAGCACCTTGCGCGCATCCGGACCCTGAACCGCGATGGTTGCCCATTGCTCGGTGATCGAGGTGAGCCAGACGTCCAGATCCGGCCATTCCGTCTGCAGATAGTCTTCCATGACATGCAGCACGCGGGGAGCGCCCCCCGTCGTCGTGGTGACGTGGAACCTGTCCTCCGCCATGCGGGCGATGACGCCGTCATCCATGACGAAACCGTCTTCGCGCAGCATCACGCCATAGCGCAACTGCCCGGTGGCGAGCTTGGCGAAGGGGTTGGTGTACATGCGGTTGACGAATTCGGCCGCGTCCGGACCGACGACCTCGATCTTGCCGAGGGTGGATGCGTCGAACAGGCCCACCTTGCCACGGACGGCGCGGCATTCGCGGGCGACGGCGGCATGCATGTCCTCACCGGCGTGGGGGAAGTAATGCGCCCGCTTCCAGATGCCGACATCCTCGAAGACCGCGCCATGCTCTGCCGCCCAGTCGTGGATCGGTGTGCAGCGGACAGGATCGAACAGCGCGCCGCGTGACTGCCCGGCGAAACTGCCGAACGTGGTCGGCGTGTAGGGCGGACGGAAGGTGGTGAGGCCGATGGCCGGTTCCGGCCGCTTCAGTTCGTCGGCCACGATGGCCAGCGCGTTGATGTTGGACAGGCGGCCCTGGTCCGTCGCCATGCCGGTCGTGGTGTAGCGCTTCACGTGCTCGATCGAGTGGAAGCCCTCCTGCGTGGCCAGCTTGATATCCTTGGATGTCACGTCGTTCTGGAAGTCCACGAAGGCCTTGACGGAAGACGGCTTGCGCCGGTGCGGCGTCGCGCCCCGGAAGCCGTCTTCGCCGACCGGGTCGGCCTCGACGGAAAACGCGCGCGTCGCGCCGCCACCGGCGGCCCAGCCCTCGGCGAGGGCGGCGGCAAGGCCGAACGTGCCGCGGCACGCCCCGACGGAGCTGTCCCCTTCGACGGAATGGGCGGGCAGGTAGGCGCCGAGCGTCTCGCTCCATTTCAGCTTGCCGCGCGTCTGCGAGAACAGCGACACCGTGGGGGTGAAGCCCGCCGACATGATCAGCGTATCGCAGGGCACCGTCTCTCCGCTTCGCCAGCCGACCCGTCCGAGGATGGCGCTGCCGAGGCGCAGCCGGCCGCGCGTGCCGACAACGGCCGTCTCCGCATAGACCGGGATACCGGCCGCCCGGATACGCTCGACCCACAAGCCGGCCGGATTGGCGCGCAGATCGGCGACGGCGGCGATCTCCATTCCCGCCTGCTTCAGGTCCCATGCCGCGCGGTAGGCGCTGTCATTGGCGGCGAAGACGGTGGCCGTCTCTCCCGGAATGGCTCCGTAGCGGTTGAGATAAAGCCTTGCGGCCTCGGCCATCATGATGCCGGGCCGGTCGTTTTCCGGGAAGGTAAGCGGGCGCTCGATGCTGCCGGTGGCGAAGATCACGTGGCCGGCCCGCACCTGCCACAGGCGCTCGCGCGGCTGGTTGGAGGCCGGGTTTGCCAGATGGTCGGTCACACGCTCGTTCAGGCCGACGAAATTGTGGGGGTAGAAGCCGAAGGCGGTCGTGCGCGGCAGAAGCGTGACGTTGCCGCGCCCCGTCAGTTCGCGCAGGGATTCCGCCAGCCAAGCATTGGCGGCCATGCCGTCGATGACGGCGGCGTTTTCATGCAGGAGGCTGCCGCCGGGCTCGGCCTGCTCGTCGCACAGGATCACGCGCTTGCCCTGTTCCGCGGCGGCCAGCGCCGCCGCCAGCCCGGCGGGGCCGGCCCCCACGACGAGCACGTCGCAATGAGCATAGCGTTGCGCGTAGCGGTCCGCGTCGGGCGCCCGCGCCACGCGTCCAAGTCCCGCCGCCTTGCGGATGATGGGCTCGTACAGCTTGTCCCAGGCGGCACGCGGCCACATGAATGTCTTGTAGTAGAAGCCCGCCGCGAAAAAGCGTCCGAGCGCGTCGTTGACCTCTCCCGCATCCCATTCCAGGGATGGCCAGCAGTTCTGGCTTTCGGCCTTCAGCCCCTCATAGAGCTCGACCTGCGTCGCGCGCAGGTTGGGCGTGTAGCGGGTCTCGTCCCGGCCGACGCCGACAAGTGCGTTCGGCTCTTCGCTGCCGGCGGTCAGGATGCCGCGCGGGCGATGATACTTGAACGAGCGGCCCACGAGATGCGTGCCGGAGGCGATCAGCGCCGACGCCAGCGTATCGCCCGCGAAGCCCGACAGGGGCTTGCCGTCGAAGGTAAAGGACACCGGCTTGTCCCGGTCTATGCGGCCGCCATGCGGGGTGCGGAACGTGCTCATCGGCCATCGCCTCCGTCACCGGTGGGTCGGTCGGGCCTCGGCTCGCCGGTCTTGTATGTGGCGGTGAAAAAGTCGGTCTGGGTGTCGCGCAAGGCGTTGAAGAAGCGCCCGCAGCCGTGGATATGCCGCCAGCGCTCCGCGTGCAGCCCGCGCTCGTTGCTGCGCTGGTAGAGATAGTCTCCCCATTCGTCCGTGGACGTGGCGGAGGGCCGGGCCGGGCGGGCGATATGCGCTTCGCCGGCATGGCGGAATTCGAGTTCCGGGCGCGGGCCGCAATAGGGGCAGTTTATCAGAAGCATGGATCGGCCCGTCCTGTCAGTGCGCCACGGCCGCTGCGGCGGCCTCGTCGATAAGGTGTCCGTCGCGGAAGCGCTCGATGGTGAAGGGCGCATTGATCGGATGCGGCTCGCCGCGCGCCATCGTATACGCCATGAGGTGCCCGGCGCCCGGCGTCGCCTTGAAGCCGCCCGTGCCCCAGCCGCAATTGACTGTCAGCCCCGGCACCGGCGTCTTCGCGATGATGGGGGAGCGGTCCGGCGTCACGTCCACGATGCCGCCCCAATTGCGCAGCATCCGCAGCCGGCGATACTGCGGGAAGAGTTCGCAGATGGCGTCCAGCGTATGGTTGGCGATGTGCAGTCCGCCGCGCTGCGTATAGGAGGTATAGGCATCGGTGCCGGCGCCGATCACCATCTCGCCCTTGTCCGACTGGCTGATATAGGCATGGATGGTGTTGGACATGACGACGCAGGGGAAGTCCGGTTTCACGGGCTCGGACACCAGGGCCTGAAGCGGGAAGCTTTCCAGCGGCATGCGCACGCCGGCCATGGCCATGAGCACCGACGAGTTGCCGGCGGCGGATACCCCGATGCGCCGCGTGCGGATGGCGCCGCGCGTGGTTTCAAGGCCCGTCACGCCGCCATCCGGCCCCCGCGTGATGCCGGTGACCTCGCAATTCTGGATAATGTCGACGCCGCGCGCCGACGCTGCGCGGGCATAGCCCCAGGCCACGGCATCGTGCCGCGCCGTGCCGCCGCGTCGCTGCAGCGCGCCGCCCAGCACCGGATAGCGCATGGTCGCGGCATCGATGTTGAGCGGCGGGCAATACTCCTTGCACTGCTGCGGATCGAGCCACTCATTGTCCACGCCGGCCAGCCTGTTGGCATGGACATGCCGCTTGAAGACCTGGATGTCGTGAATGTTATGGGCCAGCATGAGCACGCCGCGCGCCGAATACATCACATTGTAGTTCAGGTCCTGCGACAGGCCCTCCCACAGCTTCAGGGCGTGGTCGTAGAGCGCGGCCGATTCCTCGAACAGATAGTTGGAGCGGATGATGGTGGTGTTGCGGCCGGTGTTGCCGCCGCCGATCCAGCCCTTTTCCAGGACGGCGACATTGGTGATCCCGTGCTCTTTCGCCAGATAGTACGCGCAGGCCAGCCCGTGGCCGCCGCCGCCGACGACGACGGCGTCGTATTCCGGCTTCGGCTGCGGGGAGCGCCATTGCGGCCCCCAGCCCTTGTTGCCCGACAGGCCCTTGGCGAAAATCTTGAAGCCGGAAAATCTCTGCATGTCAGCCGTACCCGTTCCTGTGTGCCGAGCATGGCATCGTTGCATCCCATGCGGCGATGATGAAAGCGGCTTGCCATTTGTATAAATGCGACATCGCCGTCTTCCGCCGCGCTCGGCGTCCGCTCAGCTTGCCAGTTCCGGCAGGTCGCGGAACAGCTCCAGCGCCTCGGGGTTGGCCAGCGCCTCCTGGTTGCGCACCGGCCGCCCATGCACGATGTCGCGCACAGCCAGTTCCACGATCTTGCCACTCCTGGTTCGTGGGATATCCGCCACCTGCACGATACGGGCCGGCACATGGCGGGGCGAGGCGCCGCTGCGGACCTCCTGGCGAATCCGCTTTTCGATCTCGGGCGTGAAGGCGGCACCCTCGCGCATTCGGACAAACAGGACGACGCGCACGTCGCCGTCGAAATCCTGGCCGATCGCGATGCACTCCATGATGTCGGGTATCTTCTCAACCTGCGCGTAGATCTCGGCGGTGCCGATGCGGACGCCGCCGGGATTCAGCGTCGCATCGGAGCGGCCATGGATGATGAAACCGCCACTCTCCGTCAGCTCGGCGAAGTCGCCATGGCACCAGACGCCCTCGAACCGCTCGAAATAGGCGCTTTTATATTTCACGTCGCCGGGGTCGTTCCAGAATTGCAGCGGCATCGCCGTGAAAGGCTTGGTGCAGACGAGTTCACCCTTCTCGCCGGTCGGCGCCTTCTTTGCGTCCTCTGTCCACACCTCGACGGACAGGCCAAGGCCAGGGCCCTGGATTTCGCCGCGGCGGACGGGCCGCGTGGGATCGCCCAGCACGAAACAGGAGACGATATCGGTGCCCCCGGAGATGGAGGCCAGATGCAGGTCCGACGCTATGGAGCGATAGACGAAGTCGAAGCTTTCGGCGACCAGCGGCGAGCCGGTGGACATCATGGCGCGCAGGCTGGACAGATCATGCGTCATGCACGGGGTCAGGCCGGCCTTCTTCACGGCGTCGATATATTTCGCCGAGGTGCCGAAATGCGTCATGCGCTCCTTTTCGGCGTAGTCGAACAGCACCGCCGGCCCCGGATGGAAGGGCGATCCGTCGTAGAGCAGAAGGGTCGCGCCCGTTGCAAGGCCCGAGGCCAGCCAGTTCCACATCATCCAGCCAAGCGTGGTGAAATAGAACAGCCGGTCGCCGGCCCGCAGGTCCGCATGCAGTGCATGCTCCTTGAGATGCTGCAGCAGTACGCCGCCGGCACGATGGACGATGCATTTGGGCACGCCGGTCGTCCCGGACGAGAAGAGGATATAGACCGGATGGTCGAAGGGCAGCCGCTCGAATGTCGGCTGGCCAGCCTTGAACGGCGCAGTATACGCCTCGAGAGTTGCGCCATTGGGCAGGCTTTCGGCTACCTTTGCGGCGTCGCCGCACAGATCCGCCACGACCACCTGGCCGACGCTCGGCAGCGCCGCCACGATCTCCGCCAGGCGATCGCCCAAGGGGTTCTTTTTGCCGGCATACCAGTAGGCATCGACGGTAATGAGCACTTTGGGCTCGATCTGCCCGAATCGATCGAGAACGCCGCGCGGTCCGAAATCGGGCGAGGCGGAACACCAGACGGCACCGAGGGATGTCGCGGCCAGCATTGCGGCGATGGCTATGGGCATGTTCGGCAGGTAGGCGGCAACCCTGTCGCCCGGCCCGATGCCGGAAGCCGCGAAAGCCTGTTGAAGCCTCGACATCTCGGAAACGAGTTTGGACCAGCTCCAGCGGTCGGCCGCCTTGTCTTCGGCGATGAAGACGAGCGCATCCTCGCCGTCCTGGCCGCGCCGTGCGAGGAGGTTTTCCGCAAAGTTCAGGCGCGCTTCCGGAAAGAAACGCGCGCCGGGCATCCGTGCGCCATCGGCGAGGATGGTTGCGCCCTTGTGGCCGATCACGCCGAAATAGTCCCAGATCGCGCTCCAGAACGCGTCCGGCTTGTCGACGGACCAGCGGTGCAACTCGGGCGTTTCGCCGAAGACCTGGCCGGTCCGTTCCCCGATGAAGCGCCGAAAATCCGCCATCGCGGTCTTGGCCGCGCGCTCAGGCGTGGGTTGCCAGAGTAGTTCGCCGTTCATCGATGCCCTCCCAGCCGATCGGTGGGCGCAAACTAGAACATCGCACCGCCGGATGGAAACAGTTCCGGCTGCCGCGGAGGCGCCACTGCCACGACATTTCAGGCTGAAACCATAAGTAATTGCGGGTCGGCTTGAATGGCGTCCGGGTTGCTGACACTGGAGCGGCATCCACAAGGCGGGAGGGCAGGGAATGGATGGTCGCGAACAGGTGTCGGCGAAGGCGCCGGCCGTCGGCATGTTCATGCTGCTCCTCCTGTATCTCGGCTTCGTTTCCATCGGCCTTCCGGATGCGGCATTCGGCGTGGCGTGGCCTTCGCTGCGCGATGCATTCGCGCTGCAGCAGTCGCAGTTCGGCGTGGCGCTTGCCTTCATCGGTACGGGCTTCCTGGTCGCCAGCAGCTTCGCGGGCCGGTTTCTGGCGGCAATGGGCGTCGGACGCCTGCTGGCTCTGGCGACGACAATCACCGGCATCGGCCTTGCCGGATTTGCCCTGGCACCCGGCTGGCCCGTCTTCCTGGCCTTCGGCCTGCTGGTCGGTTTCGGTGGCGGAGCCATCGATTCGGGGCTCAACGCCTACGCCGCCAGCCGCCTGTCGGCCCGGCACATGAACTGGCTTCATGCTGCCTTCGGCCTTGGAGCCGGGCTCGGCCCCTTTGCCATGACGGCGGCCGTGGGGCTTGCATCCTGGCGGTTCGGCTACGGTGCACTGGCCCTTGTGATGCTGGCGCTTGCGACGCTTTTCGTGGTGACACGCGGTGTCTGGGGCGCGGCCGTCGGCCATGACACTGCCGACGACGAAGCCAGCATCTCGGCCGGGCAGGCGATGCGGATCGGCCTGGTCTGGCTGCAGGTCCTCGCCTTCTTCACCTATGTCGGGGCAGAGATATCGCTTGGACAGTGGACCTACGCGATCCTGACCGAATCGCGCGGCTATTCCATCGAGATGGCCGGCTTCTGGGCCGGAGCTTTCTGGCTGGCCCTGTTTGCGGGCCGCATCGTCCTCGGTGCGCTGGCGGAAAGGATCGGCCCCGAGAGGTTGCTGCGGATCGCGGTGCTGGGCGCCTTCGTCGGCTATGTGCTGTTTGCCGTGGACCCCGCCGGACTCGGACCGGCGGGCCTGGTGATCGCAGGGTTCATGCTGGCGCCGATCTTTCCGCTGCTGATGCATCGCACGCCCCGGATGCTCGGGCTGGCGGCGCCGCACGCCATCGGCTTCCAGGTGTCCGCCGCCATGCTGGGCGGCATCGTGACCCCGGCCGTGGCCGGCATCATCGCCGACTATGCGGGACTTTCCGCGATACCCTACTTCCTGCTGGGCGTCGTCGTCATCAACGGCATTCTGATCGTGGCCTGCCTGAGCATGCCGCCATGGAAGGCCGCACGGGAAGGCTGACCCGGCTGGGCCAGGGGCACGGGCATCGGCGCTCAACCACCTTGACTTAGGTGCCCCAATGGTTAGCGTAGCCGCGTCCAAGGGGAGTTCCGGCAAGGAACTGAGAGGCCGACATCAGCGCGCGGCGACCCTACGAACCTGATCCAGTTGACACTGGCGTAGGGATGGAGTGAGCCGCTCTTCCGTGCATCGTGTCGCCGTACATCGGGCCTTTGGCCGATGCAGCGGCGTGCGCTCGGCCCGGCGGCCCCTTTCGATCGCTGCCCACGGCTGGATCTCCAATAGGGAGATTCACATGGATGCCATCACCCCCACCGTCACCTGCGGGCCGCTGCCCGCATCCACCAAGGTTCACCGGCCCGGCACGCTGAACCCGGAAATCCGCGTGCCGCTGCGGCAGATCGCCGTGCATCCGACGGCGGACGAGCCGCCCGTCACCGTCTACGACGCGTCCGGCCCCTATACCGACCCGTCCGTCACCACCGATATCGCGGCCGGCCTGCCGCGGCTTCGCCATGGCTGGCGCGGGCTCGAGGGCCGCGTCGAGCAGTATGAGGGCCGGCATGTGAAGCCGGAGGACAACGGCTTCGTTTCCGCCGCCAAGGCGACACCCGTCTTTCCGCTGGTGCACCGGCCGTATCGTGCCTTGCCCGGCAAGGCGGTGACGCAACTGGCGCTTGCGCGTCAGGGCATCGTCACGCCGGAGATGGAATTTGTCGCGATCCGCGAAAATCTCGGCCGGGAGCGCATGCGGGGCGCAGCGACGCGGGACGGCAATCCCTTCAGCGCCACGATCCCGGATTTCATCACGCCGGAATGGGTGCGCGACGAGGTGGCGTCCGGCCGTGCGATCATTCCAGCCAACATCAATCATCCCGAGCTGGAACCGATGGCCATCGGCCGCAACTTCCTGGTGAAGATCAACGCCAATATCGGCAATTCGGCGGTGACTTCCTCCATGGCGGAAGAAGTCGAGAAGATGGTGTGGGCCATCCGCTGGGGCGCCGATACGGTGATGGACCTGTCCACCGGCCGCAACATCCACAATATCCGGGAATGGATCATCCGCAACGCACCCGTGCCCATCGGCACCGTGCCTCTGTACCAGGCGTTGGAAAAGGTCGATGGCATCGCCGAGAACCTCACCTGGGAGGTCTATCGCGATACGCTGATCGAGCAGGCGGAGCAGGGAGTGGACTATTTCACCGTCCATGCCGGCGTCAGGCTGCAGCATATTCCGCTGACCGTCGACCGCGTGACCGGCATCGTCTCGCGCGGGGGGTCCATCATGGCGAAATGGTGCCTGCATCATCACCGCGAAAGCTTCCTCTACGAACATTTCGAGGAAATCTGCGAAATCTGCCGCGCCTACGATGTGTCGTTCTCGCTCGGCGACGGGCTTCGGCCCGGCTCGATCGCCGATGCCAATGACGCCGCCCAGTTCGCCGAGCTGGATACGCTGGGTGAACTGACGCAGATCGCCTGGGCGCACGACTGCCAGGTCATGATCGAGGGTCCGGGCCACGTGCCCATGCACAAGATCAAGGAGAACGTCGACAAGCAGATGGCCACCTGCGGCGAGGCGCCCTTCTATACGCTTGGACCCCTCGTCACCGACATCGCGCCCGGATACGACCACATCACCTCCGGCATCGGCGCGGCGATGATCGGCTGGTTCGGCACCGCCATGCTCTGCTACGTGACGCCGAAGGAGCATCTGGGCCTGCCGGATCGCGACGACGTCAAGGTCGGTGTCATCACCTACAAGATCGCGGCCCACGCAGCCGACCTCGCCAAGGGGCATCCGGCGTCGCGCCTACGCGACGATGCCCTGTCGCGCGCGCGCTTCGAATTTCGATGGGAAGACCAGTTCAACCTGTCGCTCGATCCGGAAACGGCACGCGCCTACCACGACGAGACGTTGCCGAAGGAGGCGCACAAGCTGGCGCATTTCTGCTCCATGTGCGGTCCGAAATTCTGCTCCATGCGCATCAGCCACGACATCAAGGCCGAGGCGCGCGCCGCAGGCATGGCCGCGATGGCGGAACGCTATCGGGACGGCGGCGATCTTTATATCGAGGCGCGGCCGGGAGAGGCTGCCGAGTGAGCGAGGTTACCGTCGTCGGCGCCGGTGTGTGCGGCCTCGTCGCCGCGACGGCCTTTGCCGAGGCCGGCTTTCGCGTGCGCCTGTGCGAAGCGACGGCGGAGCTGGGGGGCGACGCCGCCTCCTGGCTGGCCGGCGGGATGCTCGCCCCCCATTGCGAGGCCGAGTCGGCGTCCAGCGCCATCGTCGCGCCCGGGCTGAAGGCGATCGACTGGTGGCACGATCATGCAAGCTCGGTATCGCGCAATGGCACGCTCGTCGTCGATCCGGGGCGCGGCGGCGCCGAGTTGCGGCGCTTCGCGGCCCGCACGCAAGGGCATGAAACGCTCGATGCAGAGGCCGTCGCTTCCCTGGAACCGGCCCTCGATGGCCGGTTCCGGCACGCGCTGTTTTTTCCGGATGAAGCGCATTTGCAACCTCGGGTCGCTTTGACGGAGCTTGAATCCCGGCTGCGCCGGCACGGGGCGTCGATGGAGTTCGGCACGGTGGCCGATCCCCGGCAGATGGACGGCATGGTGCTGGATTGTCGCGGCGCGCGGGCCGATGCGCCGGGACTGCGTTGCGTGCGCGGCGAAATGCTGCTGTTGCGCTGCCCGGACGTTTCGCTAACGAGGCCGGTGCGGATATTGCATCCGCGCTGGCCCGTCTACGTCGTGCCGCACGGCGACGACAGGGTCATGGTGGGAGCCAGCATGATCGAAAGCGATGACAGACGCGGCATTACCCTGCGCTCCACGGTGGAATTGATGAATGCCGCCTACGCGCTGCATCCGGCCTTCGCCGACGCCGAGCTGCTGGAGGCCCGGTCCGGCCTGCGGCCGGCCTTTGCCGACAACATGCCCAGACTCGTCAGGAACGGGCCGGTACTGGCGCTGGCCGGCGCTTATCGCCACGGATTTCTGCTTGCCCCGGACCTTGCCGGGCAGGCGGTCCGCATGGCGCTTCAGGAAGGAATCGTAGCATGAGACTGATTATCAACGGAGAATATAAGGACTGCACCGCGACGGACATCGCCGGCCTCTTGCAGGAACTCGGGCATGACGAGGCCGTCGTCGCCACGGCGCTCAACGAGGATTTCGTACCGCGCGCGGCGCGCGGCCACACCCGGCTCAACGAGAATGACGCGGTCGAAATCGTGTCTCCGATGCAGGGAGGCTGAGGCCGATGCGCATCTACGGAACCGAGTTCGCATCCCGGATGATGTTGGGCACGGCGGCTTATCCGTCCCCGGCGGTCATGGTCGAGGCCCTCGAGGCCGCGCAACCGGCGATGGTGACGGTGAGCCTTCGGCGCGAGGCAGCCGGGGGCAAGGCCGGCGCGGCCTTCTGGGCCCTTGTGCGGGAGGCGGGGTTTCCCGTCCTGCCCAATACGGCGGGGTGCTTCGGCGTGCGGGAGGCGGTCACCACCGCGCAGATGGCGCGCGAGGTTTTCGCCACCGACCTCGTCAAGCTGGAGGTGATCTGTGATGCGCAGACATTGCAGCCCGATGTGTTCGGACTGGTGGAGGCTGCGCGAATCCTGGTTTCGGAGGGCTTCAAGGTGCTGCCCTACACCACCGAAGATCTCGGTGTCTGCGACAGGCTGGCCGCGGCCGGGTGCGAGGTGTTGATGCCGTGGGGCGCGCCGATCGGCTCCGGGCTGGGATTGAACAATCTGCACGGCCTGCGCAGCCTGCGGGCACATTTTCCAGACCATTGCCTGATCGTGGATGCCGGGCTGGGTGTCCCCTCGCATGCGGCGCAGGCAATGGAGATCGGCTATGACGGGGTGCTGCTCAACTCTGCGGTTGCGCGGGCACGGGAGCCGGCCGCCATGGCGCGCGCCTTCGCCAGGGCTGTCGAGGCCGGGCGCCTGGCCTTCGAGGCCGGCGCGATGGAGCCCCAAGACATCGGAGTGCCGTCGACACCGGTATTGGGAAGGGCTTTTTCATGATCCGGTTGCCGCGTTTCTACCTGATCGTCGATAGCGCCGACTGGTGCGAGCGCCTGGTGCCGCACGGGCTCGAGCTCGTGCAACTGCGCATCAAGGACATGGACGAGCAGGCGTTGCGGGCCGAGGCGCGCCGCGCGCGGGACGTCTGTGCCCGCCACGGAACGATACTCGTCATCAACGACTATTGGCGGATCGCGATGGATGAGGGCTGCGACTTCGTCCACCTCGGGCAGGAGGATCTGGCTGAGGCCGACATACCGGCAATCCGGCGCGCCGGCATGCGGCTCGGCATTTCCACGCATGACCGGGCCGAGCTCGAGGCGGCGCTGGCCGCCCGGCCGGATTACGTGGCGCTGGGCCCGATCTGGCCGACGATCCTCAAGGCCATGACGTGGAATCCCCAGACCCCGCAGCGCCTGCGCGACTGGAAGAATGCGATCGGAGGACTACCATTGGTAGCAATCGGTGGCCTGACGGTCGAACGCGCCGATGCGGTCTTCGACAATGGTGCGGATTGCGCAGCAGTCGTGACGGACGTGCTGCGGGCGGCAAGCCCCGAAGCGCGCCTGGCGCAATGGCTGCAGAAAACGCATACGCCTCAATAAAAAATACGATAAAAGATAGGTGTATCCCAGCTTTCGCGTCGCAGCGGCGCGGACAGGGCGGCGCGCGCATCGACGGTTGTATAGACTGCCAATTCATAGCTATGACTATTGTCAACATACAATTAGACGTTGATTTTCTAACCTATAGGTATATTCTTGGTCGCATTCAGAGTGATTGAGAGGGAAAGAGGCGATGCCCGCACTTAAGCAATTCAACGTCAAGCCGCTGTACCAGCAGGTGGCGGACGAGTTCATTTCGCGGATCGTGTCGCGCCAGTGGGTGCCGGGGCAGATTATTGAAAACGAATCCGACATAGCACGTTCTCTTGGTATCAGCATCGGCACCGTGCGCAAGGCATTCGATGTGCTGGCCGATTATGCCGTTCTGGAGCGCCAGCAGGGTCGTGGGACGATCGTTGCCGACCTGAGTTCGGAGAGCATGCAGTCCAAGTTCTGCAATGTCGTGACGGCCGATGGAGAGCGCATTCTTTTTGCAAGCGAGGTTTCGGAGCCGGAGATCGTCAAGGTCGAAGGCGAGGTGGCCGCGGCGCTCGAGGTTCCTGAACAGAGCAGCGCGCTGCGCTTCCGTCGCATGCGCAGCCATGAAGGCAGGCCCGTCCTGTCCGAAATCGTCTATATGCGTTACGAGCAGGGCAAGAAGGCCCTGTCGGAGGACAAGCTGATGGCCCTCGCCGAAGTGGGGTGGACGGCAACCGGCCTGGCGACCCGCAAGCGCGAGCGCGTGTCTTCGGGCAAGGCGACGGCGGACGATGCCAAGCGGCTCAAGATTTCCGCCGGCACCCCTGTCCTGATGCTGGAGCGGGTCATCTACTCTTACGAGAACACGCCGCTGGAGCTGCGTTACGCCGTATGCCATCTCGGCGACGACCTGATCTACTCCGCCAGCGTGTAACGGCTTATCGGCGGGGCTCGACGTCGATGATGGCGTCGAGCCAGGATAGAAGGGCGGCCATGGCCGGGGCGCGGTAGGGCCCGGTTTCGTTCAGCGTTTCGTGTCGTGCGCCGTCGATGATCGACAGGGTCGCATTGCGGCGGCCTGAACGCCCGATCCTGTCGTGCAACGCGGCAAGCGCTTTGCCGCCCCTTGTGGCCGGGTCGGCAGAGCCGGCAAGAAGATGAACCGGCATCTGTTTGGGCCAGGCAGACAGCGCAGATGGCGCGCAGGCGCTGCGGATCAGGTCCAGAATATCGACGGCCATGGAATTTGTCGGTGTCCAGCCGCAGAGCGGGTCGGCGCAATAGGCGTCCACGACCGCCGGATCGTGCGTCAGCCAGTCGAAATCCGTTCGCCTGTCCGGAACCGACCGTTTCCAGACGTCGAATGTCGCGCGACGGAAGGCCATGCTGGCCGTGTCGGAGCCCTTGAGCGCCCGTTCCGCTTTCAAAAGAATACGCCCCGTCGCAAGACGCAGATCGTCGACAAGATCGCTGTTCCAGATTGCGACGCCCGCGAAAGCGTGCTCCCGGCGCGCTGCCAGATTGGCCGCGACCAACCCACCCATCGAGTGGCCGAAAACCACTTGCGGTAACGGCCCGAAACGCGCGCGCGCCCATTGCCCGACGAACGCGCTGTCCGCGACGACGCAGGCCGCGCCCTTCCGGGCGGCAAAGCGGCGCGGCGGCGCATCCGGTGCCGTCGTTGCGCCGTGGCCCCGGTGATCGTGGGCTACGACATGGAGGCCCCGCGCCGCCAGCTCCACGGCGAACCGGCCATATCGGCCGGAGTGCTCCGCAAGCCCGTGCTGTATCAGAAGGATGCCGCGCGGGCGGCCCGATGCTTCCAGGCTGCGGATCGCCAGATGTGCGCCGCTTGGGCTCTTCGTCGTCTCGATGTCGTCGAACATCGCCGCTCTCCAGGTATGGCGGCGTCCGGCGCGGTCGCCTATGATCTGCGCCATGCGTATCACAGGACTTGCCATCGCCATCTGGATAATTGCGCTTGCCGGCGCCTCGGCGCAGCAGCCGATGACGGGCAGCTTCCGGGCGGAGGCCACATGCGCCGCGCCCCCCTCGATCCGCACGCCGGACGACAATCCGGGCAATGTCCGGGTGGTTGCGGGAGAAAGCTACGAACTTCTCGGGCGCAATGCGACGCCGGGCAGCCATTACCTGATCCGCGTTCCCGGCGCGGTGCCCGAGCGTCGATGGGTCGCCTATGGCTGCGGGCGGGTCGGCGACTCTGCGCAGCAGGTGGCCGACGCGGGCGGCGGCTCCGCGCGGCAGGAGGCGGACGCGGTCGAAGGCTATGTGCTCGCGGCAAGCTGGCCCTCCGCCTTCTGCGAAGAGCAGCCGAATGCGCGGGAATGCCGTGCCGGCCGCTCTTTCAGCCGGTTCGCCCTGCATGGCCTGTGGCCGCAGACCGCAGACGGGCGGGCCTATTGCGACCTGCCGCGCGCGGCGGCCGACCGGATGGAAGAGACACGCTGGCGCGACCTGCCGGCGATCCCGGTCGGCAACCGGACCGAAAGCGAACTGGCGCGCGTCATGCCGGGGGTTCAGTCGGGCCTCGACCGGCACCAGTGGGCCAAGCACGGGACGTGCTCGGGCATGGCCGCCGACGCCTATTTCAGCGAGGCTGTCCGGCTGATCGACGCGCTCAACGCATCGCCGGTCCGACGCCTGTTTGCCGGCGCGATCGGGGACGATCTTTCAGCCGCGCTGATCCGCGACACCTTCGACGAGGCGTTCGGGGCGGGGGCGGGGCAGCGCGTGCTGGTGGACTGTAACGAGGTGCGCGGCCGCAGGCTCATACGCGAATTGCGTATATCCCTGGGGCCACTGTCCGATGAGCCGCTGGAGCGGTTGATCGCTAAGGGCGAGCGCCAGCCGCCGGGCTGCCGCGGCGGCGCTGTGGACGCACCCGGCCCCGAGCGCGACTGAAACGGTCAGGCTTCGAAATCGGCAGAGTAGCGAATGTCGCGCAGGGGGCGCACGGTCCGGGTCGATTCGGCGTAGATCGGGTCGGCCTTGTACGCGGCAAGGGCCTCTGCATCGTCGAACTCGGCATAGACGATGACGTCCACATCATTGCCCATCGGGTCGACCTTGCCGTTCAGGCGCACCTCGAAATGGCGGGAATGGGGGATGTCTCCCAGTTTGCTCAAGCCGGATACGATGGCCGGTATGTCGGCCTTGTCCCGGGCACTGAAGAAGACGATGTGACGTATCATTCAACCATTCCGCTTCGAACTGTCATGCATCAAGGGCCTCGTGTAGCGCCCGACACGCAGCTTTTGCAATCCGCCGCGGGCTCCTCCATATAGGGCGCAACCCAACGAACCGATTTTCAGGATTGCGGAACGGCCCATGGCTCGTCAGTTCATCTATCACATGTCCGACCTTTCGAAGGCCTATGGCAACAAGAAGGTCCTCGAGAATATCAACCTGTCCTTCTACCCCAACGCCAAGATCGGCATTCTCGGTCCCAACGGCGCGGGTAAGTCCACCCTCCTGAAGATCATGGCGGGCACCGACACCGAATTTACCGGAGAGGCGTGGGCCGCCGAGGGGGCCACGGTCGGCTACCTCGCGCAGGAGCCGAAGCTGGACGAGACGAAGACCGTCTTCGAGAACGTCATGGAAGGCGTTGCCGACAAGAAGGCCATCCTCGACCGCTATAACGAGTTGATGATGAACTATTCCGACGAAACGGCGGAAGAGGGGGCAAAGCTTCAGGACGTCATCGACAGCCAGAACCTGTGGGACCTCGAGAACCAGGTCGAAATGGCGATGGACGCGCTGCGTTGCCCGCCGGGCGAGGCCAATGTTTCCGCCTTGTCGGGCGGCGAGAAGCGGCGCGTGGCGCTGTGCAAGCTGCTCCTGTCGAAGCCGGACATCCTGCTTCTGGACGAGCCGACCAACCATCTCGACGCCGAGACCATCTCCTGGCTCGAAAAGCACCTTCGCGAATACGAAGGCGCCGTGCTGATGATTACCCACGATCGCTACTTCCTCGACAACGTGACGGGCTGGATCCTGGAACTCGATCGCGGCCGCGGCGTGCCCTACGAAGGCAACTACTCGACCTATCTCGAGAAGAAGTCGAAGCGCATGGAGCAGGAGGGCCGCGAGTCCGACAGCCGCATGCGGGCCCTGTCGCGCGAGCGCGAATGGATGCTGCAGGGCGCCAAGGCCCGGCAGACCAAGTCGAAGGCGCGTATCCGCGCCTACCACGAGCTGGTCGAGCTGGCCGAGAACCGCAAGCCGGCGGACGGCAAGATCGTCATTCCGACCGGCGAGCGTTTGGGCAACCGGGTGATCGAGGTCGAAAACCTGACCAAGAGCTACGGCGACCGCGTCCTGATCGAGAACCTGACCTTCAAGCTGCCGCCGGGCGGCATCGTCGGCATCATCGGTCCCAACGGCGCCGGCAAGACCACGCTGTTCCGCATGCTGACCGGCAAGGAGCAGCCGGACTCCGGCACGATCTCGATCGGCGAGACGGTCGATATCGGCTATGTCGACCAGAGCCGCGACGATCTGGACCCCTCCAAGAACGTCTGGGAGGAGATCACCGGCGGCGTCGATATCATGAAGCTCGGCAAGTACGAGATGAACTCGCGCGCCTATGTCGGCAACTTCAACTTCAAGGGCCCGGACCAGCAGCAGAAGGTCGGCACGCTTTCGGGCGGTCAGCGCAACCGCGTGCACCTTGCCAAGATGCTGAAGTCCGGCGCCAACGTGATCCTGCTGGACGAGCCGACCAACGACCTCGACACCGAGACGCTGGCCGCGCTTGAGGACGCGCTCGAGGAATATGCCGGCTGCGCGGTGGTCATCAGCCACGACCGCATGTTCCTGGACCGGCTTGCGACGCATATCCTGGCCTTCGAGGACGACAGCCACGTCGAATGGTTCGAGGGCAACTTCGAGGATTACGAGAAGGACAAGATCCGCCGGCTCGGGCCGGATTCGGTCAATCCCAAGCGGCCGACCTACAAGCGGCTCACGCGCTGATGGGCCTGGGCCCGGCCGTATGGACCGGGCCATGCAACCTGTACGTGCGGCGGGGGGCCGAGTGTCGGCCACCCCCTTGACGGTGCCCGGAATATCGCATCCCTTCATGTGAAATCATATTCACTATGAAGGAATATTGTCATGTCATCAGAATATAATCCTATTGCGCCGGCCGGTTTTGCGGACGATGCCGGGCATCTCGCCGCCGCGGCGGATGCCGCGGCCCGGTCGGGCGACTGGCGCGCCGCCGCGCGCCTGTACGAAAGATCGTTCAGGGCCGACCGACGCCTCGAGACCGCGGCGATATCCGCGTGCCGATGCTCCATGCGCGACGGGGACGCGCCATCCGCGATCTCCATCCTGTCGGAGCTTCTGGCCGCCGCGCCCCGGCACTACATGGCACTGATGGAGCGCGGCCGGCTGTATGCGGCAGCGGGCCGGCAGCAGGATGCCCTGATCGATTTCCGCAACGCCGGCGCCGCAGCATCGTACAAATTCGAGCCGATGCTGGAACTCGGCCTGTTGCTGGAGGACATGCAGGACGATGAGGGGCCGGCTGCGCTGCGCACGGCTGTCGCCCAGGCCGGCCGGCAGAGCGCGGCAGCCCTGTCGGAGGTGCTTCGCCTCGTCGCGACACGCAGGCTGGCGCGGCGTGACGGTGCCGGCGCGCTCGAGGCATCGGACATGGGCCTTCAACACGCCACGACGATCAGGTCCGACGAGAACGAGATCTGCCGATGGTTGATCCGGCGGGGCGAGGCGCTTCTGATGCTCGGTCGCTCCGAAGAGGCGTGGAGCGCGTTCTCGGCCGCTTCGGCCGCCACCGCGCAGGATGTCCTCGCCCGGCTTGGGGACGTGTCCTACCAGCACGGCCTGATGGAAGAAGCGGAAGAGGTGTTCCGCCGGGCCTGGCTTCTGCATCCGGACAGCGCGCATGCGGCCTTCAATCTCGGCAAGATCCTGTCCACGCGGTGGAAGGTGGTGGAGGCCCAGGCGGCACTCGACCGCGCGGAGCAACTTTACCGGGCTGCCGGCAATCAGCCGATGCTGGCCGAGATCGGAATCACGAAGGCGGCGATGCACTGGCGAAGCGGCAACGCCGACGCGGCCTTCAACGCATACTCGGCACTGCGCAAGGGGCTCGTCGGCCACGCGGAGGTACCGGCAAGCATTGCAATGACCAGCCTCTACCGCGACCGGCTGTCGGCGGCCGAAATCCGTGACACCCACAAGGTGCTGTTCGCCGAGATGGGAAGCGGCGCCCGCAAGGCCGGCTCGTTCGTCCGTCCGCCACTGGATGGCCGGCGGCTGAGGGTGGGCATGCTCGGCGCCGACATGAAGCGCTTCCACCCCGTCAACATTTTCATGCAACCGGTTCTGCGGGAACTCGACCGGAGCCGGATCGAGGTGTTCTTCTATCATTGCAGTACAGGCTACGACGACCAGACGCATCTGGCCCGCCAGCGTGTCGAGCACTGGCTCGAAGTGGCCGAATGGTCCGACGAACGGCTTGCCGTGCAGATGGACAGGGACGGACTGGACCTCTTGATCGACCTCGTTGGTCACACCAGCACAAACCGCGCCCAGGTGCTGGCCCGGCGCGCCGCCCCGGTGCAGGCGATGTATCTGGGCTATCCCGGCACCACCGGGCTTCCCAATATCGACTGGATCATCGGTGACGATGTCGTCACGCCGCCGGAACTGGAGCACCTCTATACCGAACGGGTGTTCCGTCTTCCGGGAACGGTCTTCTGCTTCGCGCCGGAGACCGATTTTCCTCCGCTTCCCGCCGGCAAGCGTACGGGGCCGATCGTGTTCGGCTCGATCAACAACGCGCCGAAACTGAACACCCGGACCCTCAAATGCTACGCGGGCGTGCTTTCGGCCGTTCCGCAGTCCAGGCTTTCGCTCCGCGCGCCCAGTTTCGTCGACGCGGCCGCGGTCGATCATTTCCGCGCCGGCCTGCGGGCGGCCGGGGCCGATCTCGACCGGGTCGAGTTTCATCCGCCGCTGCCTCTGCCGGACATGATGGCCGCCTTTGCCGACATCGACATCGTCCTGGATTCGGTGCCCTATTGCGGCGGCACGACGACACATCAGGCATTGTGGATGGGCGTGCCGGTGGTCAGCATGATGGGTGAGGGCTTCGCCGCCCGAATGGGGGCGAGCTTCCTTTCGGCCGCCGGCCTATCGGACCTTATCGCACGCGACGACGCCGAATATCGGGCCGTGGCCGAAACCCTGGCCAAGGATCGCACCCGCCTTGCCGAACTTCGGCGGAACCTGCGCTCACGGCTGATCGGGCACGATGCATGGAACGCGGTTCGACATACGCGCGCCCTCGAGGGCGCGATGTTCGCCATGGCGCAGGGCGGAGCACATCGCGATGCCAACGATCAATAACTCCAGGGTTACTATGTCGGATAAAATGCAATCAGAGATAGCGGGACAGAAAAGTCATGGATACTGTAACCTGCATCGTATGTTTAATGTGACGGTACGATAATCATTATGTCGCAGAGTTCAGAAGCCGGACAGGAAATCGCGGCACGCTTCAACGGCGCGAACGCGGCCTTCAGGGAGGGTCGATGGGCCGTTGCCCTCGAAGGGTTCGAAGCGGCGCTCGTCCTGGACGAGCAACTCGAGCCGGCCGGCATCCAGGCTGCCCGCTGTCATGCCAATCTCGGAAACTGGGCTGCGGCGCGCGATGCCTTCGCGCGTGTGCTCATGATCAACCCGGCAAGCTACACCGCGTGGCTGGAAAGCGGCCACGCCTGCCGCCGCCTGGGCCTGTTCGACGACGCGGAATCGGCGTATCGCCGTGCGGCCGGGCTGGCGCCGAACCGGCACGAGGCGTTCGTTTCGCTTGCGCGTCTGCAGGAAGAGTTCGGGCATTTCGACGCATCCGACGAAACGCTCGCCAAGGCGCTGGAATCGGCCCGTGCGACATCCATGCAAACCGTTGCGCTTGTGCATCGGATGATGGCCCGATACCGGATCGAGCAGAAGATGCCCGAGCGGGCGCTCGCCTCCCTGGAGGTGGGTATCCGCATCGCCGCCGACGCTGGCGCCGATGTCAACGAATTGTGCGAATGGCAGCTCGACCGCGGTAACGCGCTCATGCTGATGGGCGATAAGGAACGCGCCTACAAGGCTTTCGGTGCGGCGTCGGCCTCGACCGCGGAAGCGACATTGCAGCGTCTTGCCCAGGTATCCTACGCGCATAATCTGTGGGTCGAGGCGGGCGACGTCCTGCGGCGCAGCGCCGAGCTCAACCCGACCAGTTCGCACTCGCTGCTGGCGCTTGCCAAGCATCTGGCCGAGTGCTGGAACATAACCGAGGCCGAGCAACTGCTGGACAAGGTCGATACGTTCGGTCCCAACGCGGAATCCGCAGGTATCCGGGCCAACATGGATATCCGCCGGGGGGATGCGGAAGCCGCCGTCAAGATCCTGATCGAGGAGGCAAAGGCACATCATACGGGTGGGCGCGAGTGCTCGCGTGTCGCGATGACGTCCCTTTATTGCGACACCTACGACGCCAAGGGCATTCTCGATCTGCACCAATGGCTTTTCGAGCCGCTTGCCGCACAGGCCCGCGACCGTTCGTCGCTGCGCCGAAAGCCGTTGAAGGGGCGTCGCATACGCCTGGGCTTCATTGCCGCCGACCTTCATTACCAGCATCCCGTCAACATCTTCATGCAGCCGATCCTGCGCGAGCTCGATCGTGAAAAGTTCGAGTGCTTCGTCTATGCGTGCGGCGGTCTCTTCGACGACCAGACACGGCTGGCGCGCGAGCGGGCCGAACACTGGCTCGAGGTCGAGGCCTGGTCCGACACCCAGCTTGCCGCCCGTATCGAGCAGGATCAGATCGACATACTGGTCGATCTTCTGGGCCATACCGCCCATTCTCGCGGGGCGATGCTGGCACGCCGGGCTGCGCCCTATCAGGTCAACTATCTCGGCTATCCCGGCACCACGGGCTTGCCGAACATGGACTGGCTCATCAGCGACGGCGTCGTCACGCCGGATGGCGCCGAAGAGTTCTACTCCGAAAAGATCGCGCGACTGCCCGGAACGGTGTTCTGCTACGCGCCCGAGGAAGAGTATCCGCTTCCCACCTTCAATTCCGAAATGGAATCCCGGCAGCTCACGTTCGGCGCCGTCAACAACGCCGCGAAGTTCAGCCGCAAGACGCTGGCGCTGTATGCGCGCGTGCTGGAGGCGGTACCCGGTTCCCGGATGGTCATCCGGGCTCCGAGCTTCGGCGACAAGCAGGCTGTCGCCCTGTTCCGGCAGCGTTTCGAGGAGTTGGGAACCGACCTTTCGCGGCTGACCTTCCTGCCGCCCGTCGCCATGCCGGAGATGATGGCCGCTTACGCCGATATCGATATCGTCCTGGACCCGCATCCATACAATGGCGGCACCACCACCATGCAGGCGCTGTGGATGGGCGTGCCCGTCATTACCCTGGAGGGCCGCCAGTTCGTGTCGCGGATGGGCGCCAGCTTCGTCCGCGCCGCCGGCCTGGAAGATTGGGTGGCAGCCAATGAAGATGCCTATGTGGCGATTGCCGTTGCCAAGACAAAGAACCGCAAGCAGTTGCTGAATCTCAAGAAGGGCATGCGCAAGAAGCTTCAGGCTCGCCCTGCCTGGGATCCCGTTGCGCACACGCGCAATTTCGAGAAGGCGCTTATCGACATCATCGCCAGCGAAAACGTGATCCCCGCCGAATAACAGGCGTTCCCACGTCTTTCATCCACTGATCCAAAAGGGCCGACCGGCCTTGTCCGGTTGGCCCTTTTCCTGTCCGGAAGGGCGATCTCGCCCCCTGGATGCCGGAAGGCGGTTTCAACTCGTGCCGCATTGCACTACAGGCTGCAACTCCAAACAACGCGTGGCGAGGAAGATCCGTGGACGAGTTCGTCAAAAGCCTGATGGAAAATTACGGGGCCTTCGGTATCGGACTGCTCATGTTCCTGGAGAACATCTTTCCGCCCATACCCTCGGAAATCATCATGCCGCTGGCAGGCTATCAGGCCGCCCAGGGGCAGATGTCCATCTACACGGTCATCCTGTCCGGCACGATCGGCACGGTGCTCGGCATCATGCCCTGGTACTATCTCGGCTATTTCTTCGGCGAGCATCGTATCATCCGCCTGTCGGAGCGCTTCGGCCGCTGGATGACACTGGCACCGTCCGATGTCCGTGCCGCCGACCGCTGGTTCCGCAAATACGGTTACCTCGCCGTGTTCCTTGGCCGTCTGGTGCCCACCGTGCGCACGCTGATCTCCATTCCGGCTGGCCTTGCGGAAATGCCGCTCCCGGCCTTCCTGCTGTTTTCCACGATCGGCAGCCTGATCTGGACTTCGTTCCTGGCGCTGTCGGGATATCTCCTGGGACAGAGCTACGAACTGATAGACCAGTATGTCGGCCCGGTGTCGAACCTCATCGTCCTCTCGATCGTGGTCCTTTATGTCTACCGCGTCATCACCTTCAAGCCGGAAAGCCGGCGGACATCGTCACGCTCCGAGTGACCGGACGGAAGGCTGCGGCGCGCCGTCTTCGGACTCCGCCTCCGGGTAGGAGTCCAGCCTGCGGGTGGAGCCCCAGCGGTCGAGCACGTCGTTGATGGCATCCAGTATGAAGTACAACGCCGCATCGCGGTCGTAGCCTTCATCGCGAAGCTGGTCGTAATCGGTGTAGCTGTGGCGGATATGGGCGATGGCCGCCAGCCAGAACGCCTGGTCCGGCCCGACGGTGCGCAGGTGCCGCGAGCGCGCGGCGGAGCGGACCGTCTCGGCATCCAGATAGGGAATGCGCGGTGTCGTCGCCCGCATGGCCCTGTCGATCGCCCGCTGACGTTCCGTCGCCATATCGCTCTCCACCGCTCGAGTTCTTCAGGCATGATGGCACGGGGCCGGGGCTGCTTGAAACAGGCTTGCGCGTTCACGACAGGAGATATAAGGATTTCCTTATATCATAATGCAACGGAGATGTCGTGGCATCCTCACTGCCATTCGACGAAACGGTCAGCATGCTGAAGGCGGTCGCCGAGCCGACCCGGCTGCGGCTTGCCCTTCTGTTGCTGCAGGGTGACCTGACGGTCAGCGATCTGGTGACGATCCTGGGGCAATCGCAGCCCCGCATCTCCCGTCATCTCAAGCTGATGGTGGATGCCGGCGTCGTCTCGCGCTACCAGGAAGGGGCCTGGGCCTATTTCCGGCTGAGCGGAGACGACAGTGCCGAGCTCGTGCGGCGGATGCTGCCGCTGGTCGGCGCAGCGGATGGCCCTCCCGCCCATGACAGGGACAGGCTGGCCCTCGTACGTGCGCGGCGCGCCGAAAGGGCGGCGGCCTACTTTGCCGACAACGCCGCCGAATGGGACCGTATCCGCGCCCTGCATGTACCCGATGCCCTTATGGAAGCGGCGTTGCTGGAGGTTCTGGGCGACGATCCGGTGGACAGGTTTCTGGATATCGGCACGGGCACCGGCCGGATGCTCGAGCTTATCGGCCCGCGCGCCCGTCAGGCAGTCGGTGTCGACGCCTCGCGCGAGATGCTGGCCATCGCCAGAGCCAAGCTGGATGGGGCGGCGCTATCCCATGTCTCGGTCCGGCTGGGTGATGCCTATAATCTGCCGGTCGAGCCGCTCAGCCACGATCTGATCGTCCTGCATCATGTGTTGCACTTCCTGGACGAGCCGGCCGCGGCGTTGCAGGAAGCGGCCAAGGCATTGCGCCCCGGCGGCCGCCTGGTCGTTGTGGATTTCGACGCGCATGACTGTGAATTCCTGCGTGAGGACCATGCCCACGCGCGGCTGGGCTTCAGCCAGACGATGCTGGCCGGCTACTTCGAAGCGGCCGGCCTGGAGGCGACGGACGTCCGGGCGCTGCATCCCGGAGAGCGCGGACAGCTGACCGTACTGATATCCACCGCCTGCAAACCCGCCCGCTCCAACCAGGTCGACGCGGCGCTGCCGGCTCGATTCGCATGACAGGAACGAACCTCATGTCCGCTACGTCATCGGCCCAACGGTCGAACCTTCGTGTTTCCTTCGAGTTCTTTCCGCCGAAGACTCCGGCGATGGAGGAGACGCTCTGGTCTTCCGTCCAGCGCCTTGCGCCGCTGGAGCCGAGCTTCGTTTCCGTCACCTATGGTGCGGGAGGATCGACCCGCGAGCGCACCCACCAGACGGTGAAGCGCATCCTGGAAGAGACCCATCTCGCGCCGGCCGCGCACCTGACCTGCGTGGACGCCTCGAAGGACGAGGTGGACGAGGTCGTCCGACAGTACCGGAATACCGGCGTGCGCCACTTCGTGGCGCTGCGGGGCGACAGCCAGGCAGGGGCGGGGGCCGCATTCGTGGCGCGCCCGGATGGCTACCGGAATGGCGCGGAGCTGACGGCGGGCCTCAAGGCGATCGACCCCTCTTTCGAGATATCGGTTTCCGCCTACCCGGAGAAGCACCCCGAAAGCCCGGATTTCGCAACCGACATCGACCTGTTGAAGCGCAAGGTCGACAATGGAGCCAGCCGGGCCATCACGCAGTTCTTCTTCGATAACGATACCTATGAGCGGTACGTCGAGCGCGTGCGCCGGGCCGGCATATACGTTCCCATCGTGCCGGGGATCGTCCCCATCCACGACTTCACCAAGATCCGGCGTTTCTGTTCCGCCATCGGGGCCAGCATTCCGACCTGGCTTGCCGAGCGGTTCGAAGGGCTCGAAAACGATCCGCAGACACGGGCGCACGTCGCCGCGGCCGTGTGCGCCGAACAGGTGCTCGACCTGACGCGGCGGGGCATTTCGGATTTCCACTTCTACACGATGAACCGCGCCGACCTCGTCTACTCGATCTGCCATATCCTCGGCATGCGCCCCAGATCGGAAGCCGCGCCGGCGTCGGGCGAAGCTGCGGCCTGACGGGCAAGGACCCGGAAGCCATCCGGGCATCAAAAAACCGGGGCCAGTACATGACCCCGGTTTCTCATCGTTAATCGTCAGGAGCAGCGGCAATAGCCGAAAGGGGTATCAGGAGATGACCCCGGTGACCAACGCACCGATAAAAATGAATGCGGCCCCAATCATAACCATATTGAGCGATCGCGTGATTTCCATCGGATGTAACTCCCTTCTCACGGTGTGTTACAGTGTTAATCAATCCTGAATGACGGTAAAGGGCAAAACGTTGCGGCAGGGCGGCATCGATGGGCGCAAATGTCGCAATAGCCTAATTTAAAACGATAATATCGGACGATATTTTTCCGTGACCGACATGGGTGGACGGCGTGTTTTGCGGTGCGAAAGCACTGCGTCGGTCACGCAATCGGCTTCATCATGTCGCAGTATGCATCATCTAGGGTGACAGGATTCGCATGAGAGAGGGTCGCGTTGCAGAAGTTCGATACAGCCATCGAGGCCGTCCACACCTTGCGTCCGGACGTACCCGTCTACTGCTTTAGGCCAGAGGTCCTGGCGCAGGATGCCCGCTCGTTCCTGGAGGCGTTCCCCGGCGAAACGGCCTATGCGGTGAAAACCAACGGCGAACCGATGGTTCTGGAGACGCTGGCGAAGGCGGGCGTAAAGCTGTTCGACGTCGCTTCGCCGGGAGAGTTTGCCGCGGTGCGTGCCGTGGCCCCCGATGCCGGCATGCTATACATGCACCCCATCAAGGCGCAGTCCGACATCAGGCTGGCGCTGGAGACCTATGGTATCCGGGTCATGTCCCTCGACCATGAGGACGAGGTGGCGAAGATACTGCGCGTCGTGCGCGCGCTGGACATGGATCCCGGAACGATCACCCTGTTCGTCAGGCTACAGACGAAGGGTCATGCCGCCTACGAACTGTCGAAAAAATTTGGCGCCGCGCCCGCCCACGCGGTCGAGCTGCTGCAACGTTGCCACCGGATCGGCTTTCGAACCGGCTTGTGCTTTCATGTCGGCTCGCAGATCGAAGACCCTGAGACCTACGAGCGCGCTCTCGCCTCGGCCGACTGGGTGCGCAACCGGGCCGATGTGCCCTTGGCCGGGCTGGATGTCGGTGGCGGCTTCCCGGCCGAGTATGGATACGATCCGAAGAGGCGCAAGCCGGACATGCCGGGCTTTCCGGAGATCATGGCGCGGTTGCGTGCCGACCTCGACGAATGGGGATTTGCGGATGTCCCCCTGGTGGCGGAACCGGGAAGGGTCATCGTTGCCAGGGCCTTTTCGCTGATCGTGCGCGTGCTGCTGCGCAAGGGGCGCCGGCTCTACATCAACGACGGCATCTGGGCGTCGCTGTCGGATTCCTGGACGGGCAAGATCACCCTGCCGGCGCGCTTCATCCCCGATCCGGCGCGCAAGAGGCGCAATGGCGATCCGGGCAACATCGCCGCCTTCAAGGTATGCGGGGCAACCTGCGATAGCGTCGATATCCTGTCCCGGCCGTTCTGGCTGCCCGAGACGGTGGACACCGGCGACTGGATCGAGATCGGCCACATCGGCGCCTATTCGCTGTCGCTGCGCACACGCTTCAACGGCTTCTATCCCGATACGTTCGTCCATGTGACGACGCCGTTCGGTGCGGGCGATGCCGCCGAAGGCTATGCCAGCCTGGAGACGATGGCTGATTGAGCGTCAGCGCCGGACGTCGCCATCGTCCAGGCCATGGTGATCCAGGATGATCTGGATATTGCGGCGATGCGCCTTGAAGTAGACGTCGAATGCATCGCCCACGAAGGGGACCGCGCCGAAGGCGATGCCGGCCTGGAGACGATGGCTGATTGAGCGTCAGCGCCGGACGTCGCCATCGTCCAGGCCATGGTGATCCAGGATGATCTGGATATTGCGGCGATGCGCCTTGAAGTAGACGTCGAATGCATCGCCCACGAAGGGGACCGCGCCGAAGGCTATGCCAGCCTGGAGACGACGGCCGATTGAGCGTCAGCGCCGGACGTCGCCATCGTCCAGGCCATGGTGATCCAGGATGATCTGGATATTGCGGCGATGCGCCTTGAAGTAGACGTCGAATGCATCGCCCACGAGGGGGACCGCGCCGAAGGCTATGCCAGCCTGGAGCCGATGGCCGATTGAGCGTCAGCGCCGGACGTCGCCATCGTCCAGGCCATGGTGATCCAGGATGATCTGGATATTGCGGCGATGCGCCTTGAAGTAGACGTCGAATGCATCGCCCACGAGGGGGACCGCGCCGAAGGCGGTGTCCACGCCGATATTGTACAGCATGGACATCAGCTTGCGCTTCGGCAGGCCAAGCTGCCGCGCCTCGTTGACGATCAGCAGGCCGACAAGGGCGCCTGCGGCGTCGCCGAAAATCGGCACCATGCCCATCAGCGCATCCGCGCCAAAACGGATGTTGGTGCCAGGCAGGCGCAACGCTGTGTCCATGACGCGCGCCAGCATCGCCAGGCGGCGGATGCGACGCAGCTTCTCGTCACGGCTCATGCCGCGGACGGCTTCACCCGGAAGAATATATTCGACAGTGGCCATTCGGCGCTCCCATCCTCAACTGGACGTCGAAGATGTGGGCATTGCAACCAGGGGTAAAAAGGGGGCGGCGACCGGATTTCGGTTCCGGTCGCCGGTCGGGCCTCATCTCAGAGTGCGGACAGCAACTGGCGCGTCGGCCAGCCATCGGCCGGCATGCCCAGCCGGATCTGCTCCTGCCGTATGGCGGCGCGCGTGTTGGCGCCGAGGATGCCATCCACCTTGCCGACATCGTACCCGCGCGCCACCAGGCGCTGCTGAAGCTGCTTCATCTGGTCGCCGTCCAGGCCCGGCTGGGGGTTGCCCTCATGCACGGCGGGCGCCCCGGCAAGGCGTGTGCCGAAATAGCCGGCCGTCAGGGCATAGACGAGCGAGTTGTTCCACGTCAGGTAAACGTCGAAATTGGGGAAGGCCAGGAAGGCCGGCCCGCCGCGTCCCTGCGGCAGCACAATGGAGGCGGGGACGTTGTCGCGCTCCAGCGGCGTACCGTCCGCCTTGGTGACGCCCAGTGCCGCGAAATTGCTGCGTGGCTCCTTGGAGACAAGGGCGGCCCGGTCGAAGGGGAAGTCGGCGGGCAGGCGCACTTCCTCCAGCCAGGGCTGGCCCCGCTGCCAGCCCAGATGCTGGATGAACTTGCCGGTCGTCATCAACACATCCGGCACGTCGGTCAGCAGGTTGATACGGCCGTTGCCGTCGGCATCGGTTCCGAAGGCCAGGTAATCCTCCGGAAGCATCTGCGTCTGCCCGAGCTCTCCTGCCCAGGCGCCGCGCATCTCCGAAGGCCGCAGATAGCCGCGGTCAACCAGCGCGATCGCGCCCATCAGGTGCGGACGGAACAGGTCCGGCCGGCGGCAATCGTGCGACAGGGTGGCCAGCGCGTTCAGCGTGTCGAAATCGCCCAGCACTGCGCCGTAATCTGTTTCAAGGCCCCAGAAACTGGTGATGACGGCCGCGGGAACGCCGGTCTGCGCCTCCACCTCGCGGAAGACGGAGGCATATTGCTGCATGCGCTGCTTGCCGTTGGCCAGACGGTTCTTGTTCACCATGCGGCCCTGAAACTGCAGCCACGCCTGCTGGAACACGCCCTGGGCCCTGTCCCGCTGCAGGACCTTGGGGTCCTGCCGCACCGAAGCCAGCGCCCTGTCGACACCCGCCTCTGAAAGCCCGCGGCCGATGGCCTCGCTGCGCACACCCTGGATAAAGGCGCTGAAGTCGCCGCCGCACGCGGCGCCCTGCGCCATGGCGATCGAGGAACTGGCCCCAAGAAGTAGAAGCGCGGCGCCGAGCCGCTTGACGGTGTTCATGATTTCCGTTCCCGACATGTCGAATTCACCCGCCTGAACGCCGCGATCATGGCCGTTTGAAGATGGCCATTGGATTGCCGGCCCGGTTTATCGCCTTGTGTGTGACGACAGCCACTTCTGCCATTCCTGGCGCGATCCGGAAAATGCATTGCGGTCGACGTCTCCGTCGATACCGGCCACGGTGCCAGTTGCCGTATACTGCCAGAAGTGGAAATCACGCGCTTCGTAGACGTTGTCCGGGTGGTCTGCCACGGCCCGCAGCCAGAAGCGGTGATTGGGATAGGTCCCCACCAGCCGATCGCGATGGATATCGATCGGCGCGTAGATAATGGGGCGCATTCCGTAATGGCGCTCCAGCGCGTCCATGAAGGCGCTCATTTCACGCAGCATTTCGGCCCTGTCGGGCCTGCGGGTGCAGGTGGGCGAATGGGGCGTCCACTCCACGTCGAGGACCGGCGGCAGGGACAGCGCGTCCTGCGGCACGTTCTTTATGAACCACCGCGCCTGTTCGATGCCCGGCCGGCACCAGTAGAAGAAATGGTACGCGCCATGCGGAATACCGGCGTCGCGTGCGCCACGCCAGTTTTCATGGAAGCGCTCGTCGAGGCGGTCGCCGCCTTCGGTGGCCTTTATATAGACGAACTCGACGCCGCCGGCCTTTGCGGCACGCCAGTCCACGGTGCCCTGGTATTTGGAGATGTCGATACCGTGGACGGGGTAGTGATCCGGCCGCTCTCCGGCGATGCGGGTAAGGCCCAGCTCGACCGGGTCGAGGCTCGCCGTGCGGCATCCCGTGATGCCGAGCGCGCCCACCAGAGCCAGGATTGCGAAGGCGATGACGCGCCGGTTGAGTGTCATGCGGTATCCCGATCCTGCCCGATACCCCGGAAAATGGCCAAGCAGCCTTTCGTCAGCCTTGAGCCGATTTTGCGGCCTCCGCGATCACGATTGTAAGATTGTGCAACATGCTTTGATCTATGGGCTGCAACTTGAGCCTGTCCGCCGCGGTTCTGTTGCTGAAGGACGAACTGAACAGGACAAGAAAATCATGAGGACACCCCTTATCGCTCTTGGCGCAGCTGCGCTGCTTGGCCTTGCAGCGTGCTCCGACAACAATTCGGCTGAGCAGCCCGCACCGCCCGCCGGCGGCACGACTCCCCCCGCGGCGACGACGACCACCCCGCCAGCCACGACGGCTCCGCCTGCGGCCGAGCCGGCGCCGGGCGGGACGACCGGTGGCACCATGGGTGGGTCCACCGGCACGACCAACCAGTAATCGAATCCGTCTGCACACGTAATGGAACCGGCAGCGGCATCGCTGCCGGTTCTTTGCTATCGGTGGTAGGTTTCAATCCAAGGCGCCAACCGTTTATGATGGGCCTCGACGATTCCGGGCCGGCCTATCCGGCGTAAGGGTGCAAACTGCCGCATGTCGATACTGTCCACTCTTGGCGCCCTGATGCGGGATATTGCCATTCAGGGTCTGTCGGCGCTGGAGGCAATTTTCGAACGGCTGCGCGCTTTGTACGAGCGCGACGCGGAAACGCGCCGCCGCGTGGCCTTCTCGGTTGCGATGATCGCCCTTGCCGCCAAGATGGCCAAGGCGGATGGCGTCGTCACCCAGAACGAGATTTCCGCCTTTCGCCGTATCTTTGCGATACCCGCCGAGGAAGAGCGGAACGTCTTCCGGCTCTACGATCTTGCGAGGCAGGATACGGCGGGCTTCGAGCTTTATGCCGCCAAGCTTCGCGGCCTTTGCAGCAATTCCTGCGACGGCGAGTGCGCCATGCTGACGGATGTCCTGGACGGGCTCTTCTTCATCGCCGGCTCCGACGGGATCGTGCACGAGCGGGAGCTGGCGTTTCTGGAGCGGGTCGCCCAGATCTTCGGCCTGAGCGAGGCGGAGTTTGCCCGCATCAAGGCGTTGCATGTCCATGAGGGCGAGGGCAGCTCCTATGCGGTGCTGGGCGTTTCCCCCACCGACCCGATGCCCGTGATCCGCCGCCGCTATCTCGAACTGGTGCGCGAGAACCACCCGGACAGACTGGCGGGCAGGGGTGTGCCGCAGGAGTTTATGGCCATCGCAGTGGAGCGGATGAAAGCCATCAACGCCGCATGGGACAGCATCTCGCGGGTGCCGGCCGCGTGATCTTTGCAAGCGACAGCGCGCATGTCGACCGGGTCGTGCCGTCTCCCAATCACGGGGAGCGTCGCGGGGGCCAAAAGCCCGATATCCTGGTGCTGCATTACACCGGCATGCGGCCGGACGATCCTCCCTTGGACCGCCTGACCGACCCGCGAAGCGAGGTATCGGCCCATTACCTGGTGATGGAGGATGGCGAGATCGTCCAGATGGTGCCGGAGGCGCGCCGGGCCTGGCACGCGGGGGAGAGCTTCTGGCGCGGCGAGCGTGACGTCAATTCCAGGTCCATCGGAATCGAGATCGTCAATCCGGGCCATAATCATGGCCTGCGGCCGTTTCCCGCGGTGCAGATCGACCGCCTGATCGAATTGTGCAGGGATTGTGTCGCCAAATGGGCGATCCCTGCCGCAAACGTGGTGGGGCATTCCGACATCGCCCCCTCCCGCAAGGAAGATCCGGGCGAATTGTTCCCCTGGGATCAACTCTCGGCAGCCGGTATCGGCATGACCGTGGAGCCCGTTCCGATATCCGGCGGGCGGTTCCTTTCGCCCGGTGACAAGGGAGACCCCGTCGCCGCCTGGCAGGCCATGCTGGCCGCCTACGGTTTCGATGTGACGGCAGACGGAAACTACTGCGATACAACGCGTCTGGCTACATTGGCCTTCCAGCGCCATCATCGCCCGTCGCTGCTGGACGGCATCGCCGATACGAGCACGGTGGGCACCATGCACCGGCTTTTGTCGCGGCGGATTTCGGAAGAACAGGGCCGTCACCTCGCGCCGTAACTGTAACAGGCATTAATATTCCGTGAACGCGCCGACACATTGCCGTTTCTTTTCCTGACGAGAAACTGCCCTAACGGCACCGGCGTCGCCTGCGACGCCGATGCCGCTCGGCGTCGCAGCGTTTCTTGCCGCCGCAACAACCAGTGTGCCGGCATAATGCGTGTTCTGCAGCCGGCGATATCGACAGGACGATGATGAACAGACTGCCCCTTTTGGCTGGGGTCGTGATGATGTCGCTTGCCCTCATCCCAGCCGCTCGTGCCGATACCGCCTCTTCCACGTCCACCGCACCGGTGGAAACCGGAAAGCCGGAAAGAACCGTGGAAACCCCCTTCACCGACATGCCCTATGCGGAACTGATCGCCACCGAGGCCGAACGTGCCGGCGTGCGACTGGAACTGGCCCATGCGGTGATCTTCGTGGAAAGCAATTACCGGCCCGACGTGACCGGTTCCGCCGGCGAAGTCGGCCTGATGCAGATCAAGCTCGCCACTGCCCGCGACATGGGCTTCAAGGGCACCCGCAAGCAATTGTACGATCCGGCAACCAACCTTCGCTACGGCATGCGCTATCTGGCGGGTGCGAAGGAAAAGGGCGGGGGCACGCTGTGCGGCACGATCCTGAAATACAATGCCGGGCACTATGCGAAGCGTTCCAACCCGACCTCCCGCCAGTACTGCCGCAAGGTGCAGGTGCAGATGGCAAGCTATTGAGCGTCCCGCTCGCTTGACATTGAAGGCGCGCGGGCACAGGTTCCGCGCGCCAGCCGGCCGGGCGACCGCTGCCGCAAGGGCCGAAAGGCCGCGGGAGAGGAAAGTCCGGGCTTCACGGAGAAACGGTGCCGGGTAACGCCCGGCGAGGGTGACCTCAGGGAAAGTGCCACAGAAAGCAAACCGCCGGCGCGCCGCATGGCAGGCCGGTAAGGGTGAAAGGGTGGGGTAAGAGCCCACCGCGCGCCTGGCAACAGGCGTGGCTAGGTAAACCCCACCGGAAGCAAAACCGAATAGGAACGACACGGCGTTCGCGCCAGCCTTCTCCGGGCCCGTCGTTCGGGTAGGTTGCTTGAGGCGCGGTGCGAGCCGCGTCCCAGATGAATGGTCGCCGCCCGGCCGCAGGGCCGGTGCACAGAACCCGGCTTACAGGCCGGCTGGCTCCTCGACCCCCAATTCCCGGTCCGTCCGTCACCATGCGGCCCACGCTCAAGGTGGGCGGCCATGGGACGGCTGCAGCCGCCAGCCCCAGGCACATGAAATATTTCAGTTTTTTACAATGTCCGGAATGCAGCCAAGCGTGCGCGCGATCCTGACGTTCGCCGCCTATCAGTAGTTTTAAGTATCTGTTTTTACGGCATTTACCTTGGATTGAACGGTGATCCTGATCCGTGGACACACCGGTTTGTGGGGGCAAATCCCATTGACGCCCACGTGATCCCATGGTAAACCAAATGACAATTCGGGGTGCCTGCTTTGGCGGGCAAATATCAGTTCGAAATTTCGGCATTCGGGCGCGGACGGCGCGGGGTGCGGTGCGTTCATGCGTGCCGCTGCCGGAGGTGCTTTGCCGGATTTTCGCTGAAGCGGGGGTGGCATGAGATGCAACCGGTCGGAAAGGCAAGTGTGACGCTTGATGAACCGGTTTCTCTCCAATGCGGTCAACAACATCGACTCCAAGGGGCGGGTCTCCGTGCCGGCGATGTTCCGCCAGGTTCTGGCGGCAAAGGGCTTTTCCGATCTCTATGCGCTGCAGTCCATTGCCCATCCCGCCATCGACGTCGGGGGCATGGACCTTCTGGAGCGCTACGAATCCAGGATGGCCCGGGAGGACCCCTTCGGCGAAACCTTCGCCGACATGTCGCTCTTCGCTTATGGCGACGGGGCGTTTCTGAAATTCGATGCCGAGGGGCGGATCACGGTGACGGACTTCATTCGCGCCCATACGGGGATAACGGACAAGGTCGTCTTCGTTGGGCGCAACGATTTCTTCCAGCTCTGGGAGCCGGAGCGGTTCGAGGCGCATCGCTCCGAGGCGCGTCGGCGCCTGCAGGCCCTGCGGCCGGGGGCTGCGCAATGAGCGGGCCCCGCCATCTCCCCGTATTGCTGAACGAGGTGCGTGCGGCCGTGGCCGCGGCGCCCGGCGACGTCATCGTAGACGGAACATTCGGGGCCGGCGGCTACAGCCGGGCCCTTCTGGATGCCGGCGCGACGGTGATCGGCATCGACCGCGACCCGACCGCCATAGCCGCCGCCAGCGCCATGCGCGCGGAATTCGGCGCCCGCCTGCGACTGGTGGAGGGACGCTTCTCCCGCATGGGAGAGTATGTCGAGGGGCCCGTCGACGGCGTCGTGCTGGATATCGGCGTCTCTTCGATGCAGATCGATACGGCCGAGCGTGGCTTCTCCTTCCAGAAGGACGGCCCGCTGGACATGCGGATGGAAACGGCCGGCCCCTCCGCGGCCGATGTCGTCAACCGTCTCAAGCCGGGCGACCTTGCCCGGGTGCTGTCCTTTCTGGGCGAAGAGCGTCAGGCCGGTCGCATCGCCCGCGCCATCGAGGCGCGCCGCGCCGAGCGACCCTTCGAGACCACCGCGGACCTCGCCGGGCTGGTGGGCAAGGTGCTGGGCCGCCGCCCGCAGGACAAGATCGATCCGGCCACCCGGACGTTTCAGGCGCTGCGCATCTACGTCAACGACGAGCTGGGAGAGTTGATGAACGCGCTGGTTGCTGCCGAGGCCATCCTGAAGCCGGGCGGGCGACTTGTGGTCGTGACCTTCCATTCGCTGGAAGACAGGATCGTAAAGCGGTTTCTGCGCGATCGCTCGCAAGCTGCTTCACAGTCAAGGCATTTACCCGATCTTAGCCATGAGGATGCGACATTCGCGACGCGCAACAAGGCTGAAGGCGGCACGGCGGAAGAGATCGCGGAAAACCCGCGTGCCCGCTCCGCCAAGCTTCGTTCCGCGGTGCGCACCTCCGTGCCGGCGCGGCAGGGGCCGCATGCCTACCGGTTTTTCGATCTACCCGCGCTGGCGGCACTGCCGCAATCCGGAGCACAACGCTGATGCTGAAGACGCTCGATATCATCCTCGTCGCCATCATGCTCTGCGCGGCCACATGGACGTTCAGCGTCAAGCACGAGGCGGAATCCATCGAGGAGCGTTTGCGCAAGGTCGATGCCGAGATCGCCATGGAGCGCGAGACCATCTCCCTGCTGGAGGCCGACTGGAGCCTGCTCAACCAGCCCTACCGGCTGCAGCGGCTGGCCGACGTCTTCGCCGCCGACCTGAACCTGAAGACCATTTCGCCGACGCAGATCGTCGGTCCTGAAGATCTGCCGTCCGAGCCGGTGCCGGCAGCCCTGGAGCCGAGCGCCCTGGAAGGCGGCCTGGCGGCCAATCAGCGAGGTGTCCTTCGATGAAGCTGCGGCGCCGCCTTCGCGATGAGCCACCGTTGAACAAGTCGCGGCTCGCCATTGCCATGATCGTCTTCTGCGGCGTCTACGCGGTGATCGGCGGGCGGCTGATGGCATGGGGCACGATGCCGGAGGCCGAGGCGTCGGCACAGAGCCGGACGGAGCCGGCACCGCGTCCGAACCTTCTGGATCGCAACGGCGAAGTGCTGGCAACCGATATCCGCAGCGCATCGGTCTTCGCGGAGCCGAGCCGCATACGCGACATGGACGTGGCAACCGAGCGCCTTGCCGCCGTGTTGCCCGGTCTGGACGGAGAAGCCGTGCGCAAGCGGCTGTCCGAGGGCGGCGGCATTGCGTGGATCAAGCGGAACGTGACCCCGGCGGAAGCACAGGCCGTGTCGAAGCTGGGCCTCGCCGGCATCGGCCTTCGAACGGAAAAGCGACGCTACTACCCCGGCGGCAGCACGGCATCCCATGTGGTCGGCCACGTCGATGCCGACAATCGCGGCGTCGCGGGCATGGAAAAGTTCGTCGACCTGGAGGCCCGCAAGGGGCGGCGCACGAATGCAGCCGGCCAGCCGGAACCGGTGCGCCTGTCGGTCGACCTGCGGGTGCAGCATGTCCTGCGCGACGAACTCGCCTCCGCGATGAAGAAATACCAGGCCACGGCCGCCGGTGGTGTCGTCCTCGATGTCGAGACGGGAGAGGTCGTCGCCATGGCTTCGCTGCCGGACTACGATCCGAACAACCCGGACGGCGCCATGGCCGACGGCGGCATCAACCGCATGTCGGCGGCGACCTACGAGATGGGGTCCACCTTCAAGACGTTCACCACGGCGATGGCGCTGGAAAGCGGCAAGGTGGACCTGACCGATACGTTCGACGCACGCGCGCCGATCCGTATCGACGGCTTCACCATTTCCGACACGGGCGGACAGAAGCGTTCGCTGACCGTGCCCGAGATCTTCATGTACTCGTCCAATATCGGTGCCGCGCGCGAGGCCGAGGCCGTCGGCGTCGCGGGGCATCGTGCCTTCCTGTCGCGCATCGGCCTCCTGGCGCGCCTGGAAACGGAACTGCCCGAGACGGCGACGCCCGTGCAGCCGCGCCAGTGGCAGGCGGTCCATTCGATCACCGCCTCCTTCGGGCATGGCGTGGCCACGACCCCGCTGCAGACCGCGGCGGCCGGTGCCGCGCTGATGAATGGCGGCTATCTGGTCCGACCGACCTTCCTGGCCCGCTCCCGGGCGGAGGCGGAAGCCGTCCGCGTTCCCGTGGTCAGCAGCCGGACATCCGACGAAATGCGCTATCTGTTCCGGCTCAATGGCGAGCAGGGCTCCGGCAAGTCGGCCCGGGTGGAGGGTTTCGACGTCGGCGGCAAGACCGGAACGGCCGAGAAGATGATCGATGGACGCTATCGCGCGGACAAGCGGTTGAACGCCTACATGGCCGCATTCCCGATGGCGAGCCCGCGCTACGTCGTCTTCGTCATGATCGACGAGCCGCAGCGCGCCGCAGGAGATCCCTACGCCACGGCCGGCTGGAACGCCGCGCCGACGACGGCCAATATCATTCGCCGTGCCGCCGCCTTTCTGGATATCCGTCCCGATTTCGGCAATGCCGGACGACAGCTTCTGGTGAGCTACTGATTCTATGCTATCGGGCGAATCGTTTGCCGGCAGCCGCATGTCGGAGCCCGGCATGAGAGAAGAGAACGCCCGAGATGCCAGACATGACGCTATCTGACCTCGCTCAAGGCCTCGCCGATCTGCCGCCGGATGCCGGGGGCATCGCGGTGGCCGGGATCTCGGCCGATTCGCGCAAGGTAGAGCCGGGTTTCCTGTTTGCGGCCTTGTCCGGAACGCGCCTCGACGGCTCGGTCTTTGTTGCCGAGGCGCGGCGCAAGGGCGCCGTGGCGGTGCTGGTGGATGCCGATGTGCACGTGGCCGAGGGGCTGCCGGTGCTGCGGTCGGCGGATGCGCGCCACGCGCTGGCCGTCATGGCTGCCCGCTTCCATCGGCGCCAGCCCGCCACCCTTGTCGCCGTGACCGGCACGAGCGGCAAGACGTCCATCGCCGCTTTTACCCGGCAGATCTGGGCGCGCTGCGGACAGGCCGCCGCCTCGATCGGGACGACGGGGGTCGTCAGCCCGACGCGGGACGAATACGGAACCTTGACGACGCCCGACCCGGTCGATCTGGCTAGGCTTCTTGCGGAACTGGCCGACGAAGGCGTCACGCATGCCGCCATGGAGGCATCCAGCCATGGGCTGACCCAGCGTCGGCTGGACGGCGTGCGGCTGTCCGCCGGCGGTTTCAGCAACCTCGGCCGCGACCACATGGATTACCACCCGACGGTCGAGCATTACTTCCAGTCCAAGATGCGGCTTTTCGATACGCTGCTGCCCCGGGGTGCCCCCGCCGTGATCTTCGCCGACGACGCCTTCTCCGAGCCGGCGACGCGGGCAGCGCGCGAGGCCGGGCTGACGGTGCATCTGGTGGGACGCGGCGGAGACCTCCTCCGCCTGAAGCGGCTGGAGCTCGAGCGCGCACGGCAGATCGCCGAGATCGATGCCGGCGGCGCCATCCATCGGGTCGTGCTGCCGCTGGCCGGCGAGTTCCAGATGTCGAATGCCCTCGTGGCCGCGGGGCTTGCCATCGCGACCGGGACGCCGATCGGCCAGGCGCTGGCCGCACTGGAGCATATCCAGGGTGCGCCGGGCCGCCTCGATCTTGCCGGCACCAAGCCGGGCGGCATCCCGATCTTCGTCGACTATGCGCACAAGCCGGAGGCGCTCGAGAACGTCCTTTCGTCGGTGCGCCCCTTCACAACCGGCAAGGTCATCGTGGTGTTCGGCTGCGGGGGCGACCGGGACAGGCTGAAGCGGCCCATCATGGGCGAGATCGCCACGCGTCTGGCCGATACGGTCATCGTCACCGACGACAATCCACGATCCGAACATGCCGATGCCATACGGGCCGAGATACTGGCCGCCGCACCGGGCGCCATCGAGATCGGCGACCGCAGGGCCGCCATCGGGGAAGCGGTGCGGCTGGCGGTACCCGGCGATACGGTCGTCGTTGCCGGCAAGGGGCACGAGGTGGGGCAGACGGTTGGCGAAACGACCCACCATTTCAGCGACCACGAGGAAGTGGCGCGGGCTATTGCGGAGAACAGCCGATGACGGAGCCGCTCTGGACAGGCGAGGCGCTGCTGGCGGCCACGGGTGGCCGCCCCATCGGCAGCCTGCCGCCCTCGGTAACGGGCATTTCCATCGATTCGCGCAGCGTCGGGCCGGGCGAAGCCTTCTTCGCGATCAAGGGCGACCGCTTCGACGGCCATGATTTCCTGAGTTCGGCCGCGGCCGCCGGGGCGAGCCTGCTCGTCGTGTCCGAGCGCAAGCTGCCGGCCCTGCAGCGGCTGACGACCCCGCTGCTGGTGGTGGACGACGTGTTGAAGGCGCTGGAGCGGCTTGCCGCTGTCGCGCGGATGCGCGCGACAGGGCAGGTGATCGCCGTAACCGGCAGCGTCGGAAAGACGACGACAAAGGAGGCGCTGCGCCATGCGCTGGGGGCCTGCGGCACGGTGCATGCCTCCGCCGCCTCGTTCAACAATCATTGGGGCGTGCCGCTGTCGCTGGCGCGGCTGCCGCAGGATACCGACTATGCCGTCTTCGAGATCGGCATGAACCATCCCGGCGAAATCCGCCCGCTGGTCAAGCTCGTGCAGCCGCACGTGGCCATCGTGACGCTGATCGCGCCGGCGCATCTTGGCCATTTCCGCGACCTCGAAGAGATTGCCGACGCCAAGGGCGAGATCTTCGAAGGCGTCGTGCCGGGCGGCAGTGCGATCATCAATGCGGACGACCCTTATGGGCCGCATCTGGCCGACCTGGCCCGGACGGCGGGCGTGACGCGGATCGCCCGGTTCGGCGAGGCCGGCACCGCCGATTTCCGCCTGGTCCGCTTCCAGAAGCTGGATGACGGAGCCAACATGGAGGCGCGGATCGACGGCACCAATGTCGATGTGCGCATCGCCTCGTCCGGGCGCCATATCGCGCAGAACATGCTGGCCGTGCTGGGCGCGGTCGACCTTGTGGGGGCCGATCTCGGCAAGGCGGCCGAGGCGCTGTCGGGCTGGCGCACGGGCAAGGGGCGCGGCGCGCGCCACGACGTGCCGGCCGGTAGCGGCATCATCCGCGTCATCGATGAAAGCTACAACGCCAATCCCGCCTCCATGCGCGCGGCGATCGCCGTCCTGGCGGGGGCGGAACCGCGCGCCGACGGACGGCGCGTCGCGGTCCTTGGCGACATGCTGGAGCTGGGTGGCGAAAGCGCGCGCCTGCACGCAGAGCTGGCGGAGCCGCTGCTGGCGGCGGCGGTGGATGCTGTCTTTCTGACGGGGCCTGAGATCCGCCCGCTGCTGGATACCATCGCGGGCCAGGCCGACGCGCAATGGCTGCCCGACCTGGATGCGCTGGGCAGGGCGCTGGCCGTCTACCTGCGCCCCGGCGACGTGGTGATGTTCAAGGCATCCAACGGCATCGGCCTTTCCAGGCTGGTCGACGCGATGGTAGAGCCCCGGACCGATAGTTCGAAAAGACAGGAAGCGGCGCCGCGCGTGTCCGCGCCGGAGGCCTGAGCGTGCTGACATACCTTGCCCATTTTGCGGAAGACGCGCAGATCTTCAACGTCTTCCGCTACATCACCTTCCGCACCGGCGCGGCGATGATCACCTCGTTCATCGTCGTCTTCCTGTTCGGCCCGTCCATCATCGCCACGCTGCGCATCAGGCAGGGGCGGGGGCAGCCGATCCGCGCCGACGGTCCGCAGACACATTTCAAGAAGGCCGGCACCCCCACCATGGGCGGGCTGATGATCCTGTCGGGCGTGATCGCGGCAACGCTGATCTGGGCCGACCTGCGCAACCTCTATGTCTGGGCGGTGCTGCTGGTGACGGTCGGCTTCGGGGCGATCGGCTTCTACGACGATTATCTCAAGGTGACCAAGCAGAGCCACAAAGGCTTTTCGGGCAAGGCGCGCCTGGCGCTCGAATTCCTGATCGCGGGCATCGCCTCGGCCATCATCGTCTATGCCGGGTCCGATGATCTGGCGACGTCCATTCCGGTGCCCTTCTTCAAGCAGTTCCTGCTGGATATCGGCATCTTCTACATCGGTTTCGCCGCCTTCGTGATGGTCGGCGCGGGCAATGCCGTCAACCTGACGGACGGGCTGGACGGGTTGGCCATCGTGCCGATCATGATCGCCGCCGCCGCGCTGGGCCTGATCGCCTACCTGGCCGGGAACGTCAATTTCGCCAACTATCTGCAGATCCACTTCGTGCTCGGCACGGGCGAGCTGGCCGTGCTCTGCGGCGCGGTCCTGGGCGCCGGGCTTGGCTTCCTGTGGTTCAACGCGCCGCCGGCCGCCATCTTCATGGGCGATACGGGCTCGCTGGCGCTCGGCGGGCTGACCGGCGCCGTCGCCGTCGCCACCAAGCACGAGCTGGTGCTGGCCATCATCGGCGGCCTGTTCGTCATCGAGGCGCTATCGGTCATCATCCAGGTCGCCAGCTTCAAGCTGACGGGCAAGCGCGTCTTCCTGATGGCGCCGATCCACCATCATTTCGAAAAGCTCGGCTGGACGGAAAGCCAGGTCGTGGTGCGGTTCTGGATCATCGCCTTCATGCTGGCCTTCGTCGGCCTGTCCACGCTCAAGCTGCGGTGAGGCGGGTATGATCGCGGCACACAGCTTCAAGGACCGCACCATCGCCCTGTTCGGCCTCGGCGGCTCCGGCATCGCCACGGCGCGTGCGCTGGCAGAAGGGGGCGCGCTGCTGACCGCCTTCGACGACAATCCCGCGGCGGTGGCCGCCGCCGAGACTGCCGGCCTGCCGGTCGGCGACCTGCACGACCTGGACTGGAACAGGATCGACGCGCTGGTTCTGGCGCCGGGCGTGCCGCTGACGCATCCGCGCCCGCACTGGAGCGCGGAGCTTGCCCATAAGGCGGGTGTCGAGATCATTGGCGACGTGGAAATCTTCTCGCGCGAGCGGGCCGCCATGGCCCCCGAAGCCCCCTTCATCGCCATCACCGGCACGAACGGCAAGTCCACGACCACGGCGCTGATCGCCCACTGCGTGGCGGCCAGCGGCCGGGATGCGCAGCTCGGCGGCAATATCGGCGTGCCGGTGCTGACGCTTGCCCCGCCGGAAGGCGGCCGGTGCTACGTGGTCGAATGCTCGTCGTACCAGATCGACCTTGCGCCTTCGCTGCGCCCGACCGTGGGCATCCTCATCAACCTGTCGCCCGATCATCTGGACAGACACGGGACGATGGAAAACTACGGGGCCATCAAGGAACGGCTTGTCGCGGGCGCGCAGACCGCCGTCATCGGCATCGACGACCCCTATTGCGCCGCCATCGCCGACAGGCTTGAGGCTGCCGGCCATGCCGTGCTGCGCATTTCGCGCGATCTTGCGCCGGCCGATGGATACGGCTTCGACGGAACCGATGTCGTGCGCCGGAGCGGCGGCGCAGAATCGGGGCGTTTCCGCATTGCCGGCATCGGCTCGCTGCGCGGGCGCCACAATGGGCAGAACGCCGCCGCCGCCATTGCCGCGTTGTCGGCCATCGGCCTTTCGGACGCGGAAATCGCCGCCGGGCTGGCCGGCTTTCCGGGGCTTGCCCACCGGATGGAACAGGTGGGCCATGTCGGGCAGGTGCTATTCATCAACGATTCGAAGGCAACCAATGCCGATGCCGCAGCGCCGGCTCTTGCCAGCTTCGACAGGATCCACTGGATCGCCGGAGGCCTGCCTAAAGAGGGCGGTATCGGTCCGCTGGAGCCGCTCTTCGATCATGTGGCGAAGGCCTACCTGATCGGCGAGGCGGCTCCGGCCTTCGCCGCCACTCTTGGTAAACGAATTCCTTACGAAATATCCGGTACGCTGGATCAAGCGGTGGCAAGCGCCGCGCGTGATGCGTCGGGCACGGGCGGGGAGGAAGTCGTTCTTCTGTCTCCGGCCTGTGCGAGTTTCGATCAGTTCCGCAATTTCGAGGTTCGTGGCGCGGCCTTTCGCGATGCGGTTTCCGCATTGCCGGGTTTTCGGCCCATCTGACACGACAAGGGGGTGTGGCATGGCCGTGAGCCGCGCGAAAAAAGGCCTGATTGCCGATTGGTGGTGGTCCATCGACCGCTGGCTTCTGGCCGCCTTCCTGATCCTGATGCTGGGCGGCATGATGCTGTCCTTCGCGGCCAGCCCACCCGTTGCGGAACGAATCGGGCTGGAGCCGTTCCACTTCGTCAAACGGCATGCCCTGTTCCTCTTCCCCTCGATCGCGGTGATGCTGGCCACGTCGCTTCTGACGCCGCACGGCATCCGCCGCATGTCGCTCATCATGCTGTGCGTGGCGCTGGTGACGATGGTGCTGGCATTGTTCTTCGGCATGGAGGTCAAGGGCGCCCGGCGCTGGATGTCGTTCGGCCCGTTCAGCGTCCAGCCGTCCGAATTCATGAAGCCGGCCTTCGTGATCGTCTGCGCCTGGCTGTTCGCCGAGCGTGCGCGGCGGCCCGACGTGCCGGGAAACCTCTTGTCCCTGATGCTGCTGATCGTCGTGGCGGCGCTGCTGGTGGCGCAACCGGATCTTGGCCAGACGATCCTCACGGCGGGCGCCTGGGGTGGCCTTTTCTTCATGGCGGGCATGCCGTGGCTGTGGATCATGGTGCTGGGCGGTATCGGCGGGGTCGGCTTCTTCGGAGCCTATGTCGCATTTCCGCACGTCGCCAGCCGCATCGACCGCTTCCTGACGGGAGAGGGCGACACCTTCCAGACCGACACCGCGCGCGAGGCGATCATGCGCGGCGGCTGGCTTGGGCAAGGCCCGGGCGAGGGAACCGTCAAGCGCATCCTGCCTGACAGCCATACTGACTTCGCCTTTTCCGTCATCGCGGAAGAATTCGGCATCATCACCTGCATGCTTCTGGCGGCGGTGTTCTGCTTCGTCGTCATCCGCGGCCTGCAGGTGGCCTTCCAGCAGCGCGACACCTTCGCCAGGCTGGCCATATCCGGCCTCGTCATGCTGTTCGGCATGCAGTCGATCATCAACATGGCGGTGAACCTGCAATTGATGCCCGCCAAGGGCATGACGCTGCCCTTCATTTCCTATGGCGGCTCGTCGATGCTGGCGGTGGCCATCTCGGCCGGCTTCGTTCTGGCGCTGACGCGCAAGCGCGCCGAAAACTCATCGCAGATCGACAGGCTGATGACACGCACGCTGGCCCTCGGCGCCACGTTGCAGCCGCGTTGACTACAGGCTCGTCCATGACAAAACGCATCCTTCTGGCCGCTGGGGGAACCGGCGGCCATCTCTTCCCCGCGGAGGCGCTGGCGCACGAACTGGCCCGGCGTGGACACGAGGTGCATCTGGCGACGGACGAACGCGCCGGGCGGTTTTCCGGCCGTTTTCCGGCAGCGGAAACACATGTCGTACCCTCGGCCACCTTCGGATCGCGCAATCCCCTGGCCGTCGCGCGCTCGCTGCTGAAGCTGTGGACGGGCCTGCGTACGGCCAGCGCCCTGCTGCGCCGACTGAAGCCGGATGTAACGATCGGCTTCGGCGGATATCCGTCCGTTCCGCCCGTGCTTGCCGCCACGCAGGCCGGATGGCCGAGCATGATCCACGAGCAGAACGCCGTGATGGGCCGTGCCAACCGCTTCCTGGCCCGGCGGGTGGGGCGCATCGCCGCCGGTATCCCGCAGGACGAGGCGCCGCAGGACCTGCGCGACAAGATCGTCGTAACCGGCAACCCGGTGCGACCGGCCGTGCTGGAGGCAGCAAAAACACCATACCGGCCAAGCGGTTCGGGTGAAGCGTTCAACCTCGTCGTGTTTGGTGGAAGCCAGGGCGCCGCGTTCTTCTCACAAATTCTGCCGGAGGCGATCTCGCTTCTCGAACCGTCCGTGCGCGAGCGCCTGCGGGTGACGCAGCAGGCGCGCACCGACGACGAAGCGCGCGTACGGACGTATTATGCCGACGCCGGTATCCCGGCGGAGGTCTCGCCTTTCTTTGCCGATATGGCCGACCGGTTGGCCGCCGCCCACCTCGTCATCAGCCGCTCCGGGGCGTCCACCGTCTCGGAACTGGCCGTCATCGGCCGCCCGTCCATCCTGGTGCCGTATCCCTATGCGCTCGATCATGACCAGGCCGCCAACGCGGCACGGCTGGAATCGCAGGGCGGCACCATCGTCGCGCGGCAGGTCGACCTTACGGCCGAGCGGCTGGCCACGATGCTGGCGCGGTTGGCCGAAGCGCCGGACGAGGCCGCCCGCATGGCCGAGGCGGCACGCGCGACCGGCATTCCCAATGCGGCGGAGTTGCTCGCCGATCTCGTAGAAGCTATGCCGCCGCGAACTGCCCGCACATAGATCGAACGCTTGGAAAGGAAATTCCCATGAAGATGCCGCGCAATATCGGCCCGGTGCATTTCATCGGCATTGGCGGCATCGGCATGAGCGGCATTGCCGAGGTGCTGGTAAATCTCGGCTATACGGTGCAGGGATCGGACCAGAGCGAAAACGCCAATGTGCAGCGTTTGCGCGCCAAGGGCGTGACCGTGCATGTCGGCCACGACGCGGCCAATCTCGGCCAGGCGGAAGTTGTGGTCGTGTCGACGGCGATCCGCCGCGACAACCCGGAATTGGCCGCCGCGCGCGAGCGCCTCCTGCCCATCGTCCGCCGTGCCGAGATGCTGGCCGAGCTGATGCGCTTCCGGCAGGCCATCGCCATCGGCGGTACGCATGGCAAGACGACCACGACATCGCTGGTCGCGACGCTGCTGGATGCCGGCGGAATGGACCCGACCGTCGTCAATGGCGGCATCATCAATGCCTATGGCACCAACGCCCGCATGGGTGGCGGCGACTGGATGGTGGTGGAAGCCGATGAATCGGACGGCACCTTCCTGAAGCTGCCCGCGGACGTGGCCGTCGTCACCAATATCGACCCGGAGCATCTCGATCACTACGGCACCTTCGACAAGGTACGCGAAGCCTTCCGCGCCTTTGTCGAGAACGTGCCCTTCTACGGTTTCGCCGTCATGTGCCTCGACCATCCGGAGGTGCAGAAGCTGGTGGCCCAGATCGAGGACCGGCGCGTCATCACCTACGGTGAGAACCTGCAGGCGGATGCGCGTTTTCACAATGTCCGTGCCTCCGGGGCGCGCTCGACCTTCGATGTCGTCATCCGCGACCGCATCACCGGCGAGGCCATCGAGATGCGCGATCTGGTGCTGCCGATGCCGGGCCGGCACAACGTGTCCAATGCCACCGCCGCCATCGTGACGGCGCATCGCATCGGCATGTCGGAGGCCGATATCCGCAGGGGCCTCGGGCAGTTCGGTGGCGTCAAGCGCCGCTTCACCCACACCGGGACGGCCAACGGCATCGAGGTGTTCGACGATTACGGGCACCATCCGGTCGAGATCCGCGCCGTGCTGTCGGCCGCGCGTTCGGCGGCCAAGGGGCGGGTGATCGCGGTCATGCAGCCGCACCGCTTTTCACGCCTGCAGAGCCTGTTCGACGATTTCGCCGCATGCTTCAACGATGCCGATACGGTCCTCCTCGCACCGGTTTACGCCGCAGGCGAGGAGCCGATCCCCGGTGTGGATTCGCGCGCGCTGCTGGAAACGCTGAAACTCGGCGGCCACCGCGACGCACGGCTGATCGACGGTCCGGCCGAGTTGGCGCCCCTCGTGGCCAGCATCGCGACGCCGGGCGATATGGTCGTCTTCCTCGGTGCCGGCTCCGTCACGCAATGGGCCTATGCGCTTCCGAAGGAACTTGAGGCGCTGGCTTCGGAACCGGCCTGATGGATGGCGCCAGCCTCGAGGCGCGCCTGCGCCTGCCGCCGCCTCGCGGGCGGCTGACGCCGGACGCATCCATGGAAAAGGTCACGTGGTTCCGGACGGGCGGTCCGGCCGAGCTCCTGTTCCAGCCCGCCGACGAAGAGGATCTGGCGCAATTTCTGGCGCTCGTCCCGGTCGACATTCCCGTCACCGTGGTCGGCATCGGCTCCAATCTCATGGTCCGGGATGGCGGCATCGGCGGCGTCGTGATCCGCCTGCCGCCGAAGGGGTTCGGAAAGGTCGAGGCCGCCGGTGAAGGCCGGCTGCGGGCCGGTGCCGGCGCATCCGACAAGCGGGTTGCCGCCGTTGCGCTGGACCTGGGGCTTGGCGGCTTTCACTTTCTGCACGGCATACCCGGCTCCATCGGCGGCGCCTTGCGCATGAATGCGGGGGCCAACGGCGTCGAGACATCCGAGCGGTTCGTTTCCGCAACCGCCGTCGACAGGCGGGGGCGGCTGGTGGACCTGTCGCCGGGCGACATGGCGTTCCGCTACCGGCATTCCGGCGCGGATGATGGGCTGATCTTTACCTCGGCTCTTCTGGCGGGTCCGTCCGACGGGGCCGATTCCATCCGCGCGGCGATGGAGGCGGTCCAGCATCACCGCGAGACGACCCAGCCCGTACGGGAAAAGACGGGAGGCTCCACCTTCAAGAACCCGCCGGGCACCTCGGCCTGGAAGGAGATCGACCGGGCCGGATGCCGGGGGCTGCGGATCGGCGATGCGCAGATGTCCGAGATGCACTGCAACTTCATGATCAATGCCGGCTCGGCAACCGCCCACGACCTGGAGCTTCTGGGAGAAACGGTGCGCCGCCGGGTATTCGAAACGTCCGGCATCCTGCTGGAATGGGAAATCCAGCGCGTCGGCCTGTTTCGGCCGGGGCAAGAGGTTACACCGTTCGAGCCTTGAGCGACGCGCACGGCCGGCGCTTCCACGCAATTGGCTTACGATTTTATTGCCGACGCCGCGCCGGATTAACCACCGCTTAACCATCCGCACAGCATGAATGGGGGTGCGTAACCTTCTGTTGATGGAGTGCGGAGTCGATGCAGCGGCACGTGGCGGTTCTGATGGGCGGCCTTTCCAGTGAAAGACCCGTCAGCCTTTCCTCTGGCAAGGCATGTGCCGATGCCCTCGAGGCAGAGGGCTACCGTGTCACGCGCATCGATGTCGGGCGCGATGTCGCTTCCGTCCTGTCCGAGCTGCGTCCTGACGTCGCCTTCAACGCGCTGCACGGCCCGTTCGGCGAGGACGGCACCATACAGGGCATCCTCGAATATCTGGAAATTCCCTATACGCATTCTGGCGTTCTCGCCTCGGCCCTTGCGATGAACAAGGAGAAGGCGAAGGCAGTCGTGGCGGGCTTCGGCGTCAAGGTGGCCGCGTCCATCCTTGTCGATCGAATGGAGATCGCCAGGCAGCATGCGATGCCCACGCCCTACGTGGTGAAGCCGGTGGCGGAGGGCTCCAGCTTCGGTGTCGTCATCGTGCGCGAGGGCGAGGCCCATCCGCCGCAGCATCTGTCGGCCGTGGACTGGACCTTCGGCGATACGGTGATGGTGGAGCGCTACGTGCCAGGCCGGGAGCTGACCTGCGCCGTCATGGGCGACGAGGTTCTCGGCGTCTGCGAGATCGTCTCCAATGACCATGCCTTCTACGATTTCGACGCCAAATATGCGCCGGGCGGCTCTTCCCACATCGTGCCGGCCGAGCTGCCGGACGAAATCACCGCGACGGTGGCCGAATTTTCCCTTGCCGCGCACCGCGCCGTCGGCTGCCGGGGCGTTTCGCGATCCGACTTCCGTTACGACGACCGCAACGGTGCGGCGGGCGAAGTCGTGTGGCTGGAGGTGAATACCCAGCCCGGCATGACGCCGACATCGCTGGTGCCCGATATCGCCCGCGCCCGCGGCCTCGAATTCGGAAAGCTGCTCGACTGGATGGTGAGGGACGCGTCATGCCGCCGGTAAGACAGCGCCCCGACCATTCCGACATGCGGCCCGCCGGCCGCATCGCGATGCGCGTCCAGATCGCGCTGCGCCGGGTTTCCGGCTATGCGCGCCGCCTGCAGGCGCTGCCGCTGCCGAGCTTTTCCGTGCTGGCAACCGTGGTGCTGGGCTCCAGCGCGCTTTACGGCATGTCGAGTGGCGGGCACACGACCAAGGTTATCGACACGCTGGCCGAGCCCGTCGGCTTCGCCATCGACAGGGTCGATGTGACCGGCGCGTCGGAAACCTCGCAGATCGACATATTGCAGACCGTGTACGGCGTGGGCGCCCAGACGCTGCCGGCGCTCGACGTGGATGCAGCCCGCACCGCGCTGGAAGCGATGCCGTGGATCGAGACGGCATCCATTTCCAAGGTGTATCCCGGGCAATTGCGGGTCGAGGTGGTCGAGAAGCAGCCTTTCGCCATCTGGCAGCGCGGGCAGGACCTGACCATCATCGACCGCCATGGCGTGCCGATCGTGCCGTTTGCAACGACGCGCTACACCGAATTGCCGCTGGTCGTTGGCGCCGGGGCGGATACCGCCGCGGCCGACCTTCTGGACGAGATCGAGCTGGTGCCGGAATTGAAGCCGCGTATCCGCGCCTATGTCCGCATCGGCGAGCGGCGCTGGGACCTTCGGCTCGACAATGGCGTCACCGTGCGCCTGCCGGAAGACCATCCCGTGGAGGCGGCCGCCGAAGTGGTGCGCATGGACCGCAGCTACGGGCTTCTTGCCCGTGATATCGCGGCGGTCGATATGCGTCTTCCCGACCGCATCACCATCAAGCTGACGCCGGAGGCGAAGCAGCGGCGCGACGACGCGGCCGCCGAGCGCGCAAAGCTCGCACGCCAGGCCAAGAGGGGGAATCCGGCATGAGCCTGTTTTTGGGCGGAAAGGGTGCGCTGCCGCGCATCGAAAAGCTTTCGCAGCGGCGGACGCACCTGTTCTCCATCCTCGACGTCGGATCGTCGAAGGTTACCTGTCTCATTGCGCGGTTGCGTCCACGGCCCGAAAGCGAAGTCCTGCCGAACCGTACGCATGTGGCCGAGGTCATCGGCATCGGGCATCAGCGCTCGCGCGGGATCAAGTCCGGCGTCGTGGTGGACATTGCAGCGGCGGAACAGTCCATTCGCGCCTGCGTCGATACGGCGGAGCGCCAGGCCGGCCTGACCATCGAAAGCCTGATCGTGTCGGTAACCGCGGGCCGGCTCAAGAGTCTGCGCGGCAAAGCCGAGCTGACCGTAGCGGGAGCCGAGGTCAGCCCGGCCGATCTGCGCCGCGTTCTCAACCAGGCGGCGCGCACGCAGATGTCGCAGGGCCGCGTCGCCCTGCACTCCGTGCCTTTCGATCTTTCGCTCGACGGCGAGGGTGGACTGGACGATCCCATCGGCATGGTGGGCGAGGTACTGGGCGCCGAGCTGCATGTGCTGACGGCGGAAGAAACGCCCCTGCGCAATCTGGAGGCCGCCATCAACCGCGCCCATCTGGTGGTCGAGGCCTTCGTGGCCGCTCCCTATGCCTCGGGCCTTGCGACCCTGGTGGACGATGAGGCGCGGATGGGATCGGCATGCATCGACATGGGTGCCGGCACCACCACCATCTCCATCTTCCAGAACGGGCACTTCGCCTATGCCGACGCCATCGCCATGGGCGGCCAGCATATCACCATGGATCTGGCGCGCGGCCTGTCGATCCGTCCCGAGCAGGCCGAGCGGCTGAAGGTGATGCACGGTAACGCGCTGACCCAGCTGATGGACGATGGCGAGCCGGTCACGGTGGAGCCGCTGGCCGAGGATGACGGCGAGGGGGAGGTGCATGTGTCGCGGTCTCTCATCGCCCGCATCGTCCGTCCGCGCGTGGAAGAAACGCTCGAACTGATCCGGGACCGCATGGCCAGCTCCGGCCTCGGCCACGTCATCGGCAAGCGCGTCGTCCTGACCGGTGGGGCCAGCCAGTTGGCGGGCATGGCCGGTGCCGCCCACGACATCTTGCAGCGGAACGTGCGGTTGGGGCGCCCCGTCGGGGTGGCCGGGCTGAGCACTACCAACAAGAGCCCGATCTTCGCAGCGTCGGTCGGGCTGCTGATCTACCCTCAGATCGCGTGGCAGGAATATGTCGCCGAATCGTCCCCGCTGGATTTCGCCTTTGACGAAACCACGCGGGTCGGTCGGATCGGCTCCTGGCTCCGGCGCAGTTTTTGAGGCTCGCGTAACCGGTCCGCAAGTTTCAGGCGGGCCACCGATTGTACGGTGCACCCATACGCACTGGCAAAACTTTGAAACGAACTGAGGCGCGCGCCGAGGCGGCCAACTGCGAAAAGGAAACCTTTGACATGAGCATCAACCTGCAGAAGCCGGACATCACGGAACTCAAGCCCCGCATCACCGTGTTCGGCGTTGGCGGCGGTGGCTGCAATGCCGTCAACAACATGATCAACGCCGGCCTCGAAGGCGTCGAGTTCGTCATTGCAAACACCGATGCGCAGGCGCTGCGCTCGTCGCGCGCCGAGCGCGTGATCCAGATGGGCGTCGCCGTCACCGAGGGACTTGGCGCGGGTTCGCAGCCGGAAGTCGGTCGCGCCGCAGCGGAAGAATCCCTCGACGAGATCTGCGATCACCTGCTTGGCTCTCACATGTGCTTCGTGACGGCCGGCATGGGTGGCGGCACCGGCACCGGCGCCGCGCCGGTGGTCGCCAGGGCCGCGCGTGAAAAAGGAATCCTCACCGTCGGCGTCGTGACCAAGCCCTTCCACTTCGAAGGCCAGCGCCGCCTGCGCATCGCCGAGCTGGGCATCGAGGAACTGCAGAAGAACGTCGATACGCTGATCGTCATTCCGAACCAGAACCTGTTCCGCATCGCCAACGACAAGACCACCTTCGCCGATGCCTTCGGCATGGCCGACCAGGTGCTCTACTCGGGCGTCGCCTGCATCACCGACCTGATGGTCAAGGAAGGCCTCATCAACCTCGACTTCGCGGACGTGCGCTCCGTCATGCGCGAGATGGGCAAGGCCATGATGGGCACCGGCGAAGCCTCGGGCGAAGGCCGTGCCATGGCTGCCGCCGAGGCGGCCATCGCCAACCCGCTCCTGGACGAGACGTCCATGAAGGGCGCCAAGGGCCTGCTCATCTCCATCACCGGTGGCCGTGACCTGACCCTCTTCGAAGTGGACGAGGCGGCAACCCGCATCCGCGAAGAAGTCGACCAGGACGCCAACATCATCCTGGGCGCGACCTTCGACGAAAGCCTGGAAGGCGTCATCCGCGTGTCGGTCGTGGCGACCGGCATCGACAAGACGGCAGCCGAAGCTTTCGACCGTCAGCCGGAAACGCGTCCGGCCGCCGTCGCCCGCCAGGCCGCGGCAGCCGCGGCCCCGGCCGCTCGCCCGACGCAGGAGGCTCCGGCCTACCCGCAGCCGGCCGCCCCGGCGCCGCAGCCCGCTGCGTCCAACTTCGACCTGGACGATGATTTCAGCCGCATGCTGACCGAGGAGATCTCGGAAGTCGCACCGCAGGTCCCGGCCCGTCAGGCCGTTCCGCAGCAGACCCGCATGCCTCGCGTGGACGAGTTCCCGCCGGTCGTGCAGTCGGAGATGGACCGTCGCGGCGGCCACGATCACGATAATGCGGAAGAGCGCGGTGCACTCGGCCTCATCCGCAAGCTGACCAGCGGCCTTTCCCGCCGCGAGGTGGAAGATGTGGAAGCCCATCACGGCGAGCGTCGTCAGCAGCCGGAACACAGCCCCTATGCGCCGCGGCGCGTTGCGGCGGACTCGGCCGCGCGCCCCGTCAGCCAGGTGCGGCCGCAGTCGGAAGACGAACAACTGGAGATTCCGGCTTTCCTGCGCCGTCAATCGAGCTGAGGTTTTTCAGCGGTCTTCACAAAATAGTCGCATGAGATGACCGGGTCCGCCCTGAAAGGGGCGGGCCCTTTCTTTTAACGGTTTGAAAATATTGGATTTTACACTCGGTTAAGCTTGTCGCCGGTAACATGGGGAAAAGAAGCGTGATTTGGCCCGAAAGGCCGTAACTCCTAGTTTCCCGGCAACAAATCGGTTTCGGCTGCGCGTATATGGCGGCCGGCGCCCGGGCCACAGCCCGACATGCTTTTCACTAAATGCATGCCATTGGCGGACCATGGGCGATTTCAAGGATACGAGTGTGGCGAAGCAGCAGCAAACGATTGGAGCCAGCATCGGTTTTCGCGGTGTCGGCGTTCACTCCGGTTCAGCCGTGGAAATGACGCTTCATCCGGCCGATGCCAATACGGGTATCGTCTTCCATCTCGGCAACGGGTCTGGGCGCGTTCGTGAGATCGCCGCCGTTTCCGCCAACGTTTCCTCTACCGACCTCGCCACCGTGGTCGGAGAGCCGGGCGGACCGCACGTCGCCACGATCGAGCATCTTATGGCCGCGCTGTACGCCATGGATGTCGACAACGTCATCGTCGAGATGGATGGCGGCGAAATTCCCATCATGGACGGCTGTTCGACAGCTTTCGTGGAAGCCATCGACGAGGCGGGCCTCGTGTCCCAACTGGCGGCGCGGCGTCATATCCGCGTGCTGAAACCCGTTCGGGTCGAGATGGGCGGCGCCTTCGGCGAGTATCGGCCGCATGACGGCACGCGATTCGAAATCGATATCGATTTTGCTTCCGGCGCCATCGGGCGGCAGAGCTTCGCGGGCGACCTGACCCCTTCGCTGTTCCGCGACGAAATCTCCCGGGCGCGCACCTTCGGTTTCATGAAGGACGTCGAGCGCCTGTGGGCATCGGGCTATGCGCTCGGCTCCTCGCTCGAGAACTCGGTCGTCATCGGCGACGACGACAAGGTCATCAATCCGGGCGGACTGCGTTACGTCGACGAGTTCGTGCGCCACAAGACGCTGGACGCGATCGGCGACCAGGCGCTTGCCGGTGCCCGTATCCTGGGGTGCTACCGGTCCTATCGGGGTGGCCACCGCCTCAACGCCATGGCGCTGCAGGCGCTCCTGTCCGATCCGGCGGCGTTCGAGATCGTCGAGGTGCCGGTGCGCTCCGGCGGCCGCACCCGCGCGGAGCCGGCCGTGGCCGTCGCCGTGCCGGCTTTCGAAGCCCAGAAAATCTAGTCCTCTCATGGATGGCTATGGGGGCCGCCTCAAAAAAGGCGCGTTGAACGGCCTTGAAACATTGTCGGCTCCCTTCGCTGCAAGTAGAAGGGCGTCAGGGCGGGCGATCCGCCGCCGGGGATGCAGCAGGGGAACGTTCTAATGCGCCAATTCTTGCCCACAATCGGCCGGTCGAGCATCGTCAGGCCGCTCGCCGTCGTTCTACTGGCGGGCGCCGTGTCCGGACTCGCCGGCTGCATGTCCGGCAAGGACAACGACATCGACGCGCTGGCCCTCGCTTCGCAGACCGAGCCGGCCGACGTCCTCTACAATCAGGGGCTTGCCAATCTGGAAGCCGGACGCCTGGGCGAGGCTGCCGCCAAGTTCGAGGCGATCGACCGTCAGCACCCCTATTCGGAGTGGGCGCGCAAGGCGCTGGTGATGCGCGCCTTCACCTCCTACCGCAACGGCGACTACGACGAGGCCGTGTCCTCGGCGCGGCGGTATCTGTCGCTCTATCCCGGTTCGGAGGAAGCGGCCTACGCCCAGTACATCATCGGCCTTTCCTACTTCCGCCAGATGCCCGAGGTCACGCGCGACCAGACCGATACCGCCCGTGCGGCGCTGGCCATGCAGGAGGTGGTCGACCGCTACCCCGATTCCGAGTACGCCGAAGATGCGCGCACCAAGCTGCGTCAGGCGCGCGACCAGCTTGCCGGCAAGGAAATGCAGGTCGGCCGCTATTACCTGGAGCGGCGCAACTACATCGGCGCGGTGAACCGCTTCAAGAACGTCGTCGACAACTACAGCCAGACACGTCACGTCGAAGAGGCGCTCTACCGCCTGGTAGAGGCAAACCTGGCCATGGGCATCCGTCCGGAAGCGCAGGCCGCGGCGTCCGTGCTGGGCCAGAACTTCCCCGAATCCGAATGGTACAAGGATGCCTATGCCCTGCTGCAGCGTGACGGCCTCTCGCCGCAGGCGGGTAGCGCCGGCTCCTGGTTCAGCAACGCCTCGCGCCGGCTCGTCGGCGGTGGTGCACAGGCCCCGGCCGCGCCACAGGGCTGACGGTTCGGCGGGCATGGCGCGATAGATGCTCGTACACCTGGCGATCCGTGACATCGTCCTGATCGAAAAGCTGGATCTCTCCCTAGCGGGCGGCCTGTCCGTCCTCACGGGGGAGACCGGCGCCGGAAAATCCATTCTTCTCGATGCCCTGTCGCTGGCCCTCGGCGGGCGCGGCGACGGCACTCTCGTCAGGCATGGTGCCCAGCAGGGCGAGGTGACGGCCGTCTTCGACGTTCCGGCAGGCCATGCCGCCCGGCTCCTGCTGGCCAGCAACGGGCTGGACGACGATGGCGACATCATCCTGCGCCGGGTGCAGAATGCCGACGGCCGCACCCGGGTTTTCGTCAACGATCGTCCTTCCAGCGTCGCCCTCATGCGGGCCTTCGGCGAGACGTTGGTGGAAATCCACGGCCAGCACGACGACCGGGCGCTCGTGGATACCGGCGCGCACCGCCTTCTGCTGGATGCCTTCGGTGGCCTGACACCCAGGGCCGAATCCGTTGCCGCCGCCTTCGAGGCATGGCGCGGCGCGCAAGCGGCCTTGCGGCACCAGCGCGAGCGCATCGACGCCGCCGCACGCGAGGCGGACTACCTGCGCGCCGCGGTCGAGGAACTGTCCGACCTGGCTGTCGAGGCGGGCGAGGAGGAAAACCTTGCCGAGCGGCGGCAGACGATGATGCGCTCCGAGAAAATCGCCGGCGACGTCAACGAGGCCAACGAAGAGTTGTCCGGGGCAGGCTCGCCCATTCCAGGGCTTGCCAGCCTGCTGCGCCGGCTGGACCGGCGGCGCGACGAGGTGCCGGGCCTTCTGGACGGCGCCATCGAACGGCTGGATGTCGCACTGGACGCGCTTTCGGATGCGCAGACCGCACTGGACGAGGCGCTGCGCCGGATCGAGTTCGATCCACGTGCGCTCGAGGCCACGGAAGAGCGGCTGTTCGCGCTGCGCGCCGCCGGACGCAAGCATTCCGTGCCGGTGGACGAGCTTCCCGCCCTGTGCGCGCGGATGACGGCGGAGCTGGCCGAGCTCGACGCCGGGGAAGAGCGGTTGGCCGCCCTGGAGCGCGAAGCCGCGGAAGCGCTCGATGCCTATCGCGCGCTTGCGTCGGACCTGTCGGAACGGCGGACGGAAGTGGCGGCCGACCTGGAGCGCGCCGTAATGGCCGAACTGCCCGATCTCAAGCTCGAGCGGGCGGCCTTCATCGTGAACATCGCCACGGACACCCAAACACCGTCGCCCTTCGGCTTCGATACGGTGGAGTTCTGGGTGCGGACCAACCCGGGCTCGCGCGCGGGACCGATGATGAAGGTTGCGTCCGGAGGCGAGTTGTCGCGCTTTCTGCTGGCGCTCAAGGTGGCGCTGGCCGACAGGGGCTCCGCGCCGACACTGGTCTTCGACGAGATCGACACGGGCGTCGGCGGCGCCGTTGCCGATGCCATCGGCCGCAGGCTTGCCCGCCTGGCGCAAGGGGTGCAGGTTCTATCCGTTACCCATGCGCCGCAGGTTGCGGCGCGCGCCGACACGCATCTGTTGATTTCCAAATCCGGAGAAGAACGCGTGTCGACACGCGTCGCGGAAATGGACATGGATGCGCGGCGGGAGGAAATCGCCCGCATGCTGGCTGGCGAGCGCATCACCGAGGCTGCGCGCGCTGCTGCCGCGCAATTGATGGGCGAAGGAGGCGGGGGCGGTGATGCTGCGGGACAAGCCGGTGGAAAACCTGACGCTGGAGGAAGCGGCCGAGGAACTCGCCGCGCTGGCCGGTGAAATCCGGCATCACGACCAGCTTTACTATCTGCAGGACAGCCCGCAGGTATCCGACGCGGCTTACGACGCCCTGCGTCAGCGCAATCTGGCAATCGAGGCGCGATATCCGGAGCTGAAGCGCGCGGATACGCCGTCCGAAACGGTCGGCGCGCAGGTGTCCGAGAAATTCGGCAAGATTACCCATTCGGTGCCGATGCTGTCGCTCGACAATGCCTTCTCCGACGAAGACGTCGCCGCCTTCGCAAAGCGCGCGCGCCGCTTTCTGAAGCTTGCGGACGATGCACCCCTGGCCATTACCGCCGAGCCGAAGATCGACGGCCTTTCCTTGTCGCTGCGCTACGAGGGCGGCGCGCTGGTCAGCGCGGCAACGCGCGGCGACGGCAATGTCGGCGAGGACGTGACCGCCAACGCACGTACCGTGGAGGACATTCCGGAAAAGTTGAAAGGCAAGGTCCCGGACATCCTGGAAGTGCGTGGAGAAGTCTATATGAGCCACGCGGACTTCGCCCGGCTCAACGAAGGACGCGCGGAGGCTGGGCTTCCCCTGTTCGCCAATCCGCGCAATGCCGCTGCCGGTTCTCTCCGGCAACTCGACCCGTCCGTCACCAAGGCGCGTCCGCTGCGGTTCTTCGCCTATGCCTGGGGCGAATGCAGCGCCGTCCCCGGCGATACGCAGACCGAGGTGGTCGCCACATTGGGCCGCATGGGCTTTCCGATCAACCCGCTGATGCAACGCTTCGATGGCATCGACGGGCTGATCGGGCAGTACCATGCCATCGAGGAGCAGCGCGCCGCGCTCGGCTACGATATCGATGGCGTGGTCTACAAGGTGGACGACCTTGCGCTGCAGAAGCGGCTGGGTTTCGTATCCCGCTTTCCGCGCTGGGCCATCGCCCACAAGTTCGCGGCGGAGAAGGCGATGACCGTGCTGCGCGCCATCGACATCCAGGTCGGGCGCACGGGCGCGCTGACGCCGGTTGCCAAGCTGGATCCCGTCACCGTGGGTGGCGTCGTCGTTTCCAATGCCACCCTGCACAACGCGGATTACATCAAGGGTACTGGGCAGGGCGGCCAGAGCCTGCGCGAGGGGCGAGATATCCGCGTCGGCGATACGGTGGTGGTGCAGCGGGCCGGCGACGTGATCCCGCAGGTGCTGGACGTCGTCCTGGAAAAGCGCCCGACGGACTCCGCCCCCTTCGTCTTTCCGGATCGTTGCCCTGCCTGCGGCAGCCACGCCGCGCGCGAGGAGGGCGAGGTGGTGACACGCTGTACGGGCGGCCTGATCTGCCCGGCGCAGGCGGTGGAGCGCATCCGCCACTTCGTGTCGCGCAACGCCATGGACATCGAGGGGCTTGGCGACAGGCAGGTGGAGTTCTTCTATGGGCTGGAAGACCCTGCGCTGTGGATACGCTCTCCGGCCGATATCTTCACGCTGGAGAAGCGGCAGGAAAAATCGCTGACCCGGCTGGAGAATTTCGAGGGGTTCGGTGCGCGCTCGGTGCGAAATCTCTTCGAGGCCATCAATGCGCGGCGCAATCCGCCGCTGCCGCGCTTCCTCTACGCGCTCGGCATCCGCCATGTGGGTGAAACCAACGCAAAGCGCTTCGCCCGCCATTACGGCAGCCTGGAGGCGTTTCGTGCCGGCGCCGAGGCCGCGATCATACCCGACGATCGAAAGGACCCCGGCAACGACGCCTGGCAGGAGTTGAACGGCGTGGAGGGCATCGGCTCCATCGTCGCCGGCGCCGTGGTCGAGTTTTTCCACGAAGCGCATAACAGGGACGCAATCGACGCGCTGCTTGAGGCCGGGGTACGGCCGCAGGACGAGGCGCGGCCGGCGGCTTCGATCGTGTCTCCGGTTGCCGGAAAGACGATTGTCTTCACCGGCGCATTGGAGCGCATGTCGCGGGAGGAGGCGAAGGCGATGGCGGACGAGCTTGGAGCCAAGGCGGTGGAATCCGTCTCGAAGAAAACGGACCTCGTCGTGGCCGGACCGGGGGCCGGCTCCAAGCTCAAGAAAGCAGGTGAGCTCGGCATCGAGATTATCGACGAGGATGGCTGGTTTACCCTTATCGGGCGCTGAGGGGATGCTGGACACCCGTGAATTGCGTGCGGCGCTCCGCGACGTGGCGCCCGTGCTGGTGCCCATGCTGCCCTTCGGGGCGCTGTACGGCACGCTGGCCATGGATGGCGGCTTCACCGCGGCAGAGGCCATCGGCATGTCGGCCTTCGTTTATGCAGGCGCCTCGCAACTCGTGGCACTGCAACTGCTGGCGATCGAATCCCCGCTTTGGGCGGTGGTCCTGTCGATGTTCATCCTCAATTTTCGCCATGTGCTGTATTCGGCGTCCATCGGCCGGCACCTTGGCGCCTTCGGTCCGATCCAGAAGACGATCGGCTTTTTCTTTCTGGTCGATCCGTCCTATGCGTCAGCGGAGGCCCGCGCCCTGCGCGGCCGGCTCACGAAAACCTATTATTTCGGCTATGCGCTGGCGCTCTATGTCGTGTGGCAATTGTCCACCGCCATCGGCGTCGTCTTTGGCGGATTGATCGAAGATCCGCGCGTCTTCGCACTGGATTTCGTGCTGCCGGTCTACTTCCTGGCGCAAACCATGGCCTTCCAGAAGCGGGATGGCTTCTTTCCGGTGGCCGGAGCAAGCTTCGCTGCCTCCGCACTTGTCTATATGACGCTGGGCGCGCCCTGGCATGTGACGCTGGGCGGGCTGGCAGGCCTGGTCGTGGCGGCGGTCCGGCCCCTGCCGGGAGACCGGGAATGAGCGAGATCTGGCTTCTGGTGATACTGGCGGCGGTGACGACCTACGCGACGCGCGTGGGCGGCTATCTCGTGCTGCAGCGGATGGGGCGCATATCGCCGCGCCTCGACGCCGTGCTGAACGCCGTTCCGGCAGCGGTACTGCCCACCATCTTCGTACCGGCTTTCGTGGATGGCGGGTGGCTGGAGCGCAGCGTGCTCATCCTGTGCGGCGTGCTGGCGCTTCGCCTGTCGCTTCTGTCCACCGTCGCCATCGGAACCGCCATCGTGATCGTCGCGCGGCTCGCCGGGATATGAGAAAAGGGCCGGTCGATGGCGACCGGCCCTTCTGTCTCAAGCGTCCGGATGAGCCTCAGGCTTCCTGGATCGCGGTCAACTTCCATTCGTCGTGGTGGTCGCGCAGGAACGTCCAGACTTCCGTCGATTCCACCGGCTCGCTGTCCGAGCCCTCGACGATGCTGCCGCTCTGCCTGTCCCGCAGGAACTGGATCATCGAATAGCGCATCGCGACGGTGGCGAACTCGCGCGAGCCTTCCTTCCAGCTTTCGGCGATGTCGCCCTGCAGAAGCTTGACGTCGCGTACCTCGCTTTTCACACCGCGCGTGGCGTTCTGCGACAGCTCTTCCGACAGATAGGACATGATCTCCGGCGTCGTGATTTCCCGGATCGCGGCATAGTCTTCGCGGCCGAAGGCATCCTGCAACTGGTACAGGCGCTGCTCGAAGATGCCGAGATCGTCCGGGGTGATGCCAAGCTCGTCCGGGTTGCCGCCGCGCGCCGCCGCCTGTGCTGCCGCGCCGGTAGCCGCTGCGCCGCCGCCGCCGCCGAGGCCCGCACCGAGATGACGGAAATCGCGCCCGCCGCCGGCAGCGGGATCCTGCCCCTGATAGTTCATCCTGGAGGCGGCGCGCTGGTTGCCGGCCGCCGCTGTCTGCGGCCGCGAGCGGAACAGACGCATCGCCAGCCAGATGACGCCGGCGATCAGTGCGATCTGGACCAGAAGCGCCATGAAGCCGCCAAAGCCGCCGAAACCGGCGCCCATCAGGAGGCCGAAGAGGCCACCCAGCATCAGGCCGCGCATCAGCGGGCTGCCGAGCAGGCCGCGATTGGCCGCGGCGCCGGCGGCGGCACCGGTGGCAGCGCGGCCGGCATTGGGCTGCGCCGCGGTGCCGGGCGTGATCGAGCGCTGCACGGGTGCGGCCGAAGGCGCCGTATTGGTGGCGGGCGCCGACTGGAACGTCCGTGCCCCACGGCTACCGAAGCTCCCGCCCCGGCGTGCCTCCGCATAGTCCACCGCCACGACCGAAAAGACGAGCGTGAAGATCGCGAGCAAGGCTCCGAAACGATATTTGTGCAGTGCAGCCATGCTGCGGCCTCCGATTCTTGTAACTGCTTGTCGGGATATAGGATCGAGCCGGCCTCCACTTGAAGGGCCGGGGGGAAAGTTCCGGGGCGATGGCGATCAATTTATCGCTAGCCGAGATCCATTTGGCCGCTGGCGCGTTAACCAGCATCGGGATCTGCGTCGGTGCCTCTTGGCGGGTCCGGTGTCCGCATTCAGCGGCCATTCAGGTGACGGATGGTTAATAGGGGCGAACGATCTCCAAGGAGACACGCCATGTCATTGGTTAAGAAGTTGAGTGGAAAAGCCCTGATCGTCGCGGTGGCCATGGCGATGTTGCCGGCCAGCGTGGCCGTGCCGCAAAACGTCAACGGCGCGATGGGCAACGTCGTCGCCAGCCTGTTCGGGGCGACCGAGGCCAAGGCCGATCCCTGGCGGCATCGCCACTGGGACCGTGGCGGCTATCGTGGCGGCGGATATTATGGGCGTCGCGACTGGCGCGATTCCCGTCGCTGGGATCGTGGCCCGCGCTACTATCGCCGCGACCGTGGCAACGCCGCAGGCGCCGCGATCATCGGCGGTATCGTCGGGCTTGGGGTGGGCGCGGCAATCGCCAGCGCCAACCAACCGCGCTATGTGGAGCCGGCGCCGCGCCGATATGTGGAGCCGGGATATTCCTATGCGCCGCAGCCCTGGACGCGCGAGTGGTATCAATACTGTTCGCAGCGCTACCGGAGCTTCGATCCCGGCAGCGGGACGTTCCAGCCATATAACGGGCCGCGCCGCATGTGCCGCTAACACCCGGGTACAGTGAAAGAGGCCCGCCGTCCGGACAGGACGGCGGGTCTTTTCGTGTCAACTGCCCAGCGGCGCCGTCGCGCCGGCCAGCCATGCGCGGTCGGCCTCGTCCGGCAGCAGCGGAGCCAGCCTGCCACGCACCTCGGTGTGATAGTGGTCGAGCCAGGCCCGCTCATGCTCGTCCAGCAGATCGGCCATGACCAGCCGACGGTCGATCGGGGCGAAGGTCAGCGTCTCGAAGCCATGCATGGGCATGTCACCGCCTTCGATCGGGGCCGGCGGCGTTACGAGAATCAGATTCTCGATCCGGATGCCGAAATGCCCCTCGCGGTAATAGCCTGGCTCGTTCGAAAGGATCATGCCGCTTTCGAGCACGCTCGCGCCGCGCTTGGATATGGATTGCGGCCCCTCGTGAACGGCGAGATACGAGCCGATCCCGTGCCCCGTGCCATGCGCATAATCGCAACCGGCCTTCCACAGGGCCACGCGGGCAAGCGGATCGAGGTCCATGCCTCGCGTACCGACCGGAAAGCGGATCGTCGATATGGCGATCATGCCCTTGAGGACCAGGGTGAACTTGCGGCGGCGCTCCGCATCGACCGAGCCGATGGCGACGGTGCGGGTAATGTCCGTGGTTCCGTCCCGGTACTGCGCCCCGGAATCGATCAGGAACAGTTCGCCATCGCCAAGTGTCCGGTTGGACCGCGTATTGACCCGGTAGTGCGGCAGCGCGGCGTTGGGCCCGGCCCCGGCGATGCTGTCGAAGGAGATGTCCAGCAGCGGCATGCCGTCGTTGGCCGCCGTCTCCGCGCGGAACGCTTCCAGGCGCCGGGCCGCGTCGATTTCGGTGACGGTGCCGCCGGGCTGAAGGTCGAGCCAATGCAGGAAGCGCACCATGGCCGCGCCGTCCCGCAGATGCGCCGCGCGGCTGCCGGCAATCTCGATGTCGTTCTTGCGGGCCCGGGGCAGGCGTGCCGGGTCGGGCTTCAGCACGACGCTCGCGCCGCCTTCCTCGATCAGTTCGACGATGCGTTCGGCCGCAAGGGCAGGGTCCACGAGAACCCTTTCGCCGGCCCGGAAGCCGCGCAATGCCGCCTCGAAGGCTTCCGGTGCGGCAAGGTCGGCAAGGGCGGAAAGATAATCCCTGACCGAGCCGTCGAGCTTGTCCGCATCGATGAACAGGGTTGGCCTGCCATCGCTCTTGAGAAGCGCGAAGGACAGGGGCAGCGGCGTGTGCGGCACGTCCTGGCCACGAATGTTGAACACCCAGGCGATCGAGGACGGGTCCGTCAGGACTGCCGCCGTGCCGCCGGCCGCGCGCATGGTTTCTGCCATCTCTTCCAGCTTGGCGGCGGCGCTTCGACCGGCGAGCGTTTCGGGGTGCTGCACCACCTTGCCCTTCGGCGGCAGCGGCCGGTCCTGCCAGATGCGGTCGATGGGGTTGTGCGGCAGGGGCACCAGCTTGAAACCGGTTTCCTCGGCCGCCTTGCGCAGCGCCGCCGCCTCCGCCTGCGTATGCAGCCAGGGGTCGAAGCCGATCGTCAGTCCGGCAGCGACGCCGGACAGGTATTTGGCCAGCGGCGTATCGATGGAACTGGCAGTCCGCACCACCGCGGGGTCCACCTGATCGCGCGCCTGCGTCGTGTATCGGCCATCCACGAACAGCGTGGCCGAATCGGGCAGGACCACGGCGTAGCCCGCCGAACCCGAAAATCCTGTCAGCCATGCAAGGCGTGCCGCCGCATCCGGGATGTATTCGCCCTGATGTTCGTCGGCGCGCGGAACGATGAAACCGTCGACGCCAAGATGGGAAAGCTCTGCGCGGAGAAGTTCGAGGCGGTTGGCGCTGGCGGCCGAGCTTGCGCTCTCTTCGAAGGACTGGAACACCGCTGATGGCCTTTCGAAATTTATGAACAATTGATGAAGACGATGCGAGAATCGCCTTGCGGTTTGCGAAACGGACCTATGCAACGGGTGATATAGCTCAATCCGGCGCGATGACGCATATAGGGTGCATGAGAGGTTACGAAGACCTTTCCGCAGAGGCTTCAGACATGTTGACGACCCAGACCCACCGCCCCACGCCCGTTTCCCCGCGCCTTGTCTTCACGTCGCGTCGGATCGCCAGCGCGGAAGGCCGCCGGATCCCGTCTCGTCTGCAGGTTACCGGCGGACGCGGCCTCCAGATGGACGAAATGGTGAGTCTTCTGGGCCGCCGCGGTTCCTTCTTCGAGGTTGCCGCTCCCGAACGGCACTAGCCCTCAGGGGCCACCGTATCGAGCCGAATCGATTTCGCGCCGCGTCGCCCCGTGCAACGCGGCGCCTTTCGTTTCAGCGGCTAAGGTGCAGCGTCACCCAATCACCGATGCGGATCGTGCGCCGGTGATAGAGCGCCTGGTCCCGGTAGGCGGCCAGCACGGCCTGGCGCTGCCGGGCGAGTATGCCCGACAGGACGATATCGCCGCCCCGCTCCAGCCGCCGCTCCATGGCAGGGGCCAGCCGCATCAGCGGGCCGGCAAGTATGTTGGCGACGATCAGGTCGAAACGCGTTCCATCGGCAAACGCCGGACCGTTGAAACCGATCGCAACGGCGGTTCGTACGAGCGCCGAAACGCCGTTGGCCCGCACATTGCCGCGCGCCACATCCACGGCCACGGGGTCGATGTCCGTCGCCAGCACGGGAATGCGCGCAAGGCGCGCCACCGCGATGGCGAGCACGGCACTGCCGGTTCCAAGGTCCAGCGCATTGCGCGGCGCCTTGCGGCGCAGGATATCGCCGATCATCGTCAGGCATCCGGCCGTGGTGCCGTGATGGCCGGTTCCGAAAGCCTGCCCCGCCTCGATCAGGATGCCGATATCGTTGGCCCCGACGCGCGCCCGGTCATGCGCGCCATGCACGAGAAAGCGGCCGGCCCGCACCGGCTTGAGGTCGGCCAGCACGCTCTGCATCCAGTCGATGGAGGCGTCGATATGCTCCGTCTCCGGCGACAAGGGCTCGAAAAGCGCGAGGACGTCCGCCGCCTGGGCCGGCGCCTCCTCGAAGTAGATCGACACTTCGAAGATCTGTTCTTCTTCGTCGGCCTCGTAGATGGAGACCGGCGCACCGAACGCCTCGAAAGCGGCGTCCAGCCGGGCATAGGCCGCTTCGGCGGCTGCACGCGGGCCGCGCGCGAAATATCGTAACTGGCTCAAGCGCCGCTCCGCATTCAAATCGTTAAAGGGTCGTCAGGCGGTCCAGCTTCTGGAGCGCCGTTTCAGGGTTCTCCTGATAGGCGATGGTGCCGACGAACTGGCCTTGCGTTCCCAGCATGATGACGCTGGCCGTGTGGTCCATCGTGTAGGTGCTGCCGCTTTCGACCCTGGCATGGTGAATTCCCCAGCCGTCGAGCATCGCGTTCACCGCCGCCGGATCGCCGGTTACGCCGGTTATGTCGGCGTCCATCGCTTCCACGTAGCGCTTCAAGACGTCCGGCGTGTCGCGCTCCGGGTCGACGGTCACGAAGACGACCTTCAGCTCCTTGCCTTCGTCGGCCAGCTGGCGCTGATAGCCCGCCAGCTCGTACAGCGTGGTCGGACACACGTCAGGACAGTGCGTGAATCCGAAGAAGACAGCGGTGGCGCTGCCCTTCAGGATGCTTTCGGTAACGGGCTGCCCGTCCTGATCGATAAGCTGGAACGGCGTTCCGTAGGGTTCCGCCGCCTGCTCGGCGGTGGAAAACTGGCGTATTCCGACCGCCCAGACAAGGACCAGCAGGGCGGCGACGAGGCCGACCAGAACCCAGAGGCCCATGCGCAGGGCGGCCATACGGCGCGGGCGGGGCCTGGGCGGATCTTGGGACATGAGGCTTCTCCAATCTTGTCCATCGCGATACATGAAGCCAGCGCGGACGGGAAGGCGGGCATGACGAAAACGGAATGGGACGCGACGGATATCCGCTTCCGCTCGGAGACGGCGCGGATCCACGGCAGCGCCGAGGTAAAGCAATGCACCATCGGGCGCTATTGCGAGATCGGTCCGCGCTGTGTGCTGCGCGAAACGGCACTTGGGGATTTCAGCTATTTCGAGCGCGGCGGCGAAGCCATCTATGCCCGTATCGGGCGTTTCTCGTCCATTGCCGCGAACGTGCGGATCAACGCGCTGGACCATCCGATGGAGCGCCTGACGACCCACAAGATCAGCTATCGCCCGAACGAATATTTCCGCTTCCTGCCCGTGGACGGCGCATTCCGCGAGCGTCGGCGCGGCCGCGCCGTCATCGTGGGGCACGATGTCTGGATCGGGCACGGTGCCGTCATCATGCCGGGCGTCACCATCGGCAACGGCGCGGTCGTCGGCGCCAACGCGGTCGTGACACGGGATGTGGCCGCCTACACCATCGTAGCGGGCGTGCCGGCCAAGGTCCTGCGGCGGCGCTTCCAGCAGCCGGTAGCGGCCCGCATCGAGGCGCTCGGCTGGTGGGACTGGCCGCCGGAGCGCCTGTTCGAGGCGATCCCGGATATGCAGGATCTGCCGATCGAATCCTTTCTCGACAAGTGGGAGGCGGCCGCCGCCGCAACGCGCTGACCGGCCCCGGTCAGCGGCTGTGTTTCTCGGTCATTACGAAAGCCAGCGCCGTTGCGGGAAAGGCCGCTCCCATCAGGGCGACGGCCGGCCAGCCGAAGGCCTCCAGCACCGGGCTGGTGAGCGCCGACCCGACAGCGCCCCCCAGAAAGAAGATCGCCATGTAGACGGCGTTCAGCCGGCTTCGGATACTGTCGTCGAGCGCGAAGATCTCGCGCTGTCCGATGACCAGATTGGCCTGCACGCCAAGATCGACGAGGATACCCGCCAGGATGAACAGCGCCATGGAGCCGCTGGCCACCGAGGCTGCCAGCAGCGCGGCGACGGCCAGCGACATGGCTGCGATGGTGCCGGTACGGATATATCCGCGGTCGGCGAGGCGGCCGGCAACCGGTGCGGCACACACGCCGAATACGCCGCTGAGAGTGAACAGCGCTACGGCGTGGCCGCTGTAGTTGTAAGGCGGGCTCATCAGGACGATGGGCGCGCCCGTCCAGAAGATCGCGAAGGATGCAAACATCGCCGCATGGTACAGGGCGCGCCGCCGCAGCACGGGCTGGCTGCGGAACAGATGCCCGAGAGACCGGATAAGCGCGGGATAGGACTGCCGCGCCGGAGGCACGCGGCGCGGCAACGCCAGCGCACAGAGGATGGCGAGAGCCAGCATGAGGCCGGCGGAAACGAGGAACACCCCGCGCCAACCGAGATATTCGGCGGCGAGGCTGGAAACGGGCCGCGCCAGAAGGATGCCGCCGAGCAGGCCGGCCATGACGTTGCCGACGACGGCGCCGCGCCGCTCCGGCGGAGCCAGGTGGGCGGCCAGGGGTACGATCATCTGGGCGGCACAGGCCGTGACGCCGACGACGGCCATGGACAGGAACAGGGTCGGCAAAGACCCGGCTGCCAGGAGGCCGAAGCAGCCGATGACACAACAACCCATCGTGGTCAGGATAAGCCGTCGATTCTCCACGACATCGCCCAGCGGGACGAGCAGGACGAGGCCGAGCGCGTAGCCGAGCTGCGATGCCGTGACCACGCCGCTTTCCAGGGCGGGCGGCATGGAGACATCGGCGCCGATCAGCGACAGCACGGGCTGCGCATAATAGAGGTTGGCGACTAGGACCCCGCAGGTCACCGCCATCAGGATGGTCAAGGCACGGCTGATGCCGACGGTGGTGGACAAGTCGATCACGGCCTATGTTGCGTCGCGCGATGCTTACTGGATCTCGGTCCGGAAGACGATAGGCGCCTGGCAGGCAGAGAGGGAAACGACGGCATGGCCGAATTTCGGATGTTTCAGGTGGACGCCTTCACGCGAACCCGGTTCGCCGGCAATCCGGCGGCTGTCGTCCTTCTGGATTCATGGCTGCCCGATTCCGTTCTGACGGCGATCGCCGCCGAGAACAACCTTGCCGAGACGGCCTTCCTGGTTTCCGCGGCCGAAGACGGGCACGAGCTTCGCTGGTTCACGCCGACGACCGAGGTTCCGCTGTGCGGCCATGCAACGCTTGCCAGTGCGCTCGTGCTGGCGGACGAGATCGGACTTTCCCCGCCCTTCCGGTTCCACACCCGCAAATCGGGCACGCTGCGGGTGGACCGTTCGGAGGCGGGGTTCTCCATGCGTCTGCCGCGTCGCAGGGTGGATCCCGGCGGCGATCCGGCCGAAATCGCCGCGGTACTTGGCATACCGGTTCTGGAAACGCGTTTCGTGCCGGTGGATGGCGACGATACGGTGCTGGCACTGGTTGCCGACGAAGGCGCCCTGATGACCATGCGGCCGGATATCCGCGCCATCGCGGCACTGGATGCGCGCAGCCTGCTGGTGACGGCGAAGGGCGATAGCGTGGACTTCGTATCGCGCTATTTCGCGCCGCGCTTCGGGATAGACGAAGACCCTGTCACCGGTTCGGCGCATTGTGCGCTTGCCCCGTTCTGGGCGGCGAAACTGGGCGGGACGACGTTCACCGCGCGCCAGCTGTCCCGACGCGGTGGCAGCCTGACCTGCCGGCTCGAAGACGATGCCGTCATCATCGGCGGTCAGGCCGTGCTTTATCTGCGCGGTACGATCATCGTCGAATAGGGCAGGCGGCTCCCGCCTCAGACCGGTTGAACGAAGCCGTCCAGCACCCGCTTCTGGCCGGCTTTGTCGAAATCGATGGTCAGCTTGTTGCCTTCGACCGAAGCCACCGTCCCGTTGCCGAACTTCATATGGAAGACCCGGTCGCCGGTTGTCCCGACGTGGCGGCAGCCTGACCTGCCGGCTCGAAGACGATGCCGTCATCTTCGGCGGTCAGGCCGTGCTTTATCTGCGCGGTACGATCATCGTCGAATAGGGCAGGCGGCTCCCGCCTCAGACCGGTTGAACGAAGCCGTCCAGCACCCGCTTCTGGCCGGCTTTGTCGAAATCGATGGTCAGCTTGTTGCCTTCGACCGAAGCCACCGTCCCGTTGCCGAACTTCATATGGAAGACCCGGTCGCCGGTTGTCCCGACGTGGCGGCAGCCTGACCTGCCGGCTCGAAGACGATGCCGTCATCATCGGCGGTCAGGCCGTGCTTTATCTGCGCGGTACGATCATCGTCGAATAGGGCGGCGGCCCGCCTCAGACCGGTTGAACGAAGCCGTCCAGCACCCGCTTCTGGCCGGCTTTGTCGAAATCGATGGTCAGCTTGTTGCCTTCGACCGAAGCCACCGTCCCGTTGCCGAACTTCATGTGGAAGACCCGGTCGCCGGCCGCAAAGGCGCTTGCCACCTCGGCCACCGATTTGGCCACCAGTTCTCCCGAGATTTCCCGGGGGCCGCCGTCGCGGGCGGACGAGTACAGGCCCGCGCCCTTGCGCGGCGGCTGGTTGGAGCCGCGCGACGGGCGCATGGAATGGGCCTCCGTCATGCGGCCGGCAAAACCGGGCGTGCCATCGTCACGCAGGGTTCCGTCGCGGTTGATGTAACGGTCGGCCTGCGCGGCGGCACGGTCCTGGGCGCTGGTCGGGCCCTTGTCGGCATAGGCGATGCCGCCGCCGCGTCCGCCGGAATAGCCACCCGCACCGCCTGCCGCCTGGGCGCGCCGCCAGCCCGGCGTCTGGTAGCTCGTCGTCGAGAAGCTGGACTGGTCCCATCGGCTGGCGCCGTAGCCGCCATAGGTGGACGGCGCCTCGACGACTTCGACATGCTCTTCCGGCAACTCGTCGAGGAAGCGCGACGGGATGGTGCTCTGCCACAGGCCGTGAATACGCCGGTTGGAGACGAACCAGATCTTCACGCGTTTCTTGCCGCGCGTGAGGCCGACATAGGCCAGCCGCCGCTCTTCCTCGAGGCCGGAGCGCCCGCCCTCGTCCAGGGCGCGCTGGTGGGGGAACAAGCCTTCCTCCCAGCCGGGCAGGAATACCGTTTCGAACTCCAGCCCCTTGGCCGAATGCAGAGTCATGATGGAGATCGCGTCCATCTGCTCGTTCTGCTCGGAATCCATGACGAGCGCGATATGCTCCAGAAAGCCCGGAAGGCTTTCGTAGTCGTCCATGGAGCGGATCAGCTCCTTCAGATTTTCCAGCCGCCCGGGCGCTTCCGCCGACCTGTCGTTCTGCCACATGGCGGTATAGCCGGACTCGTCCAGGATCATCTCGGCCAGGTCGGTATGGCGCATGGTGGCCACGAGGTCGCGCCAGCGATGGAAGTTCGCCACCACCTCGGCCAGCGCGGCACGGGGGCGCGGCTTCAGTTCGTCGCCTTCCAACAGCTCCGCGGCGGCGGCAAGAAGCGGCACCTGCTTGGCGCGCGCATATTCGTGGATCAGCCGGATCGCAGCTTCGCCGAGGCCGCGCTTCGGCGTGTTGACGATGCGCTCGAAGGCAAGGTCGTCGGCCGGCTGCACGGTGGCGCGAAAATAGGCCAGCGCATCCCGGATCTCCAGCCGCTCGTAGAAGCGCGGGCCGCCGATGACGCGATAATTGACGCCGAGTGTCACGAACCGGTCTTCGAACTCGCGCATCTGGAACGAGGCGCGTACAAGGATCGCCATGTCGTTCAGCGCATGGCCCTTGCGCTGCAACTGCTCGACTTCCTCGCCGACGGCGCGCGCCTCCTCTTCCGAATCCCAGCCGGCGTTGACGCTGACGAGTTCGTCCTCGGGGTCGGCCCGCTCGGTGAAGAGGGTCTTGCCGAGCCTGTCCTCATTATGGGCGATCAGGTGGCCGGCCGCTCCCAGAATATGGGCCGTGGAGCGGTAGTTGCGCTCCAGCCGGATCACGACCGCGCCCGGAAAATCTTTCTCGAAGCGCAGGATGTTATCCACTTCGGCGCCGCGCCAGCCATAGATGGACTGGTCGTCGTCGCCCACGCAGCACACGTTGCGCGCGCCGTCCTGCCCGGTGCGCTGGGCCAGCAGGCGCAGCCACAGATACTGGGCGACATTGGTATCCTGGTATTCGTCGACGAGGATGTAGCGAAAGCGCCGGTGATACTCGTCCAGCACGCTCGCATTGTTCTTGAAGATCTCGATCGGGTGCATCAGCAGGTCGCCGAAATCCGCCGCATTCAACTGGCGGAGCCGCTCCTGGTAGGCCTGGTAGAGCAGGCGCCCCTTGCCATCGCCGAAGGCGCGGGCGTCACCCTCGGGTATCCGGTCCGGCGTCAGTGCCTTGTTCTTCCAGCCATCCATGAGGTTGGCGAAGGTGCGCGCCGGCCAGCGCTTGTCGTCGAGGTTTTCGGCCTGGATGAGCTGCTTGATCAGCCGGACCTGGTCGTCCGTATCGAGGATGGTGAAATTCGGCTTCAACCCCACAAGCTCGGCGTGGCGGCGCAGAATGCGTACGCCAATGGAGTGGAAGGTGCCCAGCCACGGCATGCCTTCGACTTCTTCGCCGACGAGCAGGCCGATGCGCGTCTTCATCTCGCGCGCGGCCTTGTTGGTGAAGGTGACGGCCAGGATCTGCGAGGGGTAGGCGCGCCCGGTCGCCAGGATATGGGCGATCCGCGTCGTCAGCACGCGCGTCTTGCCGGTTCCGGCGCCGGCCAGCACCAGAACGGGGCCTTCCGTCGTTTCCACGGCTGCGCGCTGCTCGGGATTGAGCCCGGCCATATAGGCCGCTTCCTGCGCGGCGGGCGTGCGCGAGCGCATGCCGGCAAGGGCCCGCGCGGCGATCCCCGCCTTGGGTGATGCGGGCGGCGCGCCCGGATTGTCTGAGGAATCGGTCATCGCACCATATCTAATGAAATTTGCCGCCAACACTAGGTGAGAACACGGGGAAAGCCCTTTGGCGACCCTCGACAATGTCGCATTCTCGTGGCCTATCTGCCTTCTGCCGGCAACGCCAAGAGGGAAGGAGGCTGCAAGGGGTGCGACTGTTCATCGCCATAGGCGGCCTCGTCGTCGCACTGCTGATCGCGGCCCTCGTCGCACCGCTGTTCATCGACTGGACATCGTGGCGCACCTCCTTCGAGGCGGAGGCCAGCCGCCTCCTCGGGCAGAAGGTGGAGGTTCGGGGCGAAGCCCATGCACGCCTGCTGCCGTTTCCCAGCCTGACATTCACCGATGTGACGGTGGGCGAGCCGGGTCGCGGCGAAGCGTCGATGACGCTCGACAGCTTCCGGATGGATGCGGAACTGGCGCCCTATATTTCGGGCGAGATCCGCATCTTCCAGATGGAGCTCGGGCGGCCGCATCTGACGGTGCCCTACGGAGCGGGCTCGCGGCCGCCGCGCCTGGCCGAGGGGCTTGGCGCCGGCGGGGCGAACGTCGTTCTGGAAAACGTCGTGATCACGGATGGCACGTTGAGCCTCAACAATGGCAGCAACGGCCAGCGGCGCGAATTCGGCGATATCGATGCAAGCTTTTCGGCGCGCACGCTGCGCGGTCCCTTCCGTGGCGGCGGCACGCTGACCAACCGGGGCGAGCGGCTGGAGTTCACCCTCAGCTCCGGCGCCATCGAGGATGGCGGCCACTGGCCCTTCCGGATCGCCATCCTGTCGCAGCGGCTGGCAAGCTCCTTTACCCTGGATGGCGCGACGCAACTGGGCGACGGCGTCGCCGATTTTGCCGGCGCCGTCGAGATCGCCTCTCCGGCGCAGGGGTTGGAGCCGGTGGCCGACATGCCGGTTCTGCGTGCGACGGGCCAGGTCACGTCGCAGAACGGCGGTGCGGCATTCCAGAAGATCCGGGTGGAAGTGGGGGAAGGCGAAGCCCCGTATGTTCTGACCGGCGAAGGCACGCTCGCCTCCGGCCCCATTCCGCATTTCAGCCTGAAGCTCGCCGGCGAGCAGATCGATATGGACCGGCTGACGCAGGAAACCCTGGAAAAATCCGGTGGATTGACACTGGCGGACCGCGTGGAGGCGGTACGGCGCACGCTCCGTGCGGTGCCCGTCCTGCCGGTGGCTGGCGAGCTGGAACTGAACCTTCCGGTCTTCACCGTCGGCGATACGACCGTGCGCGGCCTGTCCCTGACGGCATCGCCCAGTACGGATGGCTGGGCGCTGCGCCGCCTGAACGCGGAATTGCCCGGGCGCACGCTGGTGGAGGCCTCGGGGCTGGTCACCGTCGGCGATACGCTGGCCTTCCGTGGGCCGCTCCTGTTCGCCTCGCGGCAACCCGCCGGGCTGGTCGCATGGCTCGGGGGTGAAGGCGGACAAAGCCTCGCGCAGATCCAGCGCGCCGGTTTCTCGGCCGACGTCCAGCTTTCGCCGACGCGCCAGGTCTTCGAAAATCTGGAAGCGGACGTCGCCGGGCAGAGCCTGCGCGGGCGGCTCGAACGCGCCACGGCGGGCGACGGGGTCGCCGTGTCCGCCGACCTGGCCGGCGATGCCGTCAACCTCGACAATTTCTCCGCTTTCGCGGAGCTGCTTGCCGGCGAGGACGTGTTCGCCTCCGGTGTCGACAGCATCGATCTGCGACTTTCTGCCGGGCCTTTGCAGCTATCCGGTCTCGCCGCCGAAACGGGCGAGGTGGACCTGACCTATTCCGGTAACGTGCTCGACCTGCGCAACCTGTCGCTTGGCGGCTTTGCCGGCGGCAACCTTGAGGCTAGGGGCACCATCGGCCGCCCGGACAGTGGCCTCGTGCCCGACCTCGCCTATGAAGTGGCTTTGAGCGATCCTGCGCGGCTGGCAGCCATCGTCCGCACCAACCGGGCGATGGTCGCCCCGCGTCTGGGTGGCGCCCTTGCCGACTTTCTCGCGCGGTCCGGCCAGGTGACGGGCAGCGGGCGCGTGGCTCCCGGCAGCGAAGACGACAGGCTTGCCCTGACGTTCAACGGCACGGCGGGCCCCAGCGAGATAACCGCCAGCGTGGCGCTTCCGGCATCGATCGAGGAGGCGCGGGCCGACTGGCCGACCGACGTTTCGCTGCTCCTGGCCAGCGACCGCCCGGTCGAGATGCTCAGCCAACTGGGTGCCGCGGGTATCGACCTTGGCGTCACCGCGCCCCTGGAGCTGCGCGCCCGCATGTCGGGCCCGGCGGACAGGGTTGCCACAAGCCTCGGCGCCCACGCACCCGGCCTCGACCTGACCGTCGAGGGCACGACGACCTGGAGCGCCGACAGCCTGTCCGGGGCCGATGCGACGGCCACCCTGCAGTCCGGCGATCTTGGCCCCTGGCTCTCGGCGCTCGGCATTGCCGCGGGGCAGGGCATCGACCGCCTGCCGGCCGATGGCAGGATGCATGTCGCCTGGCGTCCCGATGGCTGGACCGTGGATGAAATGTCCGGCTCCATCGCCGATACGGCGATCGAGGCGGCGGAATTGACGCGAAGCGGCAATGGCCCCGTCACCGGTGCCGCAACCATCGGCGCGATATCGCTGCCCTGGCTGGCGACAACCGTCCTCGGCGTTGCGCCGGAGGCTGTCGACGGGGCGGGCGGCTGGCCGGACACGGCCTTTGGCGGCTCCTTCACCGCGCAATTGCCGCCATTCGAACTGGCGATGACCGTTCCACGTATCGACCTGTTCGACGGGGCGGTTCTGCGCGATACGCGCTTCGGACTGCAGGGAAGTGCGGAGGGCCTGGCCGCCGACGGGCTGGAAGGCACGATGGGCGATGGATCGCTGACCGGGCGCGCAAGCCTTGCCAATAATGGCGGCTTCGCCCGCGCACAAGTGGACCTCTCTTTGGATAGGATTTTACTCGATCCTGCCATCGTGCCGCTTCGAGGCAAGGCTGCGGGCCGGCTCGCGGTGGAGGCTGCGGGGCAATCCTGGTCCGAACTGTTCGCCTCGGCGGATGGCGGCGGCTCGATGAGCATCATGGACGCCGTGCTTGCCGGCGTTTCCGTCCCAGCCCTCGGCGCGGTCCTCGATGCGGCGGACAGCCAAGGGTTCGAGGCGACGTCCGAACAGGTGTCGCTGCTGCTCCGCGACCTGCCTTCGCAACCGTTTCAGGTGGACCGGCTGGATGCGCCCGTGGACATTGCACTCGGCTCCATACGGGTCGGCCCCATCACTGCTACTGCGCCCGGCGCCCGCCTGTCCGGGGAGGGCACGTTCAGCCTCGGCTCGCGGCGCGGAGAGGCGCGGGCCACCATCGTCTATGCGCCGGCGGCGGAAGAGGAGATCAAGGATACGGCTCCTTCGGTGTCCTACGTCGCCGCCTTGCCGGGAAGTGCGGCGTTCAGCCTTGCAGGCGCCGACCCTTTGACGAGCTATCTGTCGATCCGCGCCTACCGTGCCGAACAGGCGCGCCTGCAGGCCATGCGTGACGACCTTCAGGAGACGCTGCGCCTGCGCCGCGAGGCGCGTTACTTCAACCACCTGGCGCGGCTGCGCACCGAGCGTGCGCAAGCCGCTGCGGCGGAAGCGGAGCGCCAGCGGGCCGAGGAAGCGCGTCAACGGCAGGAGGAGGCTGCCCGCGCGGCGGAAGAGGCGCGGCGCACAACCCCCGCACCGGCGCTTCCAATGCCGGATTTGCGGGTGCCGCCACCGTCGCCCCGGGCTCCGGGAGAGGTCGTACCGCCATTCGAATATGAGCTGGCGCCGGGCCAGGCACCGCTTTCAGACCTGCCGGGCGTCGATCCCAGCCTCCGCTGAGACGGCCGGACGAAGACATGTTCAGGCCTGGTCGCGGTCCTTGTTCAGGGCATAATCCAGGACCGCAAGGCGCAGGCTGGAGGACAGGTTCTGCTCCGGCTCCCGCGCCGTGTCGATGTCGGCGACAAGCCGCGCCAATGGCAGGCCGCGGCGCTCGGCCATCTCGCGTAGCAGCGTCCAGAAGGCATCTTCAAGGCTGATGGAGGTGCGGTGTCCGCGTATGGACAGGGACCGTTTGACGATCATTCGTCAGGCCCGGGCTTCTGGAGCCGGGCGCCATCCAGCTCTTTCAGGATTTTCTCCCGCTCGCTGCCGGCCTTCGCCTTGTCCTTGCGGGACATCCCGAAGGTCACGCGGTTTTCCGCCGACGCCTTTTCCGCCTTTTCGCGTGCAATGCGTTTGCGGGCCTGTCGCAGATTGACGATTTCGGCCATGGGCAATGCGCTCGTCAGGGTTTCTTGCGGAAGGCATCCAGTGAAACGACATCGGCGGATGGCTTGTTGCCTTCGTCGCCTTCGGCCTCGGCATCGCCGGTTGCGTCATCCTCGGAAGCCCTGGCATCGGCCTTGGCGCGCGCGGGCTCGGCGGTCGGGCGGCGAAGCGGTACCTCGGTCACGGAGGCGAGCGGCGCCTCCGACCCGGTTGCCTCGGGCTGGCCGTTGGCCGCCTCCACCTCGCGTACGTCGAACTCCAGTTCGAAATTGACCGCCGGATCGTAGAAGCCGCGAATGGCGCTGAATGGGATCAGAAGCCTTTCGGGAATGTCGGAGAAGGAAAGACCGATCTCGAATGCGGTATCGGTTACCGAAAGGTCCCAGTACTGGTGCTGGATCACGATCGTCATCAGCTCCGGATACTTTTCGCGGAGGCGGGATGAGATTCGCACGCCCGGCGCAGACGTGAGGAACGTGATGAAGAAATGGTGCTCCCCTGGAAGACCCGTCTTCACGACTTCGGATAGAACCTTCCGGATCACGCCGCGTAGCGCGTCCTGCGCCAGAATGTCATAGCGGATAAGATCCTGACCCATTGGCCACCTGTGTTCGAACCGACATGCCCGATAATTCGGGCTGATTTGTATGGCCGGGGTGGTGCCCCCAGCCTGGACAAACGTTTCATAGCCGGAGTTTGCAGCGCATGAAAGTCCTGTCGCGGGCGCAAGCGACACAATGAGCGAACGGTGCGTGAGGGAATTAAAGTGGAGGCTTCTGTTGCCAGGCGCCTCCGGGCCCCGCCTGAAGGTGCGAACCCCCAGGGCTTAATTGAAGCTATCGCACCGCGTTAAGCGGCGAGACGTGCTTCCGCATAGTTGTCGTTGGCAACTATTTTAACAGCCCGATAACGGCGGTACCATGCCGAGCAAAAGTCCGATCTTTACACCCTCGTCGATCCTATTTCGCCCCCGCCTCAGCCCCTGCGGGGGCAGGGGTTCAGGTGGAGGCGCCGGGTACCGCCCCCGGGTCCGAATGGTTTATTTCATCGGCAGTTTATCGCCATAGTCGGGTCAAGCCCGACGCCGCGAATATAGGCATGTACGCGCCAAATGAAAAGGGCTCGCCTCAGGCATCCCGCTCCAGGACGGCGCAGAGTTCGCTCCATTCGCGCTTCGTCAGGCCGCTCGTCTCGGCGGTGACGGCCTCGCCGTCGATCATGCGGCGTATGACCTTGACGGCGGTTGCGGAAAGCTGGGCAGCGCCCATGCGATGCTCCAGGAACGCTTCGTGCGTTACCGGCACCCAGCGCTTCAGAATGTCGATCATCACGTCGGCATAGGCCCGGATTTCGTACTGCGCATGCGGATCGGCCCGCAGGCGCAGGAAGCCCATGAAATTATGCAGGTCGGCCTTCCAATACCACTGCGTGTAGAAGTTCAGGGGCAGGTTCATGCGCGCCAGCTCCCGGGCAAGACCCTGCCTGTCCTCGCGCTTCGCCTCGCCGTCGCCTTCGTTCAGCATCAGGGCGTAATGATCGTAGGCCTGCATCGCATCGTTGCGCAGAAGGTCGAGGACTTCCTCCGCCTCGGCGCCCTCGAGGATCTCGCCACGACCCTGTCGGTTGGACGCCGACTGCGCAGCAAGGTGGTTCGGCTGCGGAATGTAGAATTCGCGGTCCAGGACGGAGTAGCGTGCCGAGTACTCGTTGACGCTGGCCATGCGATGGCGGATCCATTGGCGGGCGACGAAGATGGGCAGCTTCACGTGCAGCTTGATCTCGGCCATCTCGAATGGCGTCGTATGCCAGTGGCGCAGCAGGTAGTTTATGAGGCCGCGATCCTCCTGCACGCGCTTGGTGCCCCGCCCGTAGGAAACACGCGCCGCCTGCACGACGGCATCGTCGGTGCCCATGTAGTCGATGACGCGCACGAAGCCGTGGTCCAGAACCGGCAGGGGCTTGTAGAGGATCTCTTCGAGCCCGGGCGCGACGGGCCTTGCCGTTTCAGCCCGTTGGTCGCGCAGCGCGGCGATCTCGGCTTCCTGTTCTGCCGTCAGACGAGACTTACCCGAGGCTTCCATAGCCGCCACCCTGTTCATGATCCAAATGCCATCTGCCTTAAAACGGATCGCATGGCCTGAGAACCCTCGCCGGGGAAACACAGTCCCCTTATCCCCATAAGGTGCGATCGGGCGGCGAGACGAGGGAGGGGCCATAGACCAGCCCGTTCGGCCTGTCGCGCGCCAAGAGCAGCGGCCCGTCCAGATCGACCAGGTCGGCCGTCTGGGCCAGCAGCACGGCAGGGGCCATGGCAAGCGACGTGCCCACCATGCAGCCGACCATGACGCCGAAACCCAGGCGCCGCGCCTCCCGCACGAAGGCGACCCCTTCGGTAAGGCCGCCGGTCTTGTCGAGCTTGACGTTGACGTAGTCGTAGCGGCCGCAGATGCCCTGCAGGTCGATCGTGGAATGGACGGATTCGTCCGCGCAGATGGGCACGGGGTGCGGAATGCGCGTCAGGATTTCGTCGGCACCGGCCGGCATGGGCTGTTCCACCACCGTCGCGCCGATGGAGGCGGCGACCAGAAGGTTCTGGCGCACCGTTTCTTCCGTCCACCCCTCGTTGGCGTCGATGATGAGGCGGGCGTTGCGTGCGGCACTGCGCACCGCGCGCATGCGGTCGGCATCGCCTTCGCCGCCCACCTTGATCTTCAGGAGGCTGCGATGCGAGACGCGCGCCGCGGCAGCCGCCATGGCCGACGGCGTGTCCAGTGAAATCGTATAGGCCGTCTCCAGCGGGCGCGCCGGCAGGCGGCAGATCGCTTCCTCGACCAGCGTGCCGGTGGATTTGGCCTCGAGATCCCAGAGGGCGCAATCAAGTGCGTTGCGCGCGGCGCCGGCCGGAAGCCGCGTCGACAGCGTCCGCCGCGACATGCCGGACTCGATCGCGTCGCGGACCGTCTCCATGGCTTCCACGACCGATTCCGGTGTTTCGCCATAGCGTGCATAGGGCACGCATTCGCCGCGGCCCGTGCCGAACTCGTCGGATATGGTCGCCACTACGACGATGGCTTCCGTCTTGGAGCCGCGCGAAATGGTGAAGGCCGCAGCCAGTGGAAAACGCTCTACTGTGACCGAAAGACGACGCGCCATGAAAACCTCTGCGGATTAAGATCGGTGTGATTGAAGCTTCGGTGACAAGCTCTATTGCTATCGGTAGCGTCACGACGACGAAGAATCGGTTTGCGCTGCCCCGGGGGGCGCCGCTTCCCGGCAGGTGAAGCAGATAGCCCATGGCAGGATTTTCCGCGACGGCATGTTGGACGAAGAGACCGATCAGCGCAGCATAAGTAAGCCGGAAATCTCCGCCGAGAAGGCGGAGGGCGGCGTTGCGGTGACCCTGTCGGGCGACTGGATCGCCCGCACGGTCGGGCCCGTCGAGGACGCCGTCTACAAGACGCTTGGGTCCGATCTCGGCAAGTCCATCACGCTGAAGTGCGACCGCGTCGACCGCATGGATACCGCCGGTGCGCTGCTGATCGAAAAACTGGAGCGCGGCTTCGCCGAAAAGGGTGTCGAGGTCAATGTCCAGGGCCTTCGGCAGGGCAATGGCGCGCTGTTCGACGCGGTGCGCCGCTCGCTCGACATGGAGCGGCCCGTCCCCGAAAAGAGACGCGGCAATGTCGTGCTCAACGGGCTCGAAGGGCTCGGCCGCTGGGTGGTCGGCATGGCGGGCGAATTCGTCGACGGCCTCAACATCCTCGGCGCATCCCTGTACGGCGCCGGCCGGCGGCTGACCGGCAAGACGCAGTTTCGGCCCGCGGCCATCGTTGCCCAGATGGACCACATGGGCGTGCGCGCCCTGCCCATCATCACGTTGATGAGCTTCCTGATCGGTGGCGTCATCGCCCAGCAGGGCGCGTTCCAGTTGCGCTACTTCGGCGCCGAGATCTTCGTGGTGGACCTTGTCGGCATCCTGCAGCTCCGCGAGATCGGCGTGCTGCTGACGGCGATCATGATCGCCGGCCGCTCGGGCAGCGCCATCACCGCCGAAATCGGCTCCATGAAAATGCGCGAAGAGGTCGACGCCCTGCAGGTGATCGGCCTCAATCCCATCGGCGTCCTCGTCTTTCCGCGCCTCGTGGCCCTCGTCATCGTGCTGCCCCTTCTGGCCGTCGTCGCCGACCTTGCGGGCATAGCGGGCGCCATGGTGGTGACGTTCTTCTATTCGGGCATCACGCCGGAAGCCTTCCTGATGCGCCTGCGCGGCGCGATCGACGTGGCCACAATCTTCGCCGGCCTCATAAAAGCGCCCTTCATGGCCATGGTGATCGGCGTCGTCGCCGCATCGGAGGGGTTGAAGGTGGGCGGAAGCGCCGAAAGCCTGGGCCTTCACGTGACAGCCTCGGTCGTCAAGTCCATCTTCCTCGTCATCCTGATGGATGCCATGTTCGCGATCTTCTATGCCGCAATCGGATACTGACCTTCCCCGCCCGGACGAGACGCGGGCCGGCCATAAGGCCAGCGAGCCGGAGGTGATCATCACCTGCCGGGACGTCACCGTGCGCTTCGGCGCCAAGACGATCCTGGACGGGCTGTCGATGGATGTCCGGCGGGGCGAGATCCTCGGTTTCGTCGGTGCATCCGGCACAGGCAAGTCGGTCCTGCTGCGCACCATCCTCGGCCTCAACGCCAAGCAGGCCGGTACGATCGAGGTGTTCGGCATCGACTACGAGCGCGCCAGCGACGCCGAGCGCCTGTCCGTGGAGCAGCGTTGGGGTGTCCTTTTCCAGCAGGGCGCACTGTTCTCCTCGCTGACGGTGCTGGAAAACATCCAGGTGCCGATGCGCGAATACCTCGACATGTCGCCCAGGATGATGGAAGAGCTGGCCCGGCTGAAGATCGACCTCGTCGGCCTGGCGGCCGACGCCGCCGGTAAATACCCGTCGGAGCTTTCGGGCGGCATGATAAAGCGCGCCGCCCTGGCGCGCGCTCTTGCGCTGGACCCGGACATCGTCTTCCTCGACGAGCCGACCTCCGGCCTCGATCCGATCGGTGCGGCCGAATTCGACGAACTCATCATGACCCTGCGCGATACGCTCGGCCTGACCGTCTACATGGTGACGCACGATCTCGACAGCCTTTTCCAGGCCTGCGACCGTATTGCGGTTCTCGGCAAGAAGAAGGTCCTGGTAGAGGGCGACCTGCAGACCATGCTGGACAATGATGATCCCTGGGTGCGCAGCTACTTCCACGGCAAGCGCGCCCGAAGCATCGTGACGGACGAGGACGAACCGGCTGAGAAGGCGGAAGCGGCCCGGCCCGGCCCGGCGGACGGAGAAGCTTGAGACCCATGGAAAACCGCGCAAACTACATTCTGGTCGGTGTCTTCACCCTGCTGATCCTGGCGCTGAGCTTCGGCTTTATCTACTGGTCGGCGAATATCTCGGATTCCAACCGGCGCGTACCGCTGCTCGTCCGCATCGACGGCTCGGTCTCCGGCCTTTCCGTCGGCAGCCAGGTGCTGTTCAACGGCCTTGCCGTCGGCGTGGTCACCAACCTCCGGATCGACCCCAACAATCCGCGTGTGGTCATCGCCACGACGCAGGTGGACCGGACCACGCCCATCACCACCTCCACCACGGCCTCGCTGGGCTCCCAGGGCCTGACCGGCGTCAGCTTCGTCGGCCTGAGCGGCGGCAACGTCAACGACCGCAACATCATCGAATCCGCCATGCGCGAAGGTGTGACGCCGGTGATCCGGGCGAATGCGTCCGATGTGACGGACATCCTGGCCACGGCACGCGATATTTCCGAACGCGCCAACAACATTCTCGGCGAGTTCGAATCCCTGGTGCAGGAGATCGGGCCGGCCGTGCGCACCACGGCGGGCAACATCGCCTCGACCTCCGAGCATGTGGAGGAGTTCACCGCAAGCCTTGCCGCCAACGCGGACCAGATACCCGATTTCGTCGCCAGCCTCGGCCGCCTGTCGGAAAGCGCCAACGCCGTCGCCTTGCGCCTCCCCGACCTGATCGACAGGGCGTCCGAATTCATCACCGCGCTCAACGTCGAATCCGTCAACGCCTCCATCGAGAACGTCGCGGCGATCACCCAGTCCGTACGCGAGCAGACAGGCAACTTCTCCGCCGCCATCGAAAGCGTGTCGACGGCGGCCCGCAGCTTCGGCGCGGTGGGCGAGACGATCAGCAACAACATGCCTTCGGTGGAGCAGTTCATGGCGTCGCTGGGGCCGATCTCCACGCAGGCGCAAAGCGTCGCCGGCCGCCTGGACACGACGCTGGAATCGGCCGAGCAGTTGATCAGCGCGATCGATCCGGCGCAGGTTCGCGCCACGGTCGACGGCGTCCGCGGCTTCGCCGACGCGCTCAACGCGCAGTCCGGTGCGCTCAGCTCGATCTTCGGCGGCACGCAGACGGTGCTGTCGTCGCTCAATACGGCGCTTAACGGTATCAACGGCACCCGCGCGCAGATCGACGAACTGATCGCCGGCATCGATGCGGACGACGTTTCGCAAGCCTTCAACGACATAACGGCGGCAACGGCCAATATCGCCAGCGCCGCCGATGCCGTCGGCGGGGTCGCGCGCGATATCGGCAATCGCCGGGAAGATATCGACAGCATCATTTCCAACACGCAGGACGTGACGGAAAACCTGCGCACCGCTTCCCAGCAGGTGCAGACGATCCTGAATTCGGTGAACGGCATCGTCAACAGCCCGGACGGGCAGGGCCTGACGGCCGAGGCGCGCGCCACGCTGCAGTCGATCCGCCAGACGGCGGACATCGTCCGCGCCAATATCGGGCCCATCGCCGCCAACCTGCAAAGCTTCTCGGGCCAGGGCCTCAACGACGTGCGCACACTGGTGCGGGACGCTTCCGGGGCGATCACACGGATCGAGAGGGCAATTACCAACCTCGCCAACAACCCGAGCCGCATCATCTATGGTGGGACGGGATCGGGGCAGGTGCGTGAGTTCGACGGGCGGAACCGTCGATGAGGATCGGGGAGACACGGACGATGACGCTTTTTGCCAGATCGCTGCTTCCGGCGGCGCTTGCCGCGACGTTGGCCGGCTGCGCTTCGCTTTCGCCGCCGCCGCAGACCTTCGATCTGACCGCGCCTGCCGGGGTCGGTGGCTCCGCGCGTGTCCAGCGGTCGCAGATCCTCGTCCCGGAGCCGACGACAACGGGCACGCTGGACAGCGAGCGGGTCGTGGTCATGCCGGCGCCATTGACGGTCGAGTATCTCGGCCAAAGCCAGTGGAGCGACAGGCTTCCACGCCTCGTACAGCTCCGCCTTGTCCAGGCGTTCCAGAATTCGGGCCGCTTCAGCGCCGTCGGTGTGCCGGGCCAGGGCCTGGCCATCGACTACCAGGTCGTCACGAATATTCGGAACTTCGAGATATCCTACGAGACCGGGCAGCCCGTCGCCAAGATCGCGATTGCGGTTACCGCGCTCGACGACAAGACGGGCACGGTCCGCGCCACGCGCGTCTTCACGGTGTCCGAGGCCATTGCCGGCCAGGGCAACGCGGCGCTGATCGCAGGCTTGAACGGCGCCTTCGAGCGAATCTCCGCGGAAATCGTGGGATGGTTCGCCCAGGTCGCCTGAACGGGAGCGTTATTTCGAGGGAGGGAACGGAGTGACGGCAGACGACAAGAACCTGACCATCGGCTTTATCGGCCTCGGCTACATGGGCCATGGCATGGCCAAGAACATATTGGAGGCCGGCTACCCGCTCGTGGGGCTGGCAAACCGCAAGCGCGAGGCGATCGAGGATCTTGTCGCACGCGGTGCGCGGGAAGCCGCTTCCGTAGCCGATCTGGCGCGGCAGTGCGACGTCATCGTGCTGTGCCTGCCGGGCTCACCCCAGGTCGAGGAGACGGTCCTGGGGGGAGACGGCATTCTGGCCCATGCGCGTCCCGGCACCACGATCATCGATTCCTCCACCTCCAATCCGGTGTCGACACGCCGCATCGCCGCCATGGCGGCTGCCGCCGGCCTTCGCTTCGCCGATGCCCCGCTTAGCCGGACGCCCGTCGAGGCCTGGGCCGGTACGCTGGATTCGATGGTGGGGGCGGACGACGAGACGTTCGAGCATATCCGCCCGGTGGTCGACTGCTGGTCCGGCCGTATCGTACGCACGGGCGACGTCGCTTCGGGCCATACGATGAAGCTGCTCAACAATTTCGTTTCGCTGGGCTACGCCGCACTCTACGCAGAGGCGCTGGCCATCGGGGCGAAATCCGGTGTCTCGGCGCAGACCTTTCATGAGGTCATCAGCGGCGGACGCATGGATTGCGGCTTCTACCAGACCTTCATGAAATACGTCGTCGGGGGCGACCGTGAAGCCCACAAATTTACCCTGCGCAACGCGCACAAGGATACGCGTTACCTGGTGTCGCTGGCCAATGAGAGTGGCATCGCAAGCCATGTTTCGAGCGCCGTGAAGAATTCCTACGCCACGGCGGAGGCTATCGGGCGCGGCGACGACTTCGTGCCCTTCCTTGCCGATATCGTGGGCGAGTTGAACGGCATCAAACGCTAGCGACAGAGGCAACCCTGCCGATACGAAAAGGCCCCCGCCATGTTCTGGCGGGGGCCTTTTTCATGCGCGGCGGCTTCAGGCCTGGCCGAAGCGGCCGGAGGCGTGGGCCAGCATGGTGTAGACCTTGCCCGTGTCCGACGTCAGGTATTCGCGCACCCGCTGCCCATCCGGCTCGCGCTTGCGCAGGTCGTTCATCATGGCTTCGAAATCGCCGATATAGCGGTCCACCGCATGACGGAACTCCTGTTCCCGGTGGTACTTGCGGCGGATTTCGTCGAAGGTTTCCTGGCCCTTCATCGTGTAGAGGCGGCGCGTGAAGGCGTTCTTCTCGCCGCGGCGATACTTGTCCCAAAGCTCGACCGAGGCGTCATGGTCGATGGCCCGGACGATCTCGACCGACAGGGAGTTCAGGGATTCGACGACGTGGGCGGGATTGCGTGCCGCCGGCGCCGCCGGCTCCGGCTGGTCGGCTTCGAAGGCGGCGTTGAGTGCGGATTCCAGCTCGTCCGACTGGGCTGCCGCGGCCGCTTCCTCTTCGGCGGACGCACGACGGATCAGGTCGGACACCCAGCTGCGGCCTTTCGGGGCGCCCGCGGCCGGCGCCGCCGGACGGGCAGGATAGGCGCTCTCCACCGGGCGGGCGGGCTCTACCGTGCCGCGCATGTCGCGTGCGAGATTGCCCTCCGCCTGGAACGAGCCGACGGCCCGGCGCTCCTGCTGCTCTTCCTGTGCCCTGGCCTGCACGCGCGGTTCGGCAACCGGCTGCTGACGCGGGGCCACCACGGCCTCGCGCTGCGGCTGCGCTGCCTGCTGCGGTGAGCGGGCGGGACGGACGTCCAGCGCGCGGCCCGACTGCGAGACGATCTCTCCGAGTTCCTTGAGGGCGCGGATCTGGTCGGATACCGCGCGGCGCATGGCCTGCGTGCTCTGCTTGGCTTCCTCGGGCAGCTCGAAAACGCCGCGCCTGAGTTCTTGCCGGGTCGAATCCAGCTCTTCCTTGAGGCCGGAGGCGGTGTGCCGCATCTCTTCGGTGGCCTGCATGAAGCGGCGGTTGGCGTCATCCAGCGCACTGGCCAGCGCCTCGCGCACCTTGTCCACCGCGGTCGCGGAGTTGCGCTGCGTCGCCTCTATGCGGCGGCTGACGATCTCTTCCAGGCCGCGCACCGTCTCGGCGATTTCGCCGGAGCGGTCCGAAAGGCCCTTGGCAAGGGCTTCCAGACCTTCGCGCTTCTCCTGCAGAGAATGGTCCATGCCGGTCTGCAACTGCTCCAGAAGCCGGGCGGCTTCCTGCAGAACCTCGCTCTGCTCCGCAAGGCGCCCTGCGATGGCGTCGACACGCCCGGCGGATTCTGCCGACAGGACGTCGAGCCGCTGGATGTTGTCGTCGAAGCGGCTGCTGGAATTCTCGATCACCGATACGGCCTTGTCCGTGCCGCTGGTGAAGCGGTCGGCGGTCTCGGTGAACGTCTTTTCCACAGCCGACAGTTCGCCCGTGGCCTCGCCGACCAGCTTGCCCAGCATGCCGCTCACATTGCCGATGCGCTGGATCAACTGGCCGACCTCGAGTACCAGGTTCTCCTGGGCCTCGTTGACGACGCCCGCGGCATCCTTCGTGCGGCGCTCGAGCTCGCCGGCAACCTGCGAGGACGACGAGGAGATCTCCTCGACCAGTTTGTGGGCATGCCGCGTGAAGGAGGCCAGAAGCGCGGAGTTTTCCTGCTGCAGGCGCTCGGCCGCGCTGCGGGCGCTTTCACCGATGGATGCCGCCAGGCTGTTGCCATCTTCCGAAAGACGGTCGAGCAGGGGCCGCGCCTCCTCGTCGAGCAGACGGGCGATCTCGGCGTTTCGGCGCCCCAGCATCTCTTCCAGTTCCTGGACGCGCTCCGCGAAGGCCGCGCCAAGGTCGGCCGCGCGGCCGGCAAGGGCCGTCTCGTTGGCTTCCACCCTGCGGGTCAGCTCTTCCGCGAAGGCGCTGGTCGCGTCGAACACCTGGTCCCGTGCGCGGTCCGCTTCGAGCCGGATGGCGGTCGAGACGCCGGCCAGCGCAGTGGAGATGTCCCCCGTGTTGCTCAGCAGAATTTCATGCGCCTGACGCGCGTCGTCGACCAGCTTGGTGGAGATAAAGCGCGAGGTTTCCTCGGCTTCGCCGCGCAGCGTGCCGCCCACCTTGCCGATCTCCTGGCCGATGGATGCGGCAAGACCGTCCATGAAGGTGGCGAAATCCCGGGTCCGCTCCTCGAGGTCGTTGCGCAGCGTCTGCGCACGGCCATCCATGGTTTCCATGGCATCGGCAATGCCGTCCAGCATCCTGGAGGCACCGTCGCCCAGCGTCTCGCGGGCCTCCGTGGCGATGGCGCGGACGCGCTCGGCCACCCGGTCCATGTCGCCCGTCATGTCGACGGACTGCTCGGCCAGTTCGCGGCGGATCGCCTCGACCTTCTGGTTCAGCATGCGGGCGGCTTCTTCCACGCCCTGCGCCATCTGGCGCGCATTCTGCGACAGGGAGTCGCGCGAGGCGCCCCCGACATCCGTCAGCATGGCACCGGCAGAGCGTATGGTTTCCGCCAGCGCCCCGGCTTCCTCGGCCAGCTGGCCACGGGCGCTTTCGGTTTCGACGCGGAACTGCCCGGCCAGGGAGTCGAGGCTCTGCACGAATTCGCCGGCCATCGAGGCCAGCTTCTCGCGGGCGCTTTCGGCCTCCGTGCGCATGGCAAGCGAAGCGCCGGCCAGATGCGTGACGAACTGCTGATTGTCTCCGGTAAGGCTCTGGCGCGTTTCCTCGGCCGTGGTGCGCAGGCGTCCGGTGGCCGCTTCCACTTCGGCCGCAAGGCGCTCCAGCTCGCCGGACAGGCGCGAATGGGCTTCCTCGCTGGAAGCGGCCAGCGCGGCGCCGAGTTGTTCGACGCTTGTGGTGAAGCGGCTTGCCTGCTCGTCCAGCTCGCCGCGGGCGGCGGAAGCATCGCGGATCATCTGGCCCGTCGCGCCCAGGATGGAGTCGCGCACGGCCTCGGCAATCTGCGTGGTGCGGCCGGTGAGCGTCCTTTCCACATTGGCAAGGCCGCGATCCAGCGTCTCCGACATGGAGGTGGTGCGCTCCTCGAAGAAGCTGTTGATGTTGTCCGTGCCGGCGGCAAGGACGGTCTCGAACTCGCGCTGGCGGTTCTCCAGCGCCTTGCCCAGCCGTTCGTCGGCCTCTGAGAAGGCGGCGCGCAGTTCGGCGACGCGCTCGTCGAGCGTCTGTGCGATGTCGGCATTGTTGCGCGACAGCTCGGTCGACAACAAGGCGGCCTTTTCGTCCAGGTCGGCGAAGAAGCTGGAGTTTGAGCCGTCGAACAGGCTGCGGATGGCAAAGAGCCGCTCATCCAGCCCCTGCATGAAGCCGCCCTTCAGATCGCCACCGGCGCTGCGAAGCTGTGCCGTACGGGCCTCGATCCCGGACATGAGGGTCTGCAGGGCCGTCTCGATCTCGCTGACGGCCTGCGCCGCGGAGCTTTCCACGCCGGCCGTGAAATTGCGGTTGCCGTCCTCGAGGTGGCGGGACAGCGAGCCGGCAGAGCGATCGATATCGGCAAGAAGGCTTTGCCGCGAGGTTTCCACCGTATCGCGCAGCAGGTCCACCTTGGCGCCGAGTTCGGCGACAACGCTGTCGAACATCCCTTCGAAGCCCGCTTCCATGCGGACCGCGTGTTCCGCCAGCCTGTCGGCCAGGGCCTGCCTGTCGTCCTCGGAACGCGCCAGCGCCGCCTCGAGCCGGCGGATGGCATCGATGTCGATTGCGTGGCTTTGTTTCTCGAGCGTATCGATGATGCGACGCCCGGCCGTTTCCAGCGCTTCTTCCCCGCCGGACATGCTGCGGGAGATCTCGTCCGAGATGGCGCGGGCACGCGCATCCATGTTCTCGTAGAGGCGCGTGGCTTCGCCGTCGAGCGAGGCCGCGAGAGATTTGGCGCCTTCCTCGATGAAGAGGGTGATGGCGTTGCGACGCTCGTCCAGAAGCGAGGCGATGAGGCCAATGCGCTGTTCCAGCCCGCTTTCCAGGAGCTCGCGATTTTCCTCGACGAGGTTGATGATCTCGCGCGAGCGCTCCCCGATCTTGTCGGCAAGCACTTCCGTCTTGCCTTCGAAGCCGCGCATGAGGCGACCGTCGACATCCTCCAGCAGCATGGCCAGGCGGTCGACATTGCGGTCGATCGCGCCGGTCAGCGCATTGCTGTGCTGGTCCAGCGTCGAAACCATCGTCTCGCGCGCCGTGGCGAGCGAGGTGTCGAGGCCGGAGACGCGTTCCGAAAGGGTCGCCGTGATAAGCTCCACGCGCTCGCCGATGCGGCCCGCAAGCTGGCGCGAGCGGTCGTCGAAATCGTCCAGCATCCGCTCGTCCAGGCTGGACAGCAGCTCGGACAGTTTCTCGATACCGGTCTCGATGGATGTCGTCACCGCTGCGCTGCGCTCGTCCATGGCGGAAGACAGCGTCTGCTGCGCGAAAGCGAGCGAGGTTTCGATGTCGCTGATGCGCTCCACCGCCAGCATGTCGAAGTTGCCGGTGCGCTCGTCCAACAGAGCCTGGATTTCGCCCGACCGCTTCTCGAACACGGCCTCGGCGCGTGACAGGGCGTCCGAAGCGCGCGCCGCAAAGCTGGCCTGGCCCTCGGCAAAGGCGCGGCCCAGCTTCTCGCTTTCCTCGTCGACCGAGCGGCCGATGCGCTCGACGCCGCCGGCGAGCGAAGTGTCCATCCGCTCGATCGAGCTTTCGATGGCGCCGACATGCTGGCCGAGAGTCTCCACGAGGGGTTGGCCATGGCGGTCGAGAACGGCCTCCAGATGGATCAGGCGCTGCTCGAACCGTTCGAGGATATCCTCGCCCTTGCCCTCCAGCAGGAGCGAAGTGCGAAGCATCTTTTCGTCGAAACGGTCGTCGATCATGGACAGGAAACGATCGACCTCCTGGTTGAGGACGCCGAGGCGCTCTTCCATGGAGCCGGTGATGCGGGCAGTGAACCCCGCTTCCTCGGCGCTGATCCGATCCGCCTTCTCGGCCAGCATGGCCTCCAGGGAGGTGAGGAAGAGCGTGTTGTCCACCGTCCAGCTTTCGGATCCGACCCGCAGCGCCTCTGCGATACGCTCGTTGGCGCTGGTGATCGCGCCGTGAACCCGGTCGCTCAGCTCCGTGGCGCCGCGCGTCAGCTCTTCGGCGCGCCGCTCCAGCTCGCCCGACCGTTCCTCGATCAGGCGGTTTACGGCTTCGGTGGCCTGCTGCAGGCGTGCGCCGGCCTCATCGGCGGTCGAGGCGATCCGTCGCGCCAGTTCCTCGCCCGTCGCATTCAGCGCCGATTGGGTGGACTGGCTCTGCTCGGTGAAGAAGTCGGCGAGCTGGCGTCCCTGGTCTTCATAGCGGCGGGAGATCTCGTTGGTGCGGTCGTCCAGCAGGGCGGTAAAGCTCTGCGCCGCGGCCTCGATGCGCTCCGCTGCGTGTTCGGAAGCGCCCTCCACATCGTTGGACAGGCGCTGATGCGAGCCGATCAGCAGCGCGCGCACCTGTTCGGCGTGGTTGAGCATGGCATCGCGCTCGGAGCTCAACTCCCCGACCAGGCCGCGCACGCGCACCTCATTGTCGGCGAATGTGCGTTCCAGTGCCGCGACCTCGTCGGCGATGCGCCGCTCCAGCGCGGCGATCTGGTCGGCCGGCAGCACGGTGGCAGGCGTGGCAAAATCGGCCTGCCGTTGCTGGGCCGTATCCCCGAGGCGCAGAGCCACCTCCGCGAGGGAGCGGCTCATCAGCCGCAGATCCTGCATGCGACGGACCATGACGCCGAAGCCGAAGATCATGAAGGCTGGCAGCACCCCGCCGGCGATGAACGCGGCGGAGGCGTTCAAGGCGTTCTGGCCGGTCAGGCCCTGGCCGCCGAACAGCCCGAACGCCGAAACGCTGGCAAGGCCCAGCCAGGCGATGCCGCCGAGGCCGCCCAGTAGCACCGGGCGGCTGGAGGAACGGCGGCCGAGCATTCCATCGGCCATGACGGGCGCGGAGCGCCGCTCGTCATTGGCGGCATTCTGTTGGTAGGGCGGGGTCTCCACGCGCGTACGCGACGGTTCCGGGCGGGGCCGCGAGGCTCCGGCGGCGGCACCCGCCGCGGCGGCGGTTCCAGCGACATAGGCGGGTGCACCGACATCGAAGAGCCCGTCCTGGTCGGTGATGGTGTCCGGTGCGTCCGGCCGGCCGGCGCCAACCGGCTCTATATCGGATTCCCAGTCGAATTCGGCCAGCTCTTCGTCGAACGCGCCGGGCGCTTCGTCGGTGGCAACAACAGCAGCCTCGGCCTCGGGCGGCTGTTCGGAGAAGGCCGAGGCCGCCTCCTTTATGGTGCGGTCGAATTCATCGAAGACGAAGTCGAAATCGCCGTCGTCCGCATCGGCGGCCGCGGCAGCGTTGCCGGCGGCCGTGGGCGGTGCGGGGGCCTGGTCGGAGAAATCGGCATCACGGAACGCTTCTTCGAGTTCCAGCTCGATCATCGCTTCGTCGGAAAGCTCGACCGTTTTGATCTTCGACATACTGCGCCGCCTTACTTCGTGAAGTCACATCCGCTCAACGGCCTCCCGGACCGATGCGCGAAACGGTCCCTTTCATCACGAAGCGCGCGAAAAAAGGGCAATACCGCGAGTCTATGGTAGAGAGGCCCCCCATCGTTGGGAACCGCAAAAGCGGAAGGCCTGCCCAAAGTCTGAACATAAGGTTAACGCCGCTCGCCAAAAGCCACCGATCCGGGGCCACGCGCCTTATGCGTCAATGCGTTAGCCGTTACCGCCTTGTTTACCATTCCGCCAAGTCGGGGCCCCCGAAGGGGATCCGGCCGCAAATCGGTCCGTTTTCCCACGGCAGGATGAAGTCAAAGGCGATTTACCAAAAATTACAAGGGGGTGGCGCAAGCTGCCTTATCGGGTCGCCGTCGAGGAAGTAGAGCCATGACGCGTAGTGCCACTGCCCTGAAACGTATTTTGCCCATACCGGCCGTGCCGACCGAGCCGCGTCCATCGCGGACACGTCCGGTCGACCTTGTCTTCCTGTCTCAGAAGACGGGGGGCGACCGACAGATCGAACGCGACGTGCTGGCGCTTCTGCGCTCGCAGGTTGCGTTGATCATCCAGCGTGCGCCGCACGCCACGCGTGACGAGGTGCGTCAGATGGCCTGTGCGATCCGTGGAGCCGGCCGCCATGTCGGCGCATTCGCCGTTGCCGAAAGCGCGGCCGAACTGGCGCTTGCAGGCGACGACCGGTACGCTGGCGCCTACGCTGCATTCATGGACGATCTCGAGACGACGGCACGCTTCCTGAAATCTCTGGATTGAGCCACCGTGCAAAGGCCGATTGACTCCGGCGTGAGCGCCGGTCCAAACCCATGCCCATGACCGAGATCACCTTCGTTTCCCCTGACGGTACACGCTATCCCGTCGAGGCCGCCGACGGCGCAAGCGCCATGCAGGCGGCAATTCGCCACGACATCCCCGGCATCGATGCCGATTGCGGCGGCGCATGCGCCTGTGCGACGTGCCATGTTTATGTCGACGAGGCTTTCGTCGATTCCCTTCCGGGCCCGGAAGTCATGGAAGAGGATATGCTGGATTTCGCCTACGATGTCCGGCCCAACTCCAGGTTGTCGTGCCAGATCCGGATCGCACCTGAGCTCGCGGGGCTGGTGCTGCACGTTCCCACGCGCCAGGGTTGAGGCGCCGGGCCTTCAGTCCGACCCGGCGCGCAGGCGGTCGCGCAACTGCCGCTTCAGCCTGAAATCCATCTCGCGCGCCTCCTGCCGGTCGAAGGCCTGCTGTTCGCTTTCATGCTCGGCGAGGTAGCGCTGCGTCGTCGCCGCGACGGCGTCTTCGAGCTGCTTGCAGGTGCGCCGCGTACCGAGATTGCGCACGGCCATCTCCATGCGTTTGACATAGGTGACGGCGATCTCGGCATGGCGTTCTTCGTGGCGCTTCACGTCACGTTCCAGCGTCTCCCAGATCAGGACCGTGTCGGGATCCGGCTTTCGCGGTTTCTTCCAGCGTGGAAGGATCACCTCGACATCCAGCATGAAACGGGCATCGCCCAGGCGGCAGCCGGTGTCCGTCGGCACATAGGCGACATGGCCGTCGAAGGTGACGGAGGTTGCCCCGGGGTGGCCGGCATCACCGCCGCCGGCCAGCGGCCCGTGGCGGGCCAGGGCGGCATCCAACTGCTCGAGCGTGCTGCCGGTGACGGTGAAATACGTGGTATGCACACGAATGTCGGCGGCGGTGGCGGGCAGGGCGCCGAAGGCAAGCGGCGCCGCTATCAGGAGTACGAATGCTGTCTTCACGTATCGACTCCTGCCGTGGCTTGCTGCATCACGCGCAAAAGTTAGCGCATCGAACTCCGGTTACGAAGCGCCGGGGTCCAAATGGGCGATCAGATTGCCGGGATCGTTAATGGGGGGTGACGATAAATGACGGTTCTGCCTCTGGAAAATCCTGTCTGGCATGTCGCGCATGGGCGCTCGCTCGACCTTTCGGGGCCCGCCCGCATCATGGGTATCCTCAATGTCACGCCGGACAGTTTTTCGGATGGCGGTCGTTTTGGCGGAAGCGTCGAGCGGGCGGTCGAGGCGGCATTGCAGATGGTGGAGCAGGGCGCGGACATCATCGACATCGGCGGGGAATCCACCCGGCCGGGCGCAACGCCCGTGACGCCGGAGGAAGAGCAGGCGCGTATCCTGCCCGTCATAGAGGCGCTCGTCCGGGCCAGCGACTGTCTCGTCTCTGTCGATACCTACCGCGCGCAGACCGCCGAGCGGGCGGTCGCCGCCGGCGCCCACATCATCAACGACGTGTTCGGCGCCCAGAAGCAGCCGGATATCGCCCATGTCGCGGCCCGGACCGGCGCCGGCATGTGCCTGATGCATACGGGGCGCGAGCGGGAAAAGCTGCCCGACGTCATCGAAGACCAGTTCTTTTTCTACAATCGCTCCATAGAGATCGTCACGGCCGCGGGGGTGGAGCGCAGCCGCCTGGTGTGGGACCCGGGTTTCGGCTTTGCCAAGGAGCGCGACGAGAACATGGCGCTGATGGCTCGCTTAAGCGAACTGGCGGCGCTGGGGCTTCCTCTGCTGGTGGGCACATCCCGCAAGCGTTTCGTGCGGGGCGCGATCGGCAGGGAGGACCCGGAGGCCGACATCGCGACGGCGGCCACCAGCGTTCTCCTTCGTGAGCGGGGTGCGCGCATTTTCCGCGTCCATGCGGTGCAGGCAAACCGCGATGCGCTGCGCGTCGTCGACGCCGTCCTCGACGCTGTACGCGATGGCGACCTCGATGTCGGCGGGGCGGCGACATGACCCGGGCTCAGATCGGCCTTGGCGGCAATATGGGCGACCCGGCCGCGACGATGGCGGAGGCGCTTCGGCTGCTCGACGATACGATGGGCGTCAGCGTCACAAAGGCATCGCGCCTCTACCGCACGCCCCCATGGGGCAAGCTAGACCAGCCGGAATTTATGAATGCCTGTGCAGAGTTGGAAGTAACTCTTGAACCACAATCTTTGCTTGATCTGGCATTGCGGCTGGAGGCGCGGCTGAAGCGTGTGCGCGTGGAGCGATGGGGACCGCGCACGATCGATATCGATGTGCTGGCCTATGGGCAGTCCAGCATCCAGACACCCACATTGACGTTGCCGCATCCGCGCATCCGCGAGCGCGCCTTCGTCCTGATGCCGCTGGCTGAACTGGCCCCGGACCTGACGATCGAGGGCCAGACCGTCCGCCATTGGCTGGCGCAACTGGATGTGTCGGGGATCGAGCCCGTCAGCGAGGACGGGGAGTGGTGGCACCGCCTCTAGCGGCGCCACGCCGTTGCCGGTGCGGGGCCCGGCCGATATTGCGCCGCTGGCTTGCTCAGTCCTGGAGAGCGGTCTGGCGCACGGCGCCGTCGCGTTTCAGCACCATGCCGATGACGGGGACGAGCTCGCCGTCGACCTTGACCGAGATCGTCACGTTCAGCGCGTCGCCATCGTCCAGCCGGGCGACCATCGCGCCGTTCAACTGCTTGCGGTCCAGGCCGAAGACCATCCGGTCGCCTTCGACGACGCCCGACACGATATCGAGGCCGGTCCCCTTGGCGCCGTCCAGGAACGCGCCCTTGTAGGTGCGACCGTCATGCGTGACGCGGGCCGACATTTTCTGCGAGAACAGGCCGACGCGGCAGCTACCGTCGAGCTGCATCGCGGACGGTGCCTTTTCGGTGCCGCCCGCAAGATCGCAGGTGAACCGCGTGCCCTTGTACTTGCCCGCAACGATCTCGCCCGGGCCGACCCACCGCCCTCCGATCGTTTCCATGAAACCCTTCGAAGAGCCGGCAGAGGCGCTGCCCATGCCCGCCGTCAATGCAACGGCAAGAGAAACCCCGGCGATGACGGTGCGGAACATGGTGAACCCTCGATGCAAGTTATCTTCGGTGATAATCTCCGTTAAGGGTTAACCCTTCCTTTCCGGCGCGGTGTCCGTCGATGCGGCAAGCGCGCGCAGGATTGCGCCGACGCCCGGGCGCTCCACGCTCATGAAGGGCATCGGGCGGCAGATATCCATGGCCGACAGACCAACCCGCGCGGTCAGGAGGCCGTTGACCACGCCTTCGCCCAGCTTGGCGGACAGCCTCTGGGCAAGGCCCTGGCCCAGAACCTGCTGCACCAGACCGTCGCCCAGGGCGATGGTGCCGGTGACCGCCAGATGCGCAAGCACATCACGGGTCAGCCGGATCAGGCCCAGCGTGCCGGGCCGCGCGCCATAGAGCTCGGACATGCGCCGGATGAGGCGAACGGTCTCGAAGAAGACGAAGGCAAGGTCGACGATGGCGCGCGGGCTGACCGCGGTAACGACGGAGACGCGCTTCGCCGAAGCCAGAAGCAGCGCGCGGGCGCGGGCATCCAGGGGGGCCAGCAACTCACGCTCGGCCAGTGCGATCCTGTCGCGCCCGTCTATGATCTCGTCCTTCCACCCTGCCAGCCGCTGCCGGCCGGCATAGGTATCGGCATGGGCGCCGAGCATGGCGGTGAGCCGCTCCGTGACCTTGATCGCCGCGGCCTCGTCATTGTCGTCGAATGCCTTTTGCGCATCGCGGCGCTCGCGCTCCACAAGGCGCAAGCGCGATATGGCATGAAGCTCTCGAATGGCGACCCCGACCGCACCGAGCACCAGGAGGGCGGAGGCTCCGGCCGCCACGTATCCGAGCCATTCGGCCCTTGCGAAAAAGTCGCGGATCAGGCTGTCCAGCGCCAGCCCGGTGGCCAGCGATACGACCAGACCAAGCCCCGCCATGAACACCTTGCCGAAGGTCAGACGCCGGCGCCGCGGCCGCATGACGGCCGGCGCCGCGTCCAGTGCGTCCAGCGCTTCCTGCTCCAGCGCCTCGTCGGGCTCGATGGTTACCGAAGCAAGGTCACGGAAACCGCGCGGGCTGCGCCCGGCCGCCTCCACGACGGGCTGCGGCGGTGCCGGGTGCGCGAAACTACGCGGGTTGCGGGGGTGATCTTCGCTCATGCGAGGCGATCTCCGATCAGGAACTGCATTGCGCGGTCCAGCCTGATATGCGGCAGCGACAGGGTCAGGCCCGTGTCGTCGCGTTCCAGCCGGGGCGGCCGAAAGCGCACGAAGTTCAGCGGATCGGCCCTGCCGCCCGGATCGAACAAGCGGTTGGGGTCGCGCGGGAGATCGCCCGGAAAAATCGCCGTTTCCGTTTCGCCGTCGAAGGTTTCGCCGCCGATCCTCTCGCCGGCCAGGGGCGTGCCCACGATGACCGGCAGGCGCTCGCCGCCATCCTCGACGGTCGCTTCACGCGTGGCGCGCACGGCGGCCATGGCGACGACCTCCGACTCCGCGCCCGAAAAGCGGGCGCGCTCCACCGCCGAGGCGACGATACGGCGCACGATGGCTTCCAGCCGCTTGTGACTTTCGCGGTGCAGATGGTCGGCCTTGGTGGCGGCAACCAGAAGCCTGTCTATCCGCCGGGTCAGGAGCCCGCCCAGCCAGCTTGCCCGTCCCGGCCGGAAGCAGGAGAGGATGTCCGCCAGCGCCGTTTCGAGATCCTGTACGGCTTCCGGGCCGGCGTTGATGGCCTGCAGGGCGTCGATCAGGATGATCTGCCGGTCCAGCCGGGCGAAATGATCGCGGAAGAAGGGTTTCACCACGACGCTCTTGTAGGCTTCGTAGCGGCGCGCATGGACGGCGGCAAAGCTGTTCCTGGGCGCGGAGGCGCCGTTGGCCGGCAGCACGAGCGGCGCGAATGTCAGCGCCGGAGACCCCTCCAGATCGCCCGGCATCAGGAAGCGGCCGGGCGGCAGCGTCGACAGGGCAGTGCCGTCCTCTCGGCAGCGGCGCAGATACTCGGTGAAGGCCATGCTCAGCCGCTGGCTTTCCATCTCCTCGGCCGGCGCCATCGGATCGAGCGCATCGACAAGCGCAAGGAAGGGCGCAGCCATCCCGGCCCGCGACGGGAGGCGCGCGCGGGCCAGGGACTCGGCCGAGAAGGTGGCGAAATCCTTGTCGAGCAAAGGCAGGTCGAGAAGCCATTCGCCGGGGTAGTCGACGATGTCGAGCGAAAGCTTGCCGGCCGAGAAGAAGCGCGACCAACCCGATGCCGACTGATACTCGATCGTCAGCCGCAATTCGGAAATGGCCCGGGTGGATTGTGGCCAAAGCCGCTCCTCCACCATCGTGCGTACATGGTCCTCGTACTGGAAACGAGGCACGGCATCGTCCGGCTGCTCCTCCAGGTAGGTGCGACCGATGCGTCCTTCCGCCTGCGCCGAGAAGACAGGCAGGCGGCCGCCATGCAGCAAATTGTGCACCAAAGCGGTGATGAAGACCGTCTTGCCGGCACGCGACAGCCCCGCAACCCCCAGCCGCAGCGTCGGGTGGAACAGTTCGGTTGCCCGGTCCGTCAGATTGTCGATGGCGTAAAGCGCCTCATCCATCAGGTTGGGCATCGGACCTCGAATGGCGGTGAAAATTCATCTGGGGCTCAAAGATAGGTATTCCGGGCGCCCTGTCACGGACGCGGCGGCATCAACAGCGACGAAAGCCGCCCCGAACCGGCTGCGAACGCCTCGCGTCCCATGGCGACATCGATGCCGGCAAACCCGCCCGTGGCCAGGCCGCGAGCCTGCAACTCCGCATTGCTGCCGGCGTTGCGGCAGAGCGCGAAGATGAACTCTTCCATGCCGGGATTGTGGCCGACGATCAGGCTGCCATCGGGTGCGCCACCGCGCAGCAGATCGAAATACGCTTCACTCGGCGCTTCGTACAGCGTGGGAGAGACGACGATTCGGGGATCATCCGCAGCGACGCCGATCAAGGCCGCCGTTTCCATCGTGCGCACCGATGGCGATACGAAAACTGTGGAAAATCGGATCGCCTGACTGATTATTTTTGAGGCTATTTGCCGGGCCTGAGCCTGTCCGCGGGCATCCAGCGGCCTGTCGAAATCGCGCTGGCCCGGAAGTGGCCTTGCCGCGTGAAAGTGTCTGAGACAATAAAGGCGTAGGGATGGATTGGTCGACATGACGCCATCATGCCATTTTTCGAGGGCGCGGCAATCCGCCTGTCTGCCCCATGGTCACCTGCATCTCCCAGATTAGAAAAAGACCAGTGTTTGCCTGTATTTATGGCAGAGACTTGAGTTGGACATGCAACCTATTTGCACCTTGTAGGCACCGGTTTCCAAAGTTATAAGCAGCGCCTCGACGGTTAGAGAGGAAGCGAGATGAGCGAAACTCTGCAAATCGGAGGCGATCTTCGGGAGGAGGAGCCTTTCATGAACGACCGTCAGCGGGATTATTTCCGGAAGAAGCTACTCGCCTGGAAGAGCGAGATTCTCCGCGAATCCCGTGAAACGCTCGAAGCGCTCGCAACCGAAAACCCGAACCTCGCCGATGCTGCCGACAGGGCCTCCTCGGAAACGGACAGGGCAATCGAATTGCGCGCGCGCGACCGCCAGAGAAAGTTGATCGCCAAGATCGACGCGGCTCTGCAGCGGATCGAAGACGGCACTTACGGCTATTGCGAAGAAACGGGAGAGCCCATCAGCCTCAAGAGGCTGGACGCTCGTCCCATCGCGACGCTGTCGCTGGAGGCACAGGAGCGCCACGAACGGCGCGAGAAAGTGTACAGGGACGAATAGCCAGGTCCGCATATCCCGAACATGAAACGCAAAGGGGCCGGCAATGCCGGCCCCTTCGTCGTGTCGGGGTGTCCGAGCGGGCCGAAACCGTCAGCGCTTCTCGGGCGGGTCGAGGGTAAAGTCGCGCAGGAGCGCGTCCATTTCTTCTTCCAGGCTCATCATTGCCGGCCTGTCCTGAGCGGGCTTTGTCGCGGGCTCCGGCCGGGCGACAGGCTCGCCAGGCTCGGACGGCTCGTCCGCGACGGGCGAAGCGGGGGGCGTATCGACCTTTTCCTTCGACAGTTCGGCCATGAGCAACTGGTCGATATCGCCATCGGCCGCGGTATCGTCTTTGGCGGGTTCGACCGCCACCGGCTTCGTCTCCGGAGCGGCGGCCTTGGTTGCCGCCGCCGCGGATGCGGCGCCCGCCGTAGCGCCCAGCGGCGGGAAGGGGGCTGCCTTGTCACTGCGATGCGTCTGGACGCTGGTGGCGAAGCTCTTGACCTGCAATGGCCCCAGGGAGCCCTCGGCCTTCGCAGCCGGTGCCGGTGCCGGTGCAGGTTTCGTTGCAGGCTGGGCGACGGGCCCGGCCGGCGATGCGGGCGACTCCGGCTTTGCCGCGCCGGCCTGGGACCCGGATGGGCGGCCGGGAAGCGGCGAAGCGCCGCCGTTCCGCACGGTGGAAACCTCGGTCGCCGCCGGCGATCCGGATGCGACGGTGACAGCCGGTGACGGCTGCTGGGCGCGAGGGCCTTCGGCCGCTTCGATCGGGTACGCGGCAGGGCGCTGCGGCAGGGTGGGCGTCGCCATCGAGCGTGGCTGCGCGGGCTGTGCCGGCTGTGGGCGCGGCGCCGGGGGCTGCTGCGGCCGGGACGGCGCAAGGGAGGGCTCGGTCCGGCGCGGCGGCAGGGGGCTGGAGACTTCCGGCGCGGCAGGACGTGCCTGGGCGGGCGACGGCGCAGTTGCCTGAGCGGGCGAATGTGCCGGCGAATGTGCGGGCGCCGGGCGCGGCTCGCTGCGTACGGGTTGCGGCGGCTCGACGGGCCGCGCGGCCGGAGCTACGGGCGTCGCCTCGGGGCGTGGCGGCTGTGGGGTGTCCGTGAAGCTCGGCTCGACGCGCCGGGTGCGCACCGGAATGCGGCTTATGCCGGCCTCGACCACAAGGTCGTTCTGGCCGCCGATCAGCACCAGATGTTCGACCTCGTCCCGGCGGAGCAGCACGAGCTGGCGCTTCTGGTCCACCGGCACGATGTCGAGGACCGCGACGCGCGGCGCGGCGCTGCGGCCTGCGCCCAGACGGCCTCCGGATGTAAGGCCGCGCACTATGGCGAGCAGAACATAGCCGAGGATCACAAGCACGGCGATGACGATGATGGCGATCACCACCGTGGCGATGCCTTCACCGCCGAGAGCGTTTACGAGTCGCTCGTACATTTTGCCAGTCTCCCTGGTCGTTTGCCCCGCCACGGCTTGCCGTCCGCGTGCGATGACCGTTACGTCATGTCGGATACGTGCGGGCGCCGCTATGGACAACCCTGTTCCGTTGGATAGGTTCATGTGCCGAAAACGTCGCGGCTTCAAGGGCTGCGACAGTTTCATGCCGTATAATGCGCAAATGTGCTGAACGATATCTTCTACACGAGCGGGGCTCGAAGCGACTTGGTTTCCATCCGATATGACGGCTGACACGCGCCTGGCCAACCGCAAGCCGCTGGTGGATCGCAGCGCCGCTCATTCGGGCGTATGGCGCCTTCTGGCCCTGTCCGCCTTCATGCTGGTCGTGGCGGCCGCGCTGGCGATCGCCGGGCACGTCTCGGGCGGAATCGCCGTCCTCGGGATTTTCGGGCTTCTGGCGGTCTTCGGCATCCTGTCCTGCTTCGCGCTGGCGCTCGGCTTCCTTCAGGTATCCAACAGGCTGTCCGATGCGGGCCTCGGCCGCGATTTCCTGGATGCACTGCCGACGGGCACGCTGATGACGGATCGCAAGGGCAGGATCGTCTATGCCAACCGCGCCTATGCCGAGACGGTCGGTATCGAGGAGCTGGCGGGTGCGCGTACGCTGGAGCAGCTCCTGTCGCGCGAGGGGGAGGCGTCCGAGGCGATCTACAGGCTGGCCAACGCTGCGCGGGACGGGCGGGAGGCGCAGGAGGAGTTCCGCCTGTCGCGCCGGCTTTCCGGCGGCGCGGGTGCGGGCTGGTATCGCGTCGTGGTGCGCCCGATGGACAGTGGCGGCCGCAGCCTCAACGTGTGGCAGGTTGCCGATATCAGCGACGAGCGGGCGGAGCAGGAAGGCTTCTTCCAGGAGTTGCAGAACGCCATCGACTATCTGGACCATGCGCCGGTCGGTTTCTTCTCGTCGGCGCGCGACGGGTCCATCGTCTACCTCAATGCGACGCTGGCGGGCTGGCTCGGCTTCGATCTTGCCACCTTCGATCCCGGCAGCGTGACGGTGCCGGAACTGGTGGGCGAGGAGGGCCGTGCCTTCCTGTCCGCGACCGGCGAATCGGAGCCGGATCGGATCCATGTCCTGGACGTGGATCTGGTGACCCGCTCCGGACAGCGGCTTCCCGTGCGGCTGATGCGGCAGGCCACGGCCACCGCCGACGAGCGGCTTGGGCATATGCGCACAGTTGTCCTGAACCGTTCGGGGCAGGTGGCCGGCGCGGGCGACACGCTGGAAAAACTGGAGATGCGCTTCAACCGCTTCTTCCACACATCGCCCATGGCCATAGCCTCGCTGGATTCCCGCGGCCATGTCACGCGCGCCAACGCGGCCTTTTCACGCCTGTTCGGCGCCAAGGTGGCCGAGGGGACGGCCAGCCTGGAGGGCGCATTGCGCGACGAGGGCCGGGAAGCGATGCGCGGCGCCATCGACGCGGCGGCGCGGGGGCAGGCGGGCATCCCGTCGCTCGACGTGGAGATCGCAGGCGATCCGGCGCGCTCCGTGCGCCTGTATTTCAGCGCGGTCGGGGATGTCGCGGACGACGGCTCGGAGGCCGCGCTGGTCTACGGCATCGACTTTACCGACCAGAGGGCCCTGGAGGAGCAGTTCGCCAAGGCACAGAAGATGCAGGCCATCGGCAATCTCGCCGGCGGCATCGCGCATGACTTCAACAACGTGCTGACGATCATCACCGCCTCCGTGGATTTCCTGCTGCTCAACCACCGGACCGGCGATCCCTCGTTCCAGGACCTGCTGCTCATCAAGCAGAGCGCCAACCGTGCCGCCTCTCTCGTGCGGCAACTGCTTGCCTATTCGCGGCGGCAGACCATGCGGCCCAAGATGCTGAACCTCACCGACGTGGTGGCGGACATGCATCTTCTGCTGCGCCGCATATCGGGCGACCTCGTCAAGCTGGAACGCCACCACGCGCGCGACCTGTGGCCCGTCATGGCCGATATCGGCCAGTTCGAGCAGGTGGTCACGAACCTCGTGCAGAACGCGCGCGACGCCATGCCGGACGGCGGGCGGATCGACATCGCCACGCGCAACGTGCCGGCAACCGAGACGGCAGCCTTCAATTATCCGGAGCTGACATTCGGCGACTATGTCCTGGTGGAGGTGTCCGACACCGGTTCGGGAATGCCGGCGGAGGTGGCGGAGCGCATTTTCGAGCCGTTCTTCACCACCAAGGAAATCGGCAAGGGCACCGGGCTCGGCCTGTCCATGGTCTACGGCATCATCAAGCAGTCCGGCGGATTCATCTACGTCGACTCCAGGCCCGGAGAAGGCACGACGTTCCGCATATTCCTGCCGCGTCACGTGCCGGCGGAGGTGGCCCAGTCTGCGCCGGAAACGCTGGCGGCCGCCACCGTGCCCGCCGGCAAGCTGGACCTGTCGGGTACGGCGACGATCCTTCTGGTCGAAGACGAGGATCATGTTCGCGCCGGCAATGTCCGCGCATTGAAGATGCGTGGCTACGACGTGCACGAGGCGTCATCGGGTGTCGAGGCGCTGGCCATCATGGAAGAACTCGGCGGCCGTGTGGACCTCGTGGTCTCGGACGTGATGATGCCGGAAATGGACGGGCCGACCCTTCTGCGCGAGATGCGCAAGGAGCGTCCGGAGCTGAAGTTCATCTTCGTGTCGGGCTATGCTGAGGACGCTTTCGCCAAGAACCTGCCCGAAGGAGCGCGATTCGGCTTCCTGGCCAAGCCGTTCTCCCTGCGTGAGCTGGCCGTGGCCGTTAAGGAAATATTAGACGAATAGAGAGTCGATCTGTCGCAGCGAATCACGCGCATTGACCAGAACAAAACAAGAATATCTGTTGAATAACGGGAACAAAAAGGGTACATGGAGGGTCCCTGCGGAAGCGTTGCGTGTCACCACGCCGCGTGAAATAAGGACCATGCCGATGGCACAGAATTCACTTCGTCTCGTTGAGGATACTTCCGTGGACAAGAACAAGGCGCTCGACGCCGCTCTTTCGCAGATCGAAAGGGCCTTCGGCAAAGGCTCCATCATGCGGCTCGGGGCAACCGAGAAGCTCGATATCGATACCGTGTCCACCGGCTCTCTCGGGCTCGACATAGCGCTTGGCATCGGCGGGCTGCCGAAGGGCCGCATCGTCGAGATCTACGGTCCGGAAAGCTCCGGCAAGACCACGCTTGCGCTCCATACCATTGCCGAGGCCCAGAAGGGCGGCGGCATCTGCGCCTTCGTCGACGCCGAGCACGCGCTCGATCCGGTCTATGCGCGCAAGCTGGGCGTCAACCTGGACGAACTGCTGATCTCACAGCCCGATACGGGCGAGCAGGCGCTCGAGATCACCGATACGCTGGTGCGGTCGGGCGCGATCGACGTCCTGGTCGTCGATTCCGTCGCGGCGCTGACGCCGCGTGCGGAAATCGAGGGTGAGATGGGCGACGCGCTGCCCGGCCTCCAGGCCCGGTTGATGAGCCAGGCCCTTCGCAAGTTGACCGGATCGATCTCCAAATCGAAATGCATGGTCATCTTCATCAACCAGATCCGCATGAAGATCGGCATCGTCTACGGATCGCCCGAAACCACGACCGGCGGCAACGCGCTGAAATTCTACGCCTCCGTGCGCCTGGATATCCGTCGCACCGGCGCCATCAAGGAGCGGGATGAGGTCACCGGCAACCAGACCCGCGTCAAGGTGGTGAAGAACAAGCTCGCGCCGCCTTTCAAGCAGGTCGAGTTCGACATCATGTATGGCGAGGGTGTCTCCAAGATGGGCGAGCTGGTCGATCTCGGGGTCAAGTCCGGCATCGTCGACAAATCCGGCGCCTGGTTTTCCTATAACAGCCAGCGGCTGGGGCAGGGACGCGAGAACGCCAAGTCCTTCCTGCGCGACAATCCGGCCATGGCGGCCGAGATCGAAAGCGCCATCCGGCAGAATTCGGGCCTGATCGCCGAGAAGCTTCTCGAAGCCGACAGCGAGGGCGACGAAGAATAGCCGTCTCCCCCGGGGTGCATCCGATTTCGCAGGGGCTTTCGATTTAGGTTGAGCCAAAAGCGCGACTTCCTGTATCGGTTCCTGCGAATGAAGATTGCCTGTCAGGGGTTCTGGGAATGAACGGCGTTAATGAAATCCGGTCCACCTTCCTCGATTACTTCGGGAAGAATGGCCACGAGCAGGTTGCCTCATCGCCGCTCGTTCCCCGCAACGATCCGACATTGATGTTCACCAATGCCGGCATGGTGCAGTTCAAGAACGTGTTCACCGGGCTTGAAAAGCGGCCCTATGACCGTGCGGTGACGTCGCAGAAGTGCGTGCGCGCCGGCGGCAAGCACAACGATCTCGACAATGTCGGCTACACGGCACGGCATCACACCTTCTTCGAGATGCTCGGCAATTTCTCGTTCGGCGACTATTTCAAGGAAACCGCCATCGAACTGGCGTGGAACCTGATCACGCGCGAGTTCGGGCTGGCCAAGGACAAGCTCCTCGTCACCGTCTATCATACCGACGATGCCGCGGCCGACTACTGGAGGCGCATCGCCGGCCTGCCGGAAGAGCGGATCATCCGCATCGCCACGAGCGACAATTTCTGGGCGATGGGCGATACCGGCCCGTGCGGTCCCTGCTCCGAGATATTCTACGACCACGGTCCGAGCGTCTGGGGCGGCCCTCCGGGCAGCCCGGAAGAAGACGGCGACCGCTTCATCGAGATCTGGAACCTCGTCTTCATGCAGTTCGAGCAGATGGCCGGCGGCCAGCGGGTCGATCTGCCGCGGCCCTCCATCGATACGGGCATGGGGCTGGAGCGCGTCGCCGCCGTCCTGCAGGGCGTGCACAACAATTACGACATCGACCTGTTCCGCCAGCTCATACGAGCCAGCGCCGACATCATCGGGGCACCCGCCAGTGGCGAGCAGCTTGCCAGCCACCGGGTCATCGCCGACCATCTGCGTGCGACGTCCTTCCTGATCGCCGATGGCGTCCTGCCGTCCAATGAGGGCCGCGGCTACGTCCTGCGCCGCATCATGCGGCGGGCCATGCGCCACGCCAAGCTTCTGGGCGCACGCGAGCCGGTCATCTACAAATTGCTGCCCACGCTGGTCGCGGAGATGGGCCGCGCCTATCCCGAGCTGGTGCGGGCGGAGGCCCTGATCTCCGAGACGCTCAAGCTCGAGGAAAAGCGGTTTCTTGCCACGCTCGATCGGGGCCTTACCCTCCTCAACGACGCGACCCTGTCGCTCGGTGCGGGCGACATGCTGGATGGCGAAACGGCGTTCAAGCTGTACGACACCTATGGTTTTCCGCTGGACCTGACACAGGATGCCTTGCGCGCGCGCGGCATCAACGTCGACATCTCCGGCTTCGAGGACGCCATGGCCCGCCAGAAGGCGGAGGCCCGCGCAAGCTGGGCCGGCTCGGGCGAGGTTTCGGACGAGGGCATCTATTTCGGGCTGCGCGAGCGGCTCGGGGCCACCGAATTTCTGGGGTACGACACCGAGAGCGCCGAGGGCCAGGTTCTGGCCCTGGTGAAGGACGGCAAGGAAGTGGCATCCGCGTCCGAGGGCGAGGAGGTGTCCGTCATCCTGAACCAGACCCCCTTCTACGGAGAATCCGGCGGCCAGGTGGGCGATACCGGCGTGATGAAGGGCGAGGGGGTCCGCTTCGACGTCGCCGATACGCAGAAGGTTGCCAACGGGTTGTTCGTGCATCGCGGCACGGTCGCCTCGGGCGCGCTTGAACCGGGCATGGCGCTGGAGCTGGAGGTCGATCATCGTCGACGCGGCAGTATCCGCGCCAATCATTCGGCGACGCACCTTCTGCACGAGGGCCTGCGCGAGATCCTGGGCAGCCATGTCGCCCAGAAGGGCTCGATGGTGTCGCCAGACCGCCTGCGCTTCGACTTTTCGCACCCCAAGCCCCTGGAGCCGAACGAGCTGGCCGAGGTGGAGCGGATGGCCAACGCCATCGTGCGGCAGAACGCCCCTGTCGAGACGCGGCTGATGGCCGTGGACGATGCCATCGAAATGGGTGCCATGGCGCTCTTCGGAGAGAAGTACGGCGACGAGGTGCGCGTCGTGTCCATGGGCGTCGGCGAGGAGGGCGCAAAGCAGGGCAAGACCTTCTCGATCGAGCTGTGCGGCGGAACCCATGTCGGCGCGACGGGCGATATCGGCCTTGTCCATGTCCTGTCGGAATCGGCGGTCGGTGCCGGCGTACGGCGGCTCGAGGCGCTGACGGGCGATGCTGCCCGCGCCTACCTGCAGGAGCAGGATGCACGGGTGCGCCGCATCGCATCCGCGCTCAAGGTCGGGCCGGCGGAGGTGGCGGACAGGGTGGAAGCCCTGGTCGACGAGCGCCGGAAGCTGGAACGCGAACTGGCGGATGCCCGGCGCAAGCTGGCACTGGCCGGTGACGGCGCCGCCGCGCCCGCCGCGCCGAAGGAGATAAACGGGGTTTCCTTCCTGGGCCGCGTCCTGGAAGGCGTTCCGGCCAAGGACCTGAAGGGCATCGTCGACGGCATGAAGCAGGGGCTCGGCTCCGGCGTTGCGGCGGTGGTCAGCGTTGCCGAAGGCAAGGCCAGCATCGTCATCGGCGTGACGGACGATGTCTCGGCGCGCTTCAGCGCCGTGGACCTGGTGCGGGTGGCGTCGGCGGCGGTTGGCGGCAAGGGCGGCGGCGGCCGTCCGGACATGGCGCAGGCCGGCGGCCCCGACGGGGAGCATGCGCAAGCCGCCATCGATGCGGTCGAGGCGGCGCTTGCCGCCTGAGCGGCTGGCGCGGCCTCCTGTAAGGGAGTTACTGGCCGAGGGCGGCGTAGAGATCGTCCTTCGGCCGGTAGCCGATCAGCCTGTCCGCCTCTGAAAGGTCCCAGCCGGTACCGCGGTTGCCCGATACGCCGTTGATCGTGATGCAGCGGGCAGGCCAGCCTTCGGCGGATGCGGTGATGGCGGCGGTGAACAGCCGGGCGAAATCCCGGTTCGACAGCCACATGGCGCGGTACCAGGCCAGGTCGCGCTTTCCGTCCGCATCGGCAGGCTCCTGGGACGAGACGAAGGCGGCGTCGCCCGACACATTGATTGTCTGTGGCAGGTTTTCGCCCGGCTGCACCCAGCCGATGCGGATGTTGATGCCCGTCATGCCCGTCGTCCGCGCCACGAGCGCATGGAGTGCACGTTCGCCCATCAGCTTGGCGGTGGCATAGGCGGTGGAATCCATCCACTGCGTGCCCGTGTTCCAGCGCGTGCCGGGCGCCGGCGCCAGCTTCGATGTCAGGAAACCCGGCGCGTCCCGGGCCAGCGGCGCATCCTTGTAGCCACCCATCACATGGTTGGACGATGCGAACACCACCCGCGATACGCCATGGAAGGCGGCGCGGTCGAAGACCGCCATCGTCATGTCGAATGAGGCGGCTGCGTCCGCCCAGCTTGCGTCCGTATGCGGGTTCTGCGCTGCGAAATGTATGACGGTGTCGCACCCGGCCATCGCCCGGGTCCATTCGCCGTCGACGTCGAGAAGGCTGCCGGCAGCCATCTCGATCCGCGCATCCTCCAGGTCGTAGGGCGGGGTCAGGTCCGCCGCTACGATACGGCTGCATGCGGGGTCCGCCAGAAGTGCGGCGATGAGTTTACGGCCGAGGCCGCCCCCTGCGCCGGTGATGAACGTCGCAACCATGCTTTCCAGCCCGTATCTTGGAGTTTCGGTTTGGCGGCGGGATCTAGAACCAGGTTTCCAGAAGCTCCTCGACGCGGGCGTCGCGCGCCCTGCCGGTTTCCCCACCCATGACCACGGCGATCAGCCGCCTGTTGCCACGTTGCGCGGTTGCGACCAGATGGAACCCCGACGCGCGAATGTAGCCGGTCTTGAGGCCATCGACGCCCGGCACCTTGCCGAGCAGCTTGTTGGTGGCCTCATAGCGGCGCCCGTTGAAGCGGAATTCCTTGAGCGTGAAGAAGTTCTGGTAGGCCGGAAAGCGCGTGCGCAGCTGCAGCGCCAGCAGCGCCATGTCGCGGGCAGTGGATATCTGCCCCTCGTCCGGCAGGCCCGACGCGTTCACGAAATGCGTGCGCGACATGCCGATGGCGCGCGCCCGCGCGTTCATCTGCCGGGCAAACGCCTCCTCGGACCCGGCGACGCCCTCGGCCACAACCACCGCCACGTCGTTGGCCGAGCGGACGGCCAGCGCGGTTGCAGCCTCGCGCACCGTGATCGACGTACCGGCCGGAAGGCCAAGCCTGGCCGGCGGGCGCGAGGCAGCCTCTGCCGAGACGGTCAACGGGCTATCAAGGTTCAGTCGTCCGCTTTCGACGGCCTCGAACAGCAGATACAGCGTCATCAGCTTGGTCAGCGAGGCGGGATAGCGCAACTCGTTGGCATTTTCCTGCCACAGGATCCGCCCCGTCGAGGCGTCGAGCACCAGTTCGGACTGGCCACGCTCTTGCACCGCCGCCATAACGCCGGTGGTCGGCATGGTTCCGGCGGGCGGGGTGCTGACCGTCAGCACGTCGCCGCTGCGGCAGGCTGCCAGGGCAAGGGCCAGGGATGCGATGAGGGCGACCCGGCGCAGGCTGCGGGTCAGGCGGGGGTGGAGCATGGACGGACTCGATCTGGCTGAACGCAGGCGGCAATATGCGATGTCTCGCAGATTATGACTAATAAGCCCCTAAAACCAATTGCATGAGGCGGGACGGGGTGGCATCACCCGGGCATTGTTTCAACCCTTCCGTCTCCGGTTCGGAGCCATCGTCCCCAGGGTTTCCATCCGTGCCCGAAATGGCAACCATCCTGTCGATGAGCGGGATCATCTTCCTGTCGGCCGTGCTGCGCGGATTTACCGGCTTTGGCTTCGGGCTGGCCGCCGTGCCGCTGATGGGGCTGGTGATCGAGCCGGCCGGGGCGGTGCTGATCGCACTGGCCCTGCAATTCCTGGGGGGTGCCGCGGATCTGCGGGAAGGCCGCAAGAGGGCCCATTGGCCCACCTTGCGCTGGCTGATGCTCGGCGCGCTGGCCGGAACGCCCGTCGGCATGGCGGCCCTGATGGGCGTTTCATCCGGGGTGGCGCAGCTTCTGATCGCGGCCGTGTGCCTCAGCGCGGTCGGCCTGCTGGCAGCGGGTCGCAGCTTCGTCGGCCTGCCGGGGCGCGGGGCGACGGTTGCCGTCGGCGCGCTGGCGGGTCTGTTCAACGGGCTTGCCGCCATGCCTGGCCCGCCCGTCGTGGCCTTCTACCTTGCCGCGCCCGTCAGTGCGCTGGTGGCGCGCGTGTCGCTGGTCGTCTTCTTTACGGCAACCGCGGCCCTTGCGCTGGCGCCCACGATCCTCGGCGGCTGGTGGACGTCGGACCTCGCCCTGAGCGCGGCGGCCGGCCTGCCGCTGATGATCCTCGGCACGCATGCCGGAAACCGGCTCTTTCGACACTACGGGGCGCGGCATCACCGCGCGGCTTCGCTGGCGGTGTTTGCCTGCATTGCGCTCGTCAGCGGGGTGCACGGCATCGCAGAGGTGCTTTCCGCAGCCGCCTGAACCACCGTAACCGCGATCATGTGGCGCACGTCCTCTGCGGTGCAGCCGCGCGACAGGTCGTTGGCCGGCCGGGCCAGCCCCTGGAGGATAGGGCCGATGGCCTTGGCCCCGCCGATGCGCTGGGCGATCTTGTAACCGATGTTGGCTGCGTCGAGATTGGGGAATACGAAGACGTTGGCGTCGCCATGCAATGGCGAGGCCGGCGCCTTCACTGCGCCGACCGCCGCGACGAAGGCGGCGTCGAACTGCAATTCGCCGTCGATCACCAGTGCAGGGTCGGCCGCCCGGGCCAGGGCCACCGCTTCCACGACCTTGGATACGCGGGCATGGCTGGCGCTTCCGGCCGTCGAGAAGGACAGCATGGCCACCCGGGCCGGTTCCCGCAGCAGTTCCTGCGCCGAGCGGGCGGAGGCGATGGCGATATCGGCAAGCTCGGCCGCGTCGGGGTCGATCACCAATCCGCAGTCGGCAAACAGGAAGGCGCCCTTGTGCGTATGATGCGGCTCGCACAGCATCATCAGGAAGAAGCTGGAAACGCGTGCCGAGCCGGGCGCAAGCCCGATGATCTGCAGGGCGGCGCGCACGGTGTCGGCCGTGGTGGCGACGGCGCCACCGACCGTGCCGTCGGCATCGCCCATGCGCACCATCATCGCCGCGAAGTTCAATGGCCGCCGCATGGCGGCATGGGCGTCCGCCTCGGTCACGCCCTTGTGCGACCGTGCGCAATGGTAGGCGGCGGCGTAGGCGCCCAACCGTCCATCCCGCTCGGGATCGACGATGGTGACCGGTGTCTGTCCGGCGACGTCGCGCCAGCGGCGCGCCACCCGGTCCCGGGGACCGAGGAGCGCAATCTCCGCCAGGCCTTCGGAAGCGGCACGCGCCGCCCCCGCCACGATGCGCTCGTCCATGCCCTCGGGCAGGACGATGCGCCGCGGCGAAAGGCGCGCCGTGTCGACGATGCGGTCGAGCGCCAGCATGTCAGCGCGGCGTCTGCGGCTGCATGTCGGCGCGGTCTATGCCGGCCACGGCGACGGGCTTCTTCATGGCGTCGCGCCGGAACGGTTCTCCCAACTCCTGGTTCAGCACCACTTCGATGAAGGTGGTGATGCCGGCGTCCTGGTCGGCTGCTGCTTGCGCAATGGCGGCCGACAGGGCCGCCGTGTCCTCCACGCGCACGCCCTTGAAGCCACAGGCTTCCGCGATGCGCGCATAGGACAGTTCGGGGTCGAGTTCGGTGCCGACGAAGTTGTTATCGTACCACAGGGTCGTGTTACGCTTTTCCGCGCCCCATTGGTAATTGCGGAAGATCACCATGGTCACGGCCGGCCACTCCTTGCGGCCGATGGACGTCATTTCGTTGATGGAGATGCCGAACGCGCCGTCGCCGGCAAAGCCGAACACGGGCACGTCGGGGCAGCCGATACGCGCGCCGATGATCGCCGGGAAGCCGTATCCGCACGGGCCGAACAGGCCGGGGGCCAGGTATTTGCGCCCCTGTTCGAAGGTCGGATAGGCGTTGCCGATGGCGCAATTGTTGCCGATGTCGGTGGAGACGATCGCCTCCTTCGGCAAGGCGGCCTGGATGGCGCGCCACGCCTGGCGCGGCGACATGCGGTCGGCATCGCGCGTGCGTGCCTGCGCGTTCCATTCCGTGCCGGGATCGTCGTCCTCGTGGTCCATGGACGACAATTGCTGCAGCCAGCCGGACCGCGTCTGGTGGATGAGCGCCTTGCGTTCTTCGCGCCCGGCATCGCCAGCCGTGGGCGACAGTTGCGCCAGGATGGACTCGGCCACCTGCCTGGCGTCGCCACAGATGCCGACGCTGATCTTCTTGGTCAGGCCGATGCGGTCGGAGTTGATGTCCACCTGGATGATCTTCGCCTGTTTCGGCCAATAGTCGATGCCGTAGCCGGGCAGGGTCGAGAACGGGTTGAGGCGCGTGCCGAGCGCCAGGACCACGTCCGCCTTCGCGATCAGCTCCATCGCTGCCTTCGAGCCGTTGTAGCCCAGCGGTCCGACGGCCAACCTGTGGCTGCCGGGAAAGGCATCGTTGTGCTGGTAGCCCGAGCAGACCGGCGCATCCAGCCTTTCGGCCAGCGCCGCGGACTGGGCGATCGCATCGCCGATGACGACGCCCGCGCCGTTGAGGATGACCGGGAATTGCGCTTCGGACAGAAGGCGCGCCGCCTCGGCGATAGCCTGCGCGCCGCCGGCCGGCCGTTCCAGCCGGACGACCTGCGGCAGCTCGATGTCGACGACCTGCGTCCAGAAATCCCGGGGGATGTTGATCTGGGCCGGGGCGCAGCCACGCCACGCCTTTTCGATGACGCGGTTGAGCACTTCCGCCACGCGGGAGGCGTCGCGCACCTCTTCCTGGTAGCAGACCATGTCCTCGAACAAGGCCATCTGGGGCACTTCCTGGAAGCCGCCCTGGCCCATCGTGCGGTTGGCCGCCTGCGGCGTGACCAGCAGCATCGGCGTATGGTTCCAGTAGGCGGTCTTGACGGCCGTGACGAAACCGGTGACGCCCGGGCCGTTCTGGGCGATGGCCATGGCCATCTGCCCGGTGGCGCGGCAATAGCCGTCGCAGATCAGGCCGGCATTGGTTTCATGCGCGCAATCCCAGAATGTGATGCCTGCGGCGGGGAACAGGTCGGAAACGGGCATCATGGCCGAACCGATGATGCCGAATGCCTGGTCGATACCGTGCATCTGCAGGACTTTGATGAATGCTTCTTCCGTCGTCATCTTCATGGCGTGCAATACCTTGTCGGGTTTTCTTGAATCGGGATGCGGGGGGGCGGCATGGCCGCCCCCCGACGCCTCAGCGAAGGCCCTGCGGCGTCGCGGAGGGGGCGTAGGGCGCTTGGGGCGTTGGCGCGGCCGATGGCTTCGGCACGCGGATGGCCATGGCCGATACCATGCTGACGAGGGCCGCGAAGACCACGTAGCCGCAGACCAGCCAGGGCGAGCCGTCGCCCCTGGCCAGAAGCCATGTGGCGATGATGGGGGTGATGCCGCTCGCGAAGATGCCGGAGAACTGGTAGACGAAGGATATTCCCGTGTACCGCACCCGCGCATCGAAGAGGTCGGAGAACAGCGCCGCTTCCGGCCCGTAGCACATGGCGTAGAGAATGCCGAAGGGCACGACGATGCCGAGCGCGATCAGCGGCAGCGAGCCGGACGAGAAGAGCCAGAAGGCCGGGTAGGCCGACAGCGCCAGCAGCAGCGAGCCGACTGCATAGGTTTTCGGCCGACCCCATTTGTCGGAGAGCTTGCCGAAATACGGGATGGTGAAGATCATGATGAAGGCGCTGATCGTCACCAGCCACAGGGCGGACGTGCGTTCCACGCCGACATATTGGGACAGGTAGACGATGGAGAAGACGGCGAACACGTTGAAGAAGACGCCGTCGATATAGCGCACGCCCATGCCGAGGATGACGTTTTTCGGGTAGGTGCGGATCATGTCCATGAAGGGAATGGTCGCTTCGCTCTTCGTGGTCTTGACCTGTTGAAACTCCGGCGTCTCGTGGACTTTCAGGCGGATATACATGCCGACGACCACCAGCAGCACGCTGGCGATGAAGCCGACGCGCCAGCCCCATGCCATGAACTGCTCGTCGGGCAGCATGGACATCAGCGCCGTGACGCCGGAGGCGAGGCAGAGCCCGAGCGCCAGTCCGATCTGCGGCAGGCTGGCGAAATAGCCGCGCTTGTTTTCCGGCGCGTATTCGTAGGCCATCAGCACCGCGCCGCCCCATTCGCCCCCGATGCCGATGCCCTGTGCGATCCGCAGCAGCAGCAGCAGGATGGGCGCGGCAAGTCCGATCTGGTCGTAGGTCGGCAGGAGGCCGATGGCGACGGTGGCGACGCCCATGATCATGAGCGTTATGACCAGCATGCTCTTGCGGCCGAGCTTGTCGCCGAAATGGCCGAAGATCAGCCCGCCGACCGGCCGCGCCACGAAGCCGATGGCAAAGGTGGTATACGCCAGCAGAATGGATACGACCGGATCGTCGGCCGGAAAGTACAGCTTGTTGAAGACGATGCCCGCGACGATTCCGTACAGGAAGAAATCGTACCATTCGATGGTGGCGCCGATGACGCTGGCGCCGATGACCCGCCTTAACTGGCGGTCTGTAGTTCCCTCTGCCATTCTTGTTTCCTCCCAGCATTGATCGTGTTTTGGTTGTTCCAGTCTTCCCGGATCATGTCCGACGCCTTTTCGCCGATCATGATGGCGGGGACGTTCGTATTGCCCGAGACGAGCGTCGGCATGATCGAGCAGTCGGCCACCCAGAGGCCGTCCACGCCGCGCACCCGGAGCCGCGCGTCCACCACGGCGCCGGCATCCCCTTCCGGACCCATCCGGCAAGTGCCTGCGGGATGGAAGATCGTCGCGCCGTACTGGCGGGCGAAGGCCAGGAGGTCGCTTCCCGTACGCACGTCCGGTCCGGGCAATTTCTCTTCCGCGACATAACCTGCCAGCGGTTCGGTCGCCGCCAGCCGCCGGGCGAACTTCAACGATTCGACCGCGCAGCGCCTGTCCGTGTCGGCGGCCAGATAGTTGGCCTGGATCAGCGGCGCGTCGGCCGGATCGGGAGAGGCCAGGCGGATCGAGCCGGTGCTTTCCGGCCGCAACTGGCAGACGGACAGCGTAAACCCGGGGTAGTCGTGGACCTGCCCGCCAGCCATGTCCGCCGACAGAGTGGCGATATGGAACTGGATGTCGGGCGTGCGCGATTCCGGCAGGACGCGGGTAAAAAGCCCACCCTGATTGATGCCGATGGCCAGTGGACCACCCCGGAACAGCGCGTATTCCAGGCCCATCCGCAGCTTGCCGGACCACGAGCGCAATTGATCGTTGGTCGTGACGGGCCGCGTGCATCGATACAGGAGCCGCAGTTGCAGGTGATCCTGCAGATTGCCTCCCACGCCCGGAAGATCGGCGACCACCGGCAGGCCGAGGGACGCCAGATGCCGGGCCGGCCCGATGCCGGAAAGCATGAGGAGATGCGGCGTTTGCACGGCGCCGGCCGAAAGGACGATGCCGCGCCGTGCGCGGATCGTCGTGGAGGCGCCTTTGTGCACCACCGATAGCGCCGTGGCGCGCCGCCCCTCGAACACCAGACCCATCGCCTGCGTCTCCGTCAGGATGGTCAGGTTCGGGCGTCGTTCGGCCGGGCGCAGATAGGCCTTGGCCGCGCTCATGCGCAGGCCGTTGCGGGTTGTCAGCTGATAGTATCCGACCCCCTCCTGGGAGGCGCCGTTGAAATCGTCGGTGCGGGGTATGCCGCAGGCTTGCGCCGCGTCGCAGACCGCTTCGATCAGCTCATGCCGGCGGGGAATGCTGCTGACGTGCAGGGGGCCGTCCTGCCCGTGCAGTGCATCTCCGGCGAAGCGCGTATTGGTTTCGAGCTTGCGGAAATAGGGCAGGACCGCGTCCCATTCCCAACCGGCGTTGCCGCGCTCCGCCCATCCGTCATAATCCTCGCGCTGGCCGCGAATGACGATCAACCCGTTGATGGAAGAGCAGCCGCCAAGCACCTTGCCGCGTGGCCAATAGATGCTCCGGCCATTCATCGTCGGCTCGGCCTGCGTGTTGAAGCGCCAGTTCAGCCGGTCGTTCCACATCGTCTTGCCGTAGCCGATGGGAACGTGAATCCATGGATTCGTGTCGCGCGGGCCGGCTTCCACCAAGGCTACCGTGCTGCGGCCGTCTTCCGTCAGGCGGCTGGCGAGCACGCAGCCCGACGACCCCGCGCCGACGACGACGTAGTCGAATTCCCGATCGATATGCATGTGCAGTTTCCTCCCTGCGAACGGAAACCTGCGCCGCGATGAAATGCGAGTCAATCAATTTTTGAGATGCATCGTCTCACTAAATGAGATATATGTCGCAAAGGGCTTGGTGCGCGCTTGAAAACCCCTGCCAATGCGGGCTTTTCGAGAGACGAATTTTTTTGGAGACGGCATGGAAGAGAAAGAGTCTGGATCGGCCATGTTGCGGGCGCTGGATATTCTGTCCGCCATCGCAGGCGAGGGGGCATCGGTGACGGCGCCGGAATTGTGCGATCGGTTGTCGCTGCCCAAGCCGACGGTTCACCGGTTGTGCCAGCGCCTGGAAATCGAGGGGTGGCTGCTGCGGGAACCGGACGGACGCAGCTTCGCGCCCGGGCCGAAACTGTCCCGGCTGGCCTTCGATACGGTGCGCAATTCCACCAGCGCCGAACGGCGCCATATCCTGGAACAACTGGTGGAGGTCGCGGGCGAAACCTGCAACTTCGTGGCGCGCGCCGGCGACAGCGCCGTCTATCTCGACCGTGTCGAGGCGCGTTGGCCGCTGCGCATGCATCTCGATGTCGGCTCCCGGGTGCCCATGCACTGCACGGCGAGCGGCAAGCTGTTCCTGTCGGCCATGCGCGCGTCACAGCGGCGCCGGATGCTCGAGGCGCTGGATCTCGGCCGGCATACGGCCAACACGCTGACCAGCGTCGACGCCCTGGAAGAAGAGTTCCGCCATATCGCAGCGCAGGGCTACAGCGTCGACGATCAGGAATTCCTCGAGGGGTTGTGCGCCATTGCGGTGCCGGTGCGCGACAAGCGCGGCGTCATCCTGGCCGCCGTGGCCTGCCACGGGCCGGTGCCGCGCTTCGATCTGGTGAAGGCGCGGTCGCTTCTGCCGCATCTTCGGCAGGCGGCGGAGCGGCTGTCCGCAACCCTGCCGGCCTGACGTTTGTCGACACTCAATGGCGGAAGACCGTTTGCGGCTGTCAAACGGGGGACGACGTCTGGCGCCCGGCGTTTGGCGTCATCGCTGCGATGTCGGCGTCGTCAGAACCTGTAGGCGACGTTCACGAGGCCGCCATGCACGCTTTCGCCGTCACCGAAGGCGCCCTGGTAGGTCAGGCCGAAAGCGAGCTGACGGGACAGGAACAGGCGCAGGCCCGCCTCGATCGAGACGGTGTCTTCGGCCAGCCCCACACCCTGTGTCGTAAACGGCAGCCCTCCCAAAAACGACAACTGCGTTTGCGGCGTCGTATCCCCGAAGGCATGGTTCCATGCCGCCCGGGCGTGGACTTCGCCCGGCATGGCATAGCCGAGGGATATGGGCAGGCCGGCACGCAGCCCGAGCGTTGTGAAGGTAACCTGGTCGCGCGATTTTTCCGCCGTGAGCGCAGCGTCTCCGCCGCTTTCCGCGAACCGCTCCGTTTCGACCATCACATGCGAAAGGCCGGCGAAGGGCTCAAGGCGCAGCCGGCCGGCCTGGACCATATAGCTCGCCTCGATAAAGGCGGAGGCGCTGCTGGCGTCGTATTCCGCCGCAAGCGTGTCCGCAAAGAAGGGAAAGCTCACGCTTCTTGCCGCGTCGATCTGGTGCCAGCCATAGGAGACACCGGCGCTGAGGCCGAAATTGCCGAAGCCGCCGCCGCCGTAAAGGCCGACCAGAAGACTGTCGACGTCGGCGCTGGAGCCGCGTCGGTCCACATCGACGGAGCCCTGGCCATAGGCGGCGGCAAAGCCGAGCCGGACGGTGTCCCCCACCGTTGCGTCGACGCCGCCCATGACACCCGAAACATCGCGCGTCGTCTCGGCCGCGTTGCCGTCGCCATCCTGCGTGCCGTGTGCCGCATAGGCGCGCGCCCATCCGGCGGGACGCGACACGAATGCTGCGTCCGCGCCGGGCTGCAGGGCGGCCGGCGCGCGGCCACGGTCCAGCATGGCGCGTTCGAGCTGTCGGCTGGTGGCGATCAGCGTGGAACGCATCGAGGCATGCATTTCGCCGGACAATTGGTCGAAGGCGGCGCGCGCATTGTCCGCATTACCGGAAAGGACGGCCCGTTGCGCAAGATTAATGGCGGGGGCGCTATCCAGCCCTGCGCCCGCATTGCGCTGGTTGAACGTCTCTCCGATATCGGCAAAAGCCACCGCATTGCGAGACAGGCCCAGCGTCACCGCGCCGGGGCCATAGGAGAGCACGGGGGTGAGAAAGGCATAATCCTCCACCACCGAGCCGAAGGTGCCGGCGACGCCGCCCTCTGCCGTCAGGATGGTGGCAGTGGCGCCCGGCAGGTAAAGCCCTGTCTGGGTAAGGGCCAGGGTGGCGCCGTCGATGGCCGCGGCGCCCGTCGCGGCAATGGCGTCGGCTGCACCCTCGCCATTGTCGAGGCGGTAGACGGCGCCTGGCGACAGGCCGAGATCGCCGGCGATCTTCAGCGTGCCGATGCCCGGTCCCGGCGATATGGCGCCACCCGGCTCGACCCGTGTCGGCCCTGCCGTGCCCGTGCCCGCAAGGGTTGCCCCGGCGCCGACGTCCAGCGGCGACAGCGCCAGGGCGCCGTCCACCTGAACTGTGCCGGCGCTGACGCGGGAGGCACCGAAGATCGCGCTGTCGCCGGACAGGCGGAATGTGCCGGCCCCAACCTTGTCGAAGCCGCCGGCGCCGGTGAAGCTGCCGGAAAAATCGGTGGACGTGCCGTTGCCGCCGAGGGTCAGCGTATTGGCGGCGAGGTCGACCGTGCCGTCGCCGGCAAGGGAGCCGACCGTCTGGTCGAAGCCCGCTATATCGAAGAGCGCGCCCGATCCGACCATGACGGCCGACAAGGGCGCGAAGGCGTTTGCATTGGCCGCCTGCAGTACGCCGCCGCTGACGATGGTGGCTCCTGTATAGCTGTTGGCGCCCTGAAGCCGCAGCGTACCGGGTCCGACCTTTTGCAAGGAGCCGCCCGTGCCTCCGGCCACACCGCCGTCCGCAAGGCCGCCGACCGCGGTGTCGAGGCCATTGCCACCGACCGTCAGCCGGTTCGCGCCCAGCAGGACCTGGCCGGTTCCGAGCAGTGACCCGAAGCTGGTGCCGCCATTGACCAGCCCGGAAATGTCGATGACGGCACCATCGTCGAGCCGCATCTCGGCCAGCCCGCCCGAGGCGTTGCCCGAAAAAATCGTGCGCCCTCCCGTCTGCGTCAGGATGATGGCGGTGCCGGCATCGGCGCTGTCGACGAAATCGAGGGTCCCCGCATTGGCGATCTCGCCGCCGGCTGCCGAGGCCGAGCCGGAAAAGCGCACCGCACCGCCCGCATTGTTGACGATGGTGCCATCGGCAAGGCTGGACTGGCCGCCGAACCCGAGGGTGCCGCTGTTGCCGATATCCGCGCCGGCCGCCGTGGCGCTGTCGGTGAAGGCGACCGATCCGCCGATATTGTTGGCGATGAAGCGCGTTCCGGCCGAGCTTGCGCCAGCGAAGGTCACCGTGCCGCTGTTGGCCAGAAGGTTGGAGCCCGCATCGGCATTGGCGGAAAACTCGATGCGCCCGCTCTGGTTGTTGGTGATACTGGCGTTGCCGGCGCTGGCATTGCCTCGGAAAGCGGCAAAGCCACTATTGCCGATCCGCGCGTTGCCCGCAGTGGCCGCGCCATCGAAGGTCAGTTGGCCCGAACTGTTGTTGACGATGTCGGCGTCGGCGGCGCTGGCGGACCCGGCAAAGGCGGTTTCGCCATTGTTCGCCAGGCGGGCGGTGCCGGCGCTGCTGGCGTCGAGGAAGCGCGCGGCGCCGCCGGCATTGGTGATGATGCCTGCATTGCCGGCCGTGGAGGAATCGCGAAACTCCACCGCCTGCCCGGTATTCCGCGTGATGCTGTCCTCGCCGGCGCTCTGCGTGCCCGAGTAGACGACAAGGTCGCTGTCGGTAATGGCGAACGGAGCGGCGGCGGCTTCCCCGGACATGTCGAATGGCGGCGCGGACTGGCCATAGGCCGGCAGGGCGACCAGCATGGTGGTGCCGAGCAGGACGACGCGATAGGCCCCGGTGCCCCCATGCCGAATCATCAACGCCCCCAGGTAAACTCAACTACAGGTTTGAGTTAACCATGGCGTCGCCGGCCGTGGAATTGTGGCCCGGACGAATTCGGTTGCGCTGTTGCGGGTTCGCCGCTGCCTATTCGGCAACCTGCATGAACGGGGGCAGGGCGTCCTGCGCGGCGCTGAGACGCGCATAGTGTCCGCCACTCGCCACGAGCGCATCGTGGCTGCCCTGTTCCACGATGCGGCCCTTGTCGATGACGACGATGCGGTCGGCATGGCGGATGGTGGACAGGCGATGCGCGATGACGAGCGAGGTTCGCCCGCGCGACAATTCGGCGAGAGCGCCCTGGATGGCGCGCTCGGTTTCCGTGTCGAGCGCCGATGTCGCCTCGTCGAGAATGAGGATTTCCGGATCCTTCAGGAACATGCGGGCGATGGACAGGCGCTGCTTCTGCCCGCCCGACAGCTTCACCCCCCGTTCGCCGACGATGGTATCCAGGCCTTCCGGAAGCGCGGCAACGGTTTCCGTCAGATTGGCGCGGCGCACCGCTTCCAGGATGTCCTCCTCGGTGGCGTCGAGCCGTCCGTAGGCGATGTTCTCGCGGACGCTGCCGCCGAACAGGAACACATCCTGCTGAACCACGCCGATATGCTGGCGCAGGGACGCCATGGTGATGTCGCGGATATCGATGCCGTCGATGGTGATGGAGCCGCTCGTCACATCGTAGAAGCGTGGCACCAGCGAGCAGATGGTCGTCTTGCCGGCCCCGGAAGGGCCGACGAAGGCCACCGTTTCGCCGGGCTGCACGGCCAGGTCGACGCCGTTCAGAACCGGCCGTCCGGGGACATAGGCGAAATGCACGCGGTTGAAGCTGACCGCGCCGCTTATGCCCTGCAGCTCACGGGCATGCGGCCGGTCGACGATATCGGGCCGGGTGTCCAGAAAGTCGAGGTAGCGGCGAAAGCCCGCAATGCCCTTCGGATAGGTTTCCAGCACGGCCGCGATCTTTTCCACGGGCCGGAAGAAGACGTTGACCAGCAGGAGGAAGCTGACGAAGCCGCCGATGGTCAATTCGCCCCGGACGACGAACCACGTTCCCGCCACCATCACGATGATCTGGGTCAGACGCATCGACATGTAGTTGAGCGACTGGCTGGCCGCCATGATGCGGTAGGCATCCAGCTTGCGGGCCCGATAGCGCATGTTGTCTTCGCGGAAGAGATTGCGCTCGTGCTCTTCGTTGGTGAACGACTTCACCACGCGGATGCCGCCGACATTCTCTTCTATACGGGCATTGAAGTCGCCGACGCTTCGGTAGATGGCGCGCCATGTATCGGCCATGCGCGCCCCGTAGCGCGCGGTCAGCCAGGTGCCGAAGGGCACGATGACGGCGGTGATCATCGCCAGCGGCGGATGAATGAACAGCATCAGCAGGAAGGCGCCGATGAAGGTCATGATGGCGATGAAGAGGTCCTCGGGCCCGTGATGGGCGATCTCGCCGATCTCTTCCAGATCCTTGGTCAGGCGGGCCACCAGATGGCCCGTCTTATTGTTGTCGAAATAGCCGAAGGACAGTTTCTGCAAATGGTCGAAGGCGCGCGCGCGCATCTCCGTTTCGATGTTGATGCCCAGCATGTGCCCGAAATAGGTGACGACGGCCATCAGCCCGGTATTGACCGCATACAGGACCAGGAGCCCCGCCGTTGCCAGCAGCACCAGCCCCCATTCGCCACGGGGGAGCAGGTCGTCCACGAAGAGCTTGACCGCGATGGGAAAGCCGAGTTCCAGAAGGCCAGCCAACACGGCACAGCCGAAATCGACAGCGAAAAGGCCTTTCCACGGAGCATAATAGGCGAAGAAACGTCTGAGCATGGAATGGCCACCGTAATGTCTACCGGCAGGCTCTAGTATTCATGAATCAACGTGTCAACTTGGCCGCCGGAGAGCGCCTCAGGCCGGATCGCCCAGCGTATCGGCCATCCGTGCGCCGCGCATGCCCATCGGCTTCGGAGGGCTTTTCGTCGTGTCCAGCGCGGTCTGGTGCTCCATCTCGGCGTTCAGCTCCGCCCCCAGGAGCACCACCATGGCCGATACCCACATCCAGGTCATGAAGCCGATGGCAGCACCGAGCGAGCCGTAGGTCTCGTCATAGGAGCCGAAATTCTGCGCATACCAGGAGAAGGCGATGGAGAACGCCACCCACAGGACAGCCGCCACCACGGCGCCCCAGGAAACCCAGCGCCAGCGCGCGCGGACACGGCTGGGCCCGAACCGGTAGATGATCGAAAGCCCGCCCGCGACGACGGCCAGAAGGATCGGCCAGCGCAACAGAAGGAGCCAGCCTTCGACAGGGCCAAGGCGCAGGAAATCCAGGACGAGGGGCAGCAGGATGACGCCGGAGAGCGCCAGTATCAGGAACAGGATCGTGGCAAGGGTGAAGCCGAGCGTGACCAGCGTCAGCACCACGAAGCTGCGCTTCTCTTCCTCTTCGTAGACGATGTTCATCGCATCGAAGAGCGTCTTCATGCCGGCATTGGCGCTCCACAGCGCGATGCCGAGACCGAAGACAAGTCCGAATCCGAGCTGGCTTGTGCCCTTGCTGGCAACGCGCTGCATCTGCTCGCCGATGATCTCCATCGCGCCCGATGGCAGGACATCGTTGAGCACCTGCAGCTGTGAGTTGAGCGCCGCCGCATCGGTAAACAGGCCATAGATGGAGACGAGAGCGGTGATGGCCGGAAAGATCGCCAGCAGGGCATAAAAGGTCACTCCCGCCGCAACGAGCATCAGCCGGTCGTTCATGAACTCCTGGACGGTGCGCCACAGGATATCCTTCCAACCCTTGGCCGGGATCTGCTGCGGCCGTATCACCTGGCGGCCATGCGGATCGGCCAGCGGGTCGTGGCGGTTCGGCGTTCGGGTCTGTCGTTCGGCGTTGCGTACATCCTGGCCGACCGTCCAGGCGATTGCGCCGATGGATGCGATAGAGGCGATACCAGCCGCGATGCCCGCCCAGTTCGCCGCTGTCCGGCTGTTCCGATGATTCCGCAAAAGCCCGTTCCCCGTCCTACGCCGAATGGAGGCTCAACGCATTACGCCGTGAAGCGATCCATCCCCCTGGCGCGCCACCAGAAGGTCCATCAGGCTTCGGGTGGCCCGCGTGTGGTGCCGCTCTCGATGAAGGAGCGCCGTGAACGCCCGGCCCATATGCGGGATGGCGATGGCCCGCACGCGGCCGGCCGCCACGGCAAGTTCCACAGCCCGGCCCGACAGCACGCTGGCCGCATCGCTGCTCATCACGGCGGCGAGGATGGATTCGTTGGAAGGTTCTTCCAGCATGACGCGCAGCCGATGCAGGGCAATGCCGTGGCTGGCGAGATGCTCCTCGAAACGGGCGCGCGTGCCGGATCCCGGTTCGCGCAGCACCCAATCCGTCTCGCCATAGCGCCCTGTGTCGATGCGTTTCAGCCCGGCCCAGGGGTGCCCGATCCCCACGACAAGGCACAATTCGTCGTCCGCGACCTTGGTTGCCTTCAGAGCGGGCTCGTCTACCAGGCCCTCGACCACGCCGATATCCGCCTCGCCCTGCAGGAGAGCATGGGCAGCCTGCCGGGTATTGCCGACCGTCAGTTCCACCTGCACACGCGGATACAGCGTCCGCAGCCGGACCAGGTGCGGCGGCAGCCAGTAGCTGGCAACCGTCTGGCTGGCATGGATGCGCACCCGGCCCATCACCTGATCGCTCCAGTCGGCCAGCGAAAGCTCCGCTGTCTCCACCCGCGCCAGGATCGCCCGTGCTTCGTCCACGAAATGCCGGCCGGCCTCCGTCAGTTGAATCCGCCTGCCGACCCGGTCGAAGAAGCGGACGGCGTAGCGCGCCTCAAGAGCCGCCACCGAGGCGCTGACGGCGGATTGGGTCAGGTTGAGCGCCGCGGCTGCGCGGGTCATGTGCTGACTATGCGCGACGGCCAGGAAAATGCGCAGCTGTTCGAGCGTCATGCGTACACCTATCGATAAAATCGATCGAAACGAGAATAATTATCCGTTGGATTTGTTGATAGGGGCGCAGCACATTTGGATGGATTTTCCACGATCGGACCATTTGACGATGACAATCGACCGCCATCCCGGAAATATACGCAAAACAGCACCCGTATTGCCCGCTGTCAGGCAAAATGACGTCCTGCGTTTTCTGGCGTCGATCCTGCCGGGGCTTGCGTTGACATTCGGCATCGCGCTTGTCGCGCTTCTGGTCCAGCGTCTGTCGGGCATCGCGGCGCTCAGCCCTCTGATCGTGGCCATCGTGCTCGGCATGGCCATCCGGAACGTGGCGGGCCCCATCGCCATCGCCAAGCCGGGGATCACCTTTTCGCTGCGGCGCGTCTTACGCTTCGCCATCGTGCTGCTGGGCATGCAACTCACGATCTGGCAGGTGATGGAAATCGGCCCGACGGGCTTTGCAATCATCGTCGCGACGCTCGTCTCCAGTTTCGTATTCATCAAGGCTACCGGGCGCGCGCTCGGCGTGGACCGCAAGCTGGCCGAACTGATCGCGGCGGGCACATCCATATGCGGCGCCTCGGCGGTGATCGCCACCAATACGGTGACGCGTGCCCATGAAGAGGACGTCGCCTACGCCATCGCCTGCGTGACGGTGTTCGGCTCCATCGCCATGCTGCTACTGCCGGTGCTGGCGCCGATGCTGGACCTTGCTCCCAATCTGTACGGCCTGTGGGCCGGTGCAACCATCCACGAAGTCGCTCAGGTCGTGGCGGCGGCCTTTCAAGGGGGCGAGGTTGCGGGCCAGTTCGGCACGGTTGCCAAGCTCAGCCGCGTCATGCTGCTGGCGCCGCTCATCCTGGCCCTCGGCTTCATGCAGATGCGCCGCGCGCGCAGCGAGCCGCAAGGCGGCGCCGGCGTCCCCGTTCCCTGGTTCGTCTTCGGCTTCATCGCGATGATGCTGGTGAACAGCGTCGTCAGCGTGCCGGCCGACATTCACTCCGGCATCGTCACCGCAACGAGTTTCCTGCTGGCCGCGGCTCTTGCGGCGATGGGACTGGAAACCGACATCGGCAAGCTGCGCGCAAAGGGCATTCGCCCGCTGGCGCTGGGCGCCATCGGAACCGTGTTCATCACCGGTTTCGGCCTGACGCTGATCCTCCTGTTCATGTAAGGCGCAGGGCGCGTATACGGGCGATGGCACTGCCCGCAAGCGCGCCAAGGCAGGCCCCCGCCGCCTTGAAGAGAGCATCGTCCACCCGGCCATGACGGCCCGGAACGAGGTTCTGCAAAACCTCCAGGCCAACCGACCCGACCACGAGCAGGCCCAGCACAAGCGGAATGCGCTTCGGGTAGGCTGCACCGAACAGGACGCCCAGAACCAGATAGGCGCCGAGCCGCTCGATATTGACCGGCGCGGAGGACACGGGCCGCATGGAGATGGGGCTCAGCGTCACGAAGGCGATGAGGGCGAGCGCGCCCCATGCGGCGACCTTGACGAGGATCTTCAGCTTCATGTGTTCCGGTATGGACCGGAACGCCGCTATCGGCAATTGCGCAATTGCGCTTCGTACCGGTTGGCCATCGTAGCGGTGCGGCGCGCCGCGCCCTGTATGGCGCTGTTGCTGCGCCAACTGCCGCGCGCATAGCCGGCATGCCCCGAGTAATAGGCGAGATAGAGGTTGTACGGGTCGGTGCGGCTGATGCCGTTCCGCCGATGGCTTGTATAATGATACCAGCCGACGAAATGGATCGCGTCGGAAAAATCGCTGCGGCGGGCCATGCTTCGCCCCGTGCTGCGCTTGTACTCTTCCCAGGTGCCGTCAAGCGCCTGCGCATAGCCGTAGGCCGTGGATTTGCGCTTCCATGGAATGAACCCCAGAAGCTTGGTGCGCTGCGGACGGGCGCGCGCCTCGAAGTTGGATTCGGCCTGGATCGTCGCCATCAGGATCGGCACGGGTACACCGAACTCCTGGCGGGTACGCTCGGCGGCGCGCTCCCAATTATTGAAGAGGCCACCCTTCTGCTGGAAGATCGCACAGCTATTGGCGGTGTTGGTGGGTGCGGAGGCGCATGCAGCCAGCGGCAGGACAAGCGCGAGCAACAGATACTGCTTGGCAACTCTTATCATGCGGGCAGGGTAGGGCATCGCGCTTAACGGCCTGTTTCGCCATTCGTTAGAATTGCTTGGCTTTGGTTAAGGTTCGGGCGTAAAGCGCTTTGCATGAGCGCATCGACCATGCCCCTGCGGCACCTGTTCCTGGCCCTCTGCGTCGTCGCGGTGTGGGGAACGAACTTCGTCATCATCCGCATCGGGCTGGATCACCTGCCACCGCTGCTCTTCGCAACGCTTCGCTTCGTGCTGGCGGCCTTTCCGCTGGTCTTCTTCCTGCCGCGCCCGCGGACCGCGCCCGGCAATCTGGCGGCCTACGGAATCCTGATCGGCGCCGGCCAGTTCGGCATCCTCTTCATGGCCATGCGGGGGCACATTTCGCCGGGGCTGGCCTCGCTTGTCATTCAATGCCAGGTCTTCTTCACGATCGGGCTCGCCATCGTGCTGACGGGCGAAAAGGTGCGCGGCTTCCAATGGGCGGCGCTGCTGCTTGCAGCCAGCGGCATCGTCGTCATCGCACTCAATACGGACGGCGATACGAGCCTTCTCGGCCTGTGTCTCGTGCTGGTGGCCGCGATGTGCTGGGCCAGCGGCAACATCGTCGCCAAGCGCAGCGGGGTCACCGACATGCTCCCCTATGTGGTCTGGTCCTGCCTGTTCGCCATCCCGCCGCTCGCCGCGCTCAGCCTCATGCTGGAAGGATGGCCCGCCATCCGCGCCGGGCTTGCCAATGCGGATCCCTACACATGGGCAGCCGTGCTCTGGCAAAGCGTGGGCAATACGATGTTCGGCTACGGCGCGTGGGCCTTCCTGCTGGGGCGTTACCCCGCCGCGACGGTGACGCCTTTGGCGCTGCTCGTGCCTGTCTTCGGCATGGGTGCTTCCTACGCCTTTCTGGGCGAGCCGCTACCGGCGTGGAAGCTTGGAGCGGCCGGACTGGTGCTGTGCGGGTTGGCGGTGGGAATTCTCTATCCGCGCTGGCAAGCGAGGCGCCTGGCCCGGCAGGCCTGAGAAGGCCCCGGCATGGCAGGCCTGGGAGCCTGCCGCCATCCCGTCTGGGCGAGCCGCTACCGGCGTGGAAGCTTGGAGCGGCAGGACTGGTGCTGTGCGGGTTGGCGGTGGGAATTCTTTATCCGCGCTGGCGAGCGAGGCGCCTGGCCTGGCAGGCCTGAGAAGGCCACGGCATGGCAGGCCCATGAGCCTGCCGCCATCCCGAGGATGGCCGAGACCGCCGAACGCCGTCGGGACCGAGGATGCCGGTAAAACCACCTGCGACCGAAATCGCGGCCTGTAAGCCGCATACTGGAATAAAATGGGAATATGGTACGCCCAAGGGGAATCGAACCCCTGTTTGCGCCGTGAAAGGGCGCCGTCCTAACCGCTAGACGATGGGCGCGGCACGAGGGTGTATAGGGTGAGTCGTTTTCCGACGCAACCCGCCCGGAAAACTTATTTGGCCCCGTTTCCAACCAGCGGGTGGTGCACGCGATCACCCGGCTCTACGCCGTATTCGGCGGCGGCACCGCCATTCAACTCGAGCACGTAGCGTATCGGCTCACCGGAGGGGATGGGCGTCAGCGACAGGGGCGTTGCATGGCGGGCGACCCGGGCGACGGTGCCGTCCTGCCGAATGAAGAGCATGTCGAGGGGGATAAGCGTGTTCTTCATCCACATCGACACCTCGCGCGTCTCTCCGAAGTCGAAGAGCATGCCGTGGTCTTCATCCATGCTGTTGCGGTTCATCAGTCCGGTCGCCCGGCTTTCCGGCGTATCGGCGATTTCGACGGAGATGCGATGCGCGCCGCTGCCGGTGAGCAGGGTTGCCGTGGACCCGATGGAGCCGGAGGTGAAGACGAAATAGGAGACGACCGCGAGAACGAGAATGAAGGCGCCGGCGATCAGCCGGTTACGACGCCCCTCGGTGGTGGATGACATCAATGCTCTACCCTGTTGCCCGCCCCCGAGGCCGGCCGGATCTCGGCTGCCATCAGGCCCTTGGCCCCGTTGCCGAAGCGTACGAACACTTCCTGGCCGGGGCGCAGTTCGGTCATGCCATAGCGCCGCAACGTTTCCATGTGAATGAAAATGTCTTCCGTGCCCGCGCCGCGTGACAGAAAGCCATAGCCCTTGGTGCGGTTGAACCACTTCACGGTGGCCAGCTCCAGATCGCTGGTCGGCTCCACTTTCAGGCGGGTTCGGGCCGGCGGCATCTGGGACGGGTGGGTGGCGGTGGACTGGTCCATGGACAGGATGCGGAAGGCCTGCAGGCCGCGCTCGCCCTGCTGGACCTCGCAGACGATGCGCGCGCCCTCGCTGACCGTCGTATATCCGTCCCGCCGAAGGCAGGTCACATGCAGCAGGATGTCGCCCGGGCCATCGTCGGGCACGATGAACCCAAAGCCTTTTGCGATATCGAACCACTTGATGTGGCCGGATACGACGATGCTGTCCACGCCACCCGCCTCCGGTCGCAGCTCCCGTTCGGTAGAGGATGCGCGTTCTGTCATCACAAAGGTCCGCCGTGCTGTCCAAGCCGAATCAAGCATGAATGCGGCCACGCGCCAAGCCGTTTTGTCAGCGCGTAGGCCGTGTGCCCGATCCCTGCGCACATATCGGCGATTTGTGGCAAGGCAAGGTGCGCGCATCCCCCGCTTCCAACGCGCCGAAAGCCTGGCGTATGGTTTGCCGCCGTGCGATGCAGTCCATCTTTGCCGCGCGGCGGGGGACGCTCTACTTGTGGCGGCGAACCTTCAACGCATACAGGGAAGTGGGTATCATGCGCTATCTTCATACGATGGTCCGGGTCAGCGACATCGACAAGGCCCTTGAGTTCTACGAAGGCGCCCTCGGCCTGACCGAGGTGCGGCGGATCGAAAACGAAAAGGGCCGGTTCACGCTGGTTTTCCTGGCCGCGCCGGACGACATCGAGGCCGCCCGTCAGAACAAGGCGCCGCTGGTCGAGCTGACCTATAACTGGGATCCGGAAGAGTATTCGGGCGGCCGCAATTTCGGGCATCTCGCCTACGAGGTCGACGATATCTACGACACCTGCGCCAGGCTGCAGCAGGCCGGAATCACCATCAACCGTCCCCCGCGCGACGGACACATGGCCTTTGTCCGCTCGCCCGAGGGGATATCGATCGAGCTTCTGCAGAAGGGCGAGGCAAAGGCCCCGGCGGAGCCCTGGGCCTCCATGCAGAACACCGGTGTCTGGTAACGCTATTGTTTCGCGCAAGCGTTATGGGTTAACTTCCGGTTGATCGGGCCGGAATTCGGCCCGAATGCTCATGGCATACAGCGCGGCAGCCGGCCCATGTCGGCGCTGCGCGGGGACAGGAGCGGCGTAGAAGCCGTGCCGTTAATGCATGCTCTGCCTCTGGGGCGGCCGGCATGCCAGAGGGTGGAACGGATCTTGATCGGACATGGTATTTCGGGCCTGCGGTCGGCCCTGCGCAACGGCGTCGTCCTAATGGGCATCATCGCCTTTCCCGCGCTTTCCGGTTGCATGTCCGCAATCGACGATACGTCCGCCTTCGGGTTCAACACATCAGCGCCGGTCCAAACGGAACCTGCCGTCGAAACGGCGGAGCTCAAGCCGGAAGGGCAGGACGACAAGGAACCGTCGGCCATTGAACAGCCCGCAGACCCTTCCGCCGCCACGCCCGTCCAGCCGGCGGCGGCCTCAGCAGAGAAGGCCCTGCTGAGCCGGGCATCGGCGACGGTGCCCGGGCGGCCGGCCGAAGCGCTTGCGGCATACTCGCCGCCGGCGCAGCCCGAGCGGCAGGCCGACACCTCGCTTTTCGCCGCGCTGTCGCAGCGCGCCGAAACCGAGCAGCCGGAGCCGGAAGCCGTCGCGGAGGCCGTCGCTTCGCGCGTCGTGGTGACCCATACCGACGGCATGGGCAAGCCTTCTCCCAGTGCGGAGCTCCCCGGGGTGGACGCATCCTCGCTGTTCAAGATAGGCAAGCGAGCGTCCGTCGACAGCGAGGAGCTTCTTGACGATATCGGCGGTGAATATCAGATCGCATCGTTGGGCGGCATGGCCCGGCTGGCACCCAGCGGACTTATGGTCGCCCGCGAGGATGTGAATACAAGCTGCTTCGGAAGCGATCTGGTGCGGATGCTCCGGCAGGTCGAAAGCCGCTTCGGCAAGAAGGCCGTCATAACTTCGGGCTACCGGTCGCCGCCACACAACCGCCGCGTCGGCGGCGCCAAGGCCTCCATGCACATGGCGTGCAAGGCTGCCGATTTCCATATTCCGGGGGTCAGCGGTGTCGAGGTTGCACGCTATGTGCGCTCTCTTCCCACACGTGGTGGCGTCGGCACCTATTGCCATACGGCTGCCATCCACATCGACACCGGCAAGCAGCGCGACTGGAACTGGCCCTGCCGCCGGCGCAGTTGATATCGCCACTTGGGAACCTTGACGACAGGCCGCGAATTTCTGGGATGTCGAAAAGGAGGCCGACATGGCTGACAAGAGATCTGAAACCGAGCATGAGCTTCCCGATGATGCCGGTCCCGAGGAGCGTGTCGACGTCCTGACCAATGCCGTGCGGCGCCTCGACAACCGCTTCCGCGGCCGTCCCAACGATCCGTCGCTCATCGGCGAGGACATGCCGGAAGAGGACGAGGACACGGACGACGACACCGGCGATGACGCCGACACGGACGACGATCCGGACAAGGACGACGACTGGCCGGAGCCCAAGGGTACCAAGCTCTGGTAAAGCTGCCACACGGCCGTCATAAAAGCGTCATCACACTTGACGAAACGCAACCTTAGATAGAGTTCTCAGCCATTCCCGGAACAATGCCAGGGGATGGCTGTGGCTTTTCAGAATGTGTCCATCACTACGCGCCGGCACGCGCCGGCGGGCAGGTCCGGCCAGCGCCTTGTCCGCGCGCGTCGGGGCGGGGTGGATGTCTGGATCAAGGATTTCAGCGTCGAGACGGTAACGGCGGGGCAACGCTTCCATCGTCTTGTTTCCGCGTTCATCCGGCTCGAGCTCCTGCGCCCGTCCCCATCCGTCGACGCAGCCGGACTGGTCGACCGCGAGTTGCGCAAACGACATGCCTTCGCCACCTCCGGTGTTCCCGTGCCGGACATGGAGAGGCTGTCCGTCACCCGGCTTGCGGTGGCGGATGCCGGCGAGACCTTGATGGCGCGCATGGACGCGTTGCGGGCGGCCGGGCATGCGGAACGCCACGACGATCTTCTCGTGCTTGCTGCGGATGCCCTGTCGCAAGCCCATGCGGCGGGGGTGTGCCACGGACGGCCGCATCCGCGCGACATGGCGCTGGTGGATGGGCAGGTGCTGTTCTTCGACTTCGAGGAAGAGCCCGAGGCTGTCATGTCGGTGGCCTGTGCGCAGGCGCGCGATACGTTATTGCTGTTTACACAGGTCGTGGCGCTGGCCATGAACCCGGCGACGGCCCAAAAGGCCTTCGACGTATACCGCGCCGGTGCCCCTGCCGAGACGCTCAAGGTGCTTGCGAGCCTGCGCAGGCCCGTTCGTCATGGGGCCCGCCTGGGACGCGTGGCGGCGCGGCTTCATGCCGGCAAAGACCTTGTCCGTTTTCTTGACTCCGTCGCGTTTTTCGAACGCGCACTCCCGCTGGCTGCGCGGCTGGGCGTCTGATCTCAGGCGGACGGTTCCGTGCCTTCCGGCGCGTTCGCCGCGCGAATCCGGGGTGCGCCGCGCTTGCGCTCGTAGGCGAAGCCATCCGCCCACAAGCCGTGCTCGTGGGAGCCGGCAGGGTTGGGGTTCATGGCGATCTCGCCGCGCTCCCGAAAGGCGAAGCGGCCCGCGTTCCAGGCCTGCTTTTCCCGCTCCGCATCCAGCATGGACTGGGCAAGTTTCCTGACGGCGTCGTTCATTCCGGTCGGCCCCGCTGCTATGAGGCCGCCATACTGGCGGAAGGGCAGTTAACGGGCTGTTTCGCCGCCGCGCGATTGCCGCAGATCCTGTCGCTCTTCCATTGCCGATATGGCCTGCCGGCCGGCACGCGTGATGGTGAATGTGATGGCCTGGCGCGCCTGGTCATAGGACGAACGGCAGAAACCGGCATGCGCAAGCTGCTCCAGCGTACGCAGCGTGCGAATGCCATGCGGCAGGCCGTGCCAACGCTGGTCGTTGCGGGACACAAGGATGGGCGATTGCTCCAGATGGCGCAGCGCCTGAATTTGAGATTCGGATAAGATGCGCATGTCACCAAAGCTAGCGGCGGCGCTGCCGGGGGTCTCTTGGCTCTAGGGTTGAACCGGCTCACCCTTAATGGCCTGTCGCCTACGCCAACAGGTGAAGGGTCAGGCCTGAAAGGAATCAGAAGGGGCTGTCGCAATGCGCGGCAGCCCCTTGAAAAACCCGGTGGGAAAGACCTCTCAGATGCCCTTGCCGCTCTCTTCTTCCTCGAACGTCACCGCCACGTCGCCGTTTGCCGACAGGCGCACCTTGTCGCCTTCGACATCGGCAACGAGCCCGACCGAGATGTAATGATGGTGGCCCTTGTGGCCCTCGGGATTTTCTTCCCGGGTCAGTTTGATGCGTTCGCCTTCGACCCGATCGACCCTGCCCACATGGACCCCATCGGCGCCGATCACTTCCATATGTTCACGAATGGATTCCAAACCGCTCATGTCCTGTCTCCGTTACGGGAATGGTTGCCTGACATAGATGCATCAGGCAGCGTGACCGCCAAGGCCTCTTGCCGGCTTTTCCTCGCGCGTGAAACTGATGCGGCTGCGGCAACCCTTCCATCGGGACGGGTCGAAGGTGCGGGCGTTGATCTGATCGAGGGCGATTTCCGACTCCTCGAAAGTCAGTCCGTCGAGGAAATAGATTCCCCAGCGAAGATTGTACCGGCCATCCACATTGCGGATGTCGACTTTCGGGGTCAGCCGTCTGATCATTGGTTCCTCCCGCGGATTGCGTCGGAGAAACGTCTGTGGAACCCTCAGGTTCCGCCGCAAGCGGCTAAATTCGTGCTAGGCTAACGGTTATGCCTCTGCACGATGTCTCACTCGGGACTTTCGCCTTGAAGCTCTTTTTCCACGACGCGCAGTCGCGCCATCGCCCCACGCAGTACCTCGTCCATGGAAAGATCGTCGAGCCCCTGGAACGCCCGGAGCGGCTGGCGGTCATGAAGCAGAGCCTGGAAGGGTGCGGGCTCGAGGCGGTGACGCCCGACGACGCCGGTCTGGAGCCGATACGCGCCGTCCATGCCGGCCACTATCTCGACTTCCTCGCCTCGGCCTATGACGAGTTCCGCAAGCTTCCGAACGCCGGGCCGGAAGTGCTGCCGAACGTCCATCCCTATGGCACCGGGAGCATCGGGCCGGAACCGCGTCCCGAGCCGCGCAGCAAGGGCATCCTCGGCCGCACCGGATGGTATATCGGCGACCTTTCCTGCGCCATGATGGCCGACACCTTCGAGGCGGCACTGCGTTCCGCCGACAGTTCCGTGGCGGCTGCGCGCGCCGTGGCGGCCGGAGCGCCGGCAGCCTATGCGCTTTGCCGTCCGCCCGGTCATCATGCCTATGCCGACCGGGCCTCCGGCTTCTGCTTCCTCAACAATGCGGCCATCGCCGCCGAGGAACTGCGCAGGCGTTTCGAGCGGGTCGCCATTCTCGATTTCGATACCCATCACGGCGACGGCACGCAGGCGATCTTCTACCATCGGGACGATGTCTTCTTCGCATCCACCCATACGGATCCGAGCAATTACTACCCGCATTATTTCGGCTACGCGGACGAAGAAGGAGCCGGGGCGGGCAGGGGCTGCAACCTCAATCTGCCGCTGCCGCCGGGAAGCGGCGACGATGCCTATGCGGACGCAGTCAGGCGGCTCGCCGACGCCGTGAAGGCTTTCGGAGCGCAGGCCCTGGTGATTTCGGCCGGCTGGGACGCTCATCGGGACGATCCACTGTCACGCCTTGCCGTGACGACTTCCGCCTACGAGGTGTTGGGCGGCCTCCTCGCGCAATTGGCCTTGCCGAGTGTCATCGTGCAGGAGGGCGGCTATTCCCTTGCCGCCGTCGCCGAGGCCGCGCCGGCCTTCGTCACGGCCTTTCGCGCCGGGCACCGCATCGCCTGATCGTCAGCGCGGCACCGGCAGAAGGCCGCGCAGGCCGGTGCCGCCGGCGGCGAAGCGATAGCCCAGCCCCCGCTCGGCCATGAAGCGTGCGACGACCAGGGAAGTGACGATGCCAATGGCAAACCCGGCAAGGACATCGCTCGGGTAATGCGCGCGGACCACGATACGGCTGAGCGCAAGGCAGAGGCCGACGATGAAGATCGGCACGCGCACCGGCGGCGCCAGTACCATGAAGGTGGCGGTCACGGCGCCCATGGTGGTGGCATGGCCGGACGGAAAACTGGCGAACTGGTCTCCGAAGCGCACCAGCCGGAAGGCAAAGCTGCCGTAGTCTTCCAGAAGGGCCGGCCGCGCCCGGCCAAAAGTCACCTTGAGAATGTTAGTGACGATTCCGGCAAGGACAACGGAGCCGAACAGGTGGCCGGCATAGGCGTAGGTGCGGGCCAGGCGCAGGCGTCCGGACCTTTCCAGCCGTCCCCAATCAACCATGGTCAGCGCGACGATGAGCGCCAGCATCGGCCAGAGATACCAGCGTACCAGGCCGATATCGGTGGCGATGCGCAGGAAGGCGAGGCTTCCCGCCGGCTCGTCGAGCATGGCCAGGCTGATACGCCTGTCGACGGGGAAGCTGGCGATCGCGAGGGCCGCGCCGATGCCTGCGATGCAAAACAGCGGAGCGGAAAAGACGGGGGGGTGGCTACGGGATGGTGCGCGGCGGACATCGTGCCAGACCTGACGCAACTGGGAACCGATATGGCGCAAGCGAGGACCTTTCCGATGGCTCTTCGTCACGTGGTTCCAGCCCAGATAGGCGCGGGGTATCGCAGAAACAGGGTTTGGGCACGTTCGGGTGCAGACGGAGGCTTGCCAAGCCGCATCGGCAAAGCTAGTAAGCCCAAGGCCCTCCGGCGTGCGGGCCTTGAGCGGAGCGTAGCGCAGTCTGGTAGCGCATCTGGTTTGGGACCAGAGGGTCGCAGGTTCGAATCCTGCCGCTCCGACCATGGCATCCAATCGCCGATCGGTCAGCGACAAGAAGGATGCCGCCATGGTTGCCCGTATCTATCGTCCAGCGCGTACCGCGATGCAGTCCGGCAAGGCGCGCACGCGGGTCTGGATCCTCGATTTCGAGCCGGCCAAGCCCAAGGTCGTGGAGCCGCTGATGGGCTACACCTCCAGCGGCGACATGCGGCAGCAGGTGCGTCTGACCTTCGATACGCGCGAACAGGCAGTCGAATACGCCGAGCGCAACGGAATCGCCTACGAGGTCGAGGATACGCCGCGTATCGCGCGTTCGCGCGTGTCCTATTCCGACAATTTCAAGTACGACCGGGTCCAGCCCTGGACGCATTGATCGAAGCGGCCCCTGCCGCTTCCATGGCCCCGTAGCTCAGTGGATAGAGCACCGGCCTTCTAAGCCGATGGTCGCAGGTTCGAATCCTGCCGGGGTCGCCAACGATTTCAACGGCTTAGAAAGTTTGTTTTCGACGCCGTTCCAACTTTTTTGTAAAGCGTTCCAACTTTTGTTCGTCATTCCTTCCCCGATGACATGATTTTTCGGCGTTCTCGGTGTGCTCTATTCGCCTGTCGGACCGATGCGATGTCTACCAGCTGGTATGCTTTGTGAAGCGCGTTTGACATGGAAATGCTATTCGCAATTTTCGCCGACAGCGTTGATGGGTCTGCAAAAAGCGTTTCTCTTCTCGCGTGAATGCCGGGAACTGCGCTTGGATGTCCTTTGGCAGGACCGCGCCCGATGCTACCCGTGCGGAGTCGGGAGTACCGAGGTTGATCACATTCTGCCAATGTCGGAGCACTAGGAACGCCGCTTGGACCGCTCGGATCTTTAGGTTTTCCGCCGTCCTTGTAACCAGGGCAAACGGAACCGACATCCGCCAGGATCTGGCTAGGAGCCTTCCCTCACCAGCCCTCAAAAACTTGAGGATTTAGGCTGGCGAGGAACAGGCTGAAAGAAGCGTCACAGAGTAGCATTGGAAACTCAGTGCGCATGCGTAGGATGCAGATGCAGTACGCGCCTGATTCAATCACTAACAAGGACAAAATGTTGGCACGTCAGTCGTAGGCAAGGATATCTGCAAAGTCGTCGGCAGCGTTAATGAGCCTTTCGTACGTAGTCTTCTGGATGGTCACCATCGGTCGTAGAACCACCGCACGAGGAGGATGCTCAGAACGTCTAGAACTTCACTAACCTACTTGATCACACGCCGGTCGCCCACACGGAGCCGAATGCAATTGCGGCCCTGCAGCTACTTTACGTCGTTGGCCTGACGCGCTGGGTCCGAAGCATGAACCGATCTTGCCGACAATTTGGCAAGCCGTATTCGCGGGCATTCTGCGACTGCGCTTGGAGTCGCGGTATCGACGGGCGCGGAAGAACCTTTGGTTCGACTTCAGCGCCCGTCGAGCTTCTCGATAGGGTCATCGGACCCTTATCCGACCTGGGTGAGCCGTCGGATATTCGCCTGCACAACGGCTCGATAGTCGCCGATTACGGTGTCAGTGGGCTGGCCGCTCATCACCGACGCGCAGGCATCGCCGAACGCCTGTACTTTCTCCGATACCATCAGCGTGGCTTCGTCGATGGCCGCAACGCCGCCGAGTCCGAGGCGGCAAAGCCGCAACTGGGCGGCCTGCTGCGACTCCAGGGCGAGCATCATCATGTTCGCCCCCATTGAAAGTAACAGGTGCACGCAGCTAACCTCAGGCAACGGCGTGGCCATCGAATTCCGCAAATGCGGACCTGATCGCCTCAGCCTTGGCATCGTCGTCGATATCGACCGAAACGGCAATCATACCGTCGAGAGCCTGATCGTATCGCTCATCCGTGCTCGGCTGGCCGCCTCGGGCATCGCTGCCAGCCGGTTCCTCGCCGGCGGAATTGCCGGCGCCGACCGGTGAGATGAAAATCGACGTCCGCTCGACCTCATACTCCTGCACCAGGCGCTCGACTGCCATTTCCGCGTTGCGGCGGGTTTCAAACTCCGCCTTCAGGTTCATGCCCATCGTGCGCGTCTCCGTTTACCGTGAGGCCTTGTAGAGCTTTTGAGCGATTTCAAACATTTCCTCCGGGGCGTAGTCCGGGGTGAACGCGGACGGCACGCCGACGAGCTGGGCGATCTTTCCGCCTTCGGGATGACCTTCGACGACTTCCAGCTCCCCGGGAGGATCGTCCGGAAGCGCTACCTCGCCATTGCCCCATATGCCGGCCATCTCGCGATAATCATCCGGGCTGAAGGTGTAGAGGCGGCGGTGCGACCCCTCGTCGAGATACTTCTGGCATTCCGGAATCTTGGACAGCGGAATGTTCGGTGTCGGCAGGAATTTATCGAGATCCACGCCTGTCACCTTCTTCAGGGCCAACGCGTAGGCGTGTGCATGCACGGAACCCCGAACCAGGAGATAGCCGCAGACTTCTCGCCCCGTTGGATCGGTGAGCGTTTCATAGACCCGGAGCTTGTGAAGCCGGGCGCCGCATTCCAGATGGAAATTATGCAGCAGATCGACGATCACGTTCCCGGTCGTCGTGACGAAATCGTTGTTCCACGAAACTCCGTTCGAATTGACCGGCATTGCGCCGCCGGCACCCGACAGGAACGCTGCGGCGTTGCGTATATCCTTCATGTCCTCGAACGGCGCTCCGGAAATGTCGCCCCCGTCGCCGGCATCACCATTCGGCTTGTCCGGGCCGTTGGCAAGCATCGCAACACCATTGGATACGAGCTCCACATGCCCCAGTTCCTCGGCGGTAATGGAAGCCACCAGGCTGTAGAACGGCTTCAGCTTATCCTTGGACCGAAAGTTGAAGCTCTGAAACATGTAGTTTCCGAGCGTCGACATCTCACCATACTTTCCGCCCAGCAATTCCTGCAGCGCGGCAGCGGCATTGGGGTCTGCTCGTTTCGGGGCAGGCAATTCCGCTTGCAGTCGATCGACACGCATGAACATGGCTGTACCTCCGTTGAAAGGAAGACAACAAAGCGCAGGTGAGGCCGTTCCAATTCATCCGGTGTGACGTATGAGCCCACCGCAGGACCCAGGATCGTCGATATCGCTATTCCGATGCCAGGCGATTGCCAGAATGGTGCGGCTGCCCCATATTGCCATGAGCGGCCATTGCCGCACCCGGGTTTTCCGCGCAGTTGCGCGATCAGATCACACACCCGGCCCGAAAGATTTCATGAAAAATTCTGCGCATCAGCGTTTGCTCGCTGAACGGCTGTTCATGCCGATCGTAAGCTCGGCAGGGGCAAGTGCACTTGCCATTCCGTCAGCCCGGACGGAAACAAAGGAAAAATCCGCGCGGCTTAGGGCGCTGCGGCTTGCCCGCGATGCTGAGCAGCGGGTGCAAAAGATTCCCATCATGATCGCCGCCCGGAAACGAGGCCGCGACTGGCGACGCTCTCTGGCTGTCGTCGCATTCATCATGATCTGTGCGGGAACAAGCTACCTCTCTCTGCTGCAGTGAGCACCGCGCCATTTGCGGCCGATCCGATTGCGCCCGGATCAGTTTGCCAAACAGGCTGGCATGGCTTATATATGCGGCATCGATCTTGTTACGAATGATGTTTCTGCGCTTCGGCGCCTTCTCACTCTCCTCTTCAATTTCGAGCAGCATGGCGACGGCTTCCGGCCGGGCGCTGGCACATAACGCCGGTTGAAAGGAATTCATCATGGCTACTGGAACGGTTAAGTTTTTCAACACCACCAAGGGCTTCGGCTTTATCGAGCAGGACAATGGCGGCGCCGACGTGTTCGTGCACGCTTCTGCGGTAGAGCGCAGCGGGATGAGCAGCCTGGTCGACGGCCAGAAGATCAGCTTCGAGATCGTCACGGATCAGCGCAACGGCAAGAGCTCTGCCGAGAACATCCAGGGCGCCTGAACTCTTCCAAAAGGGTCCATGGTAATGAAAGGGGCTGCTCTGCGGCCCCTTTTCTGTGTCTGCATCCGTCACGCCGCTGCAGGTCGCTTTAGCGTCCGTGAATTCCGCGAATCTGATCCGCGACCGCAACGACCGCGCCATACGGCAGCTCGGTCATTCCCCAGCCGTCGAACCGGCGCCGCAAGATACCCGTGCTGACCATCAAGGTGATTCGGGCATGTCGGGAGTCCACCTGAATGCGTCAATAGAGGTCCTCGACGACATCTCGCGGGCCTTCCAGAACCTGCATCACCTCCCGCCGGCGTATTCCCATGCAGCCGGTGATGCCGACCTCAAGGTTCGAGGCAGAGAACGTGGCGGCGAGCCGCTTCACATCCCTTTGCGGGATTTCCTCAAGCAGCATGCTTATGTAGCAGATCGTATGAAGCGGCTCTTCGTTCATGCGGCACTCCCCAAACCAGATGGCAGTGCTACACGACGCTGCGTGATGAACCGTCCGCACTGGCAGACCTGCAACCAGCGGATCCGGATATCAAAAGCAGACGATAAACCGATCGTTCCACGACCGCCTTGCGTTTCAACGTGCGGTTACGGCGACTGTGTATTTGCTGCAACGGGCCGGGCGCGCTCCAGCAAGAGTGCCTGTCCGGAACCGTCGTAACCGCCGAGGCCGCCCTGCCTGGCCCGCGACATGGCCATTGCGAACGCATCGGCCACGACCGTTTGCGGATTGCGCCTGAGTTGCTTCAACGCGGCAAGGATCGCAAGGTCCGACGCCGCCGTCCGGGCCAGGGCCTCCTGTCCGCCGCCGGCAAGGCGCTGCCATCGCTCCATCATGGGGGCGCCGTCTTCGGCCGTCGGTCGCAGGCTGTCGACGATGTGTTCGAATGCGTCGGGCGATCGGGTGCGTGCTCTTAGGACATCCAGCGCGATGACATTGCTGGTGCCTTCCCAGATTGCGTTGACAGGAGCCTCGCGATAGGCGCGCGCCAGCAGCCCATCCTCGATATATCCGTTGCCACCCATGCATTCCATCGCTTCGTACAGGATCGTGGGGGCGAGTTTGCAGATCCAGTATTTGGCTGCGGGTGTCATGAGCCGCGCGAAGGCTGCCTCGCTCTCATCGGCCTCCGCGCGATCCCATGCGCGGCACAGGCGGAAGACGAGGGCGGTCGATGCCTCCACCATGATTGCGATTTCGGCAAGGATGGCACGCATGAGCGGCTGATCGACGAGCAGGCGTCCGAAGGCCTTGCGCTGGTCCGCATGGTGCAAGGCAACCGAAAGGCCAACGCGCATCAGCCCCGCTGAAGCCAGAGCGCAGTCCAGGCGGGTCAGGTTGACCATGCGCAGGATGGTGGAGATGCCGGCGCCTTCCTCGGACACGGGATAGGCGGTTGCGTCGACGAGGTCCACTTCCGCAGACGCGTTGGAGCGGTTGCCGAGCTTGTCCTTCAGGCGGCGCAGGTGAACTCCGTTGCGCGTGCCATCTGCCAGGATGCGCGGCACCAGATAGACCGTCAGGCCTGCGTCTGCCCCTGCCAGCATCAGGAAGGCATCCGACATCGGCGCCGACAGGAACCATTTGTGCCCGTTCAAACGATAGCCGCCGTCGGTCCCGCGTGTCGCAAGGGTGCGGTTACTGCGTATGTCGGAGCCGCCCTGCCGTTCCGTCATTCCCATGCCGATGGTCAGTCCCGCCTTTTCAGTCGCCGGGCGTGAGGACGGGTCGTAGTCTCGGGAGAGAATTCCATGGCGCCAGACGCCCGCTTGCGCGGATGCGCCGTCCAGCACCGCCAAGCTGGCATGGGTCATGGTCAATGGGCAGAGGTGGCCGCATTCCGCCTGCGCCGTCATGTAGAAGCGCGCCGCGCGTGCGACATGGCTGCCGCCTGCATGGGTAGAGGAATGCAGGCCGGCGGCGCAGCCGCGTTCCATCAGGGCGTGATAGGCGGGATGAAATTCCACCATCCCGATTTCCACGCCCTTCTCGTCGTAAGGGCGGAACCTCGGAAGCCATTCATTGGCAGCACGCCCGAGTTGCAACGACTCGGGGCTCCCCATGGCCTGCCCGAAAACCGCGAGCCCGGACGCGTCGTCGGCATCGCCGACCGCTTCCCTGAGGCCGGCGTCGCTTCGCCAGAAGTCGATATCCTCGAATATGTCGGACTGATTATCCCGAACCATTTTCACCTCGCCCTCCCGAATTCGGCCGATTGGCGGACCGCCGGGGGCAGTTCACAGCGCGAAAGTCTACACCCTTTAGCTCTCTTTTGGGGGAGGATTGAGACTTTCGGAGCGCTTCAACTCCGGCAGCACCGCTGTAGGTTGCCGGCAGATGCTCAATTTACGAGCAAGTCGTCCAAGCTATTGTTATAACGTTATAGAAGTAAGTATAATGTTTCAGTTGCGTCGTTTTCGCCAGATGGTGCTGGCCTCTTCCTGCCTTGTCCTCATCTCTGGACACTATGCCCTGGCACAATCTTTGGTCGTCGACAGTCCGCCGGACTACAGTGTTGGGGTAGGGGGCGAATCCTATGACGACGTCGAGATCGGGCCGGATAATGTCGGCATGGTCATCGTAGGGCCCGGAGCCTCGCTGACCTCGACGGCCCCGATCGTGATCGGCCGCAATACGAGTTCCAGCGGCACGCTCGTCATCGGCGCACCGGCCGGCGGCTCGCCGACGGGCGCAGGCGTCGTCAACGCTCCGACGATCAATTTCGGCGCCGGCTCGGCCCTGCTGGTCTTCAATCACGACGATCCGGCCTATGATTTCGGCGCCGGCCTCGTCGGCGGGCCGAATGCCCTCGTCCGTCTCGAATCCGGACGGACGATCCTGTCGGGGGATAGTTCGGCATTCAATGGCGTGGTCGAGACCGTCGCCAACGTCTACGACAAGGTCATCCAGGTCGACGGTATTCTCGGCGGCACACTGAATATTGCGCCGGGCTCCGAGCTGGAGGGGATCGGAACCGTGCAGAACGTCGTTGTCGCAGGCTCCATCAGGCCGGGTGGCAACGGTGCGTTCGGCACACTCACGATCAACGGCGATTATGTCGGGCAGGACAACTGGGTTGAGATGGATACGGTTCTGGGCGACGACGCATCCGTAACCGACCGTCTTATCATCCGTGGAAACAGCAGCGGCGACTCTACGCTGATCGTCAACGACCGCTCCGGCATCGGGGCGCCGACGAACGAGGGCATACTCCTCATCCAGGTCGATGGCGCCTCCAACGCCAATTTCGTACTGGATGGCTATTATATCGACCAGAACAACCGCAGCGCGATCATTGCCGGCGCCTATTCCTACTCGCTGTACAAGGGCAGCGTCAGCGACCCGACCAACGGCAACTGGTACCTGCGTTCGATCGCCAAGGATGCGCCGGCAGACCCGACCGACCCAACCGACCCGACTGACCCCACCGACCCGACAACCCCGACCGATCCGACGGATCCGACCGTGCCCGGCACGCCAGCCGATCCGGACGGCCCCGGCTTTCCGACCGGCCCCATCGGTTCGGACCCGGCTGCCGATCCGCTCTACCAGCCCGGGGTGCCGCTCTACGAGGCGTATCCCTCGCTGCTTCTCGACATGAACCGCCTGCCGACGCTGCGCCAGCGCGTCGGCAACCGGATATGGTCGGGTACGGCCGATCCGAAGCCATTCCACAAGGGCGCGCTGACAAATACGCCGCCGCAGGATCTGGTCGATGGGCGGGCCGTCTGGGGACGTATCGAAGGCCGCGGATTCGATATAACGCCGGATCGGTCGGCAAGTGGCTGGCAGTCGGACGGCTCTCTCTGGCGTATCCAGGCCGGCGTGGACTTTCCCGTCTACGAGGCTGCGGGCGGGGACGTTCTCGTTGGCGGCGTCTGGCTGCATCACGGACGCGGCTCGGCCGATGTCGACTCCTTCGCCGGTTCGGGCACGATCGACACGACAGGGTCGGGCGTCGGCGCCTCGCTGACCTATTACGCCCAGAATGGCCTGTATGTCGACGGGCAGGTGCAGGGCACCTGGTACCAGACGGATATCTGGTCCGACACGCTCAACATGGTCGAGGCCGATGGCAATGACGGCTTCGGCTGGTCGGCCAGCGTGGAAGTGGGGCGCAGCTTCGACATCGCCTATGAGTGGTCGGTGACGCCGCAGGCACAACTGATCTACAGCAGCGTCGATTTCGACGACTTCACCGATGCCACGGGTGCCGGCGTCCGGCTGTTGCGCGGCGACAGCCTGGTCGGTCGGCTGGGCATATCGTTGGATCACGAGACGACGTGGGAGTCCGCCAGCGGCGATACCCGCCGCCTGCAGACCTACGGTCTCGTCGATGTGCGCCAGGAGTTCCTGGATGGCACTCGGATCGAGGTCGGCGGCATTCCGCTCGACTCCAGCACCGGCGATACGTGGCTCGGCGGCGCGCTGGGCGCCACGTACAACTGGTCGGACGACGCATGGTCGGTGTACGGGCAGGTGGGTGTTGCCAGCGATCTTGGCGATTTCGGCGACAGTATCGAGGTGTCCGGAACGGCGGGGTTGCGCGTCAGGTTCTGACGCGCCCCATCCGGCGAGTTGCGGCTATGGCCGCCTCGCCATATATCCAGCCATTCCCGAAAGGCATCGATGGCCTGAAGCATGACTGGACCAGCATACATGGACGACTTGACCTCGACCACCCGAACACCGTCGATGCCCGCCGGGCATCCAAGGGTGGCGCCGGCGCGTGTCGGCATCCTCCTGGCCAATCTGGGGACACCCGACGGGTACGACTATTGGTCCATGCGCCGGTATCTCAGCGAGTTTCTGTCCGACAGGCGCGTGATCGACTACCCGCGGTGGAAGTGGCAGCCCATTCTGCAGACGGTGATTCTTGCCAAGCGGCCGTTCAGTTCCGGTGCCAACTACAAGTCGATCTGGAACGAAAGCCTGAACGAAAGTCCGCTGCTGACAATCACGCGTCGGCAGACCGAGCGCGTGCGCGAGACGCTTGCCGAACGCTACGGCGACTCCGTAATTGTCGATTTCTGCATGCGTTACGGCAATCCGTCAGTGGAGTCGGTGGTATCGCGGATGGTGGAAGAGGGATGCACGCGCATCCTGTATTTTCCGCTGTATCCGCAGTATGCGGGCGCCACCACCGCGACCGCCAACGACCAGTTCTTCCGCGCCCTGATGAAGCAGTTCCGGCAGCCGGCCGCGCGCACGGTCGACGCATATTTCGAGCATCCCCTGTACGTGGAGGCACTGGCGCAATCGGTTGAGCGCGCCTACGCGGAAGCGGGCAGCCGGCCCGAGAAGCTCGTCGCCTCCTATCATGGAATGCCGAAGCGCTATTTGATGCAGGGTGACCCGTATCATTGCCAATGCCAGAAGACGACGCGGCTGCTTCGTGAACGACTGGGATGGGCGGACGACAGCATCGACACCACGTTCCAGTCGGTATTCGGCCCGGAGGAGTGGCTCAAGCCCTACACGGTGGAGCATGTGGCCGAGCTGGCCAAACGGGGTATCCGCCATATCGCGGTGGCATCGCCTGCCTTCAGCGCGGATTGCATCGAGACGCTGGAAGAGATCAACGGGGAGATCCGCGAAGCCTTCCTGCATGCCGGCGGAACGGAATTCACCTACATCCCATGCCTCAATGATGACGATGCCCATATCAGGGCGTTGTCAGAGATCATCGGAGAAAACCTGTCCGGATGGGTGGCCGCAGGGGAGGCTGCCTGAACCTCCGTAAGGCCTGCATGATCGTCCCTGTCGTTTCTGGACCTCGACCAGGATGTCTCGGCGAGCCACATGCGGCGCAAGGCTGAGGCATGCTGAGCTCAGCACCCATACCAGAATGTCGACTGCGACACAGCTAGGCCGTAGGAAGAGTTGCTTCATCTCCCGGGCCGGCCGGATGCCTTGAAAGACAGGTGGCTGTTCGGGGCCTGGGGCAGCTATTTCCGTGGACACAACGGACCTTGGGCACTCCTTCCCGATCGAAAAACTGCCGCTCGTAAACACCAGGGGAAATTTTCATACCCGAAAACTTGATATGTAACGAGCAGTCACTTATGACCAGGGTGTGCATACTCGGGTTGTGAGGTAGGATCGTGAGCCGCAATTTCCTCGTCGTCGATCCGGAAGAAGGTCAGGAGATCATAAGGGGCCTCGCATCGGAAACCCGCGTGCGTATCCTCAAGCTCCTGCATACCGAAGGCGGCATGAACGGAAACGATATCTCCGAGCGGCTGCGTCTGCCGCAATCGACCGTATCCACGAACCTGCAGATACTGGAGGCCGCCGGCCTGATCCGCACCGATGCGCAGAAAGCGCGCAAGGGCAGTCAGAAGATCTGTTATTCGCTGTTCGATGAAATCCTCGTCACGTTCAAGGACGAGGTGGCCGAGCAACGTGAGAACATGATCGAGGTGAGCATGCCGCTCGGCCTCTATACGAGCTGCGAGGTGACGGCGCCTTGCGGGCTCTGCTCGCCCAGCGGCATCATTGGCCTGCTCGATGTGCCCGACACCTTCCTGAACCCCGAACGCATGAATGCCGGGCTGATCTGGTTCACGCGCGGCTATGTCGAGTATCAGTTTCCCAACAACGCGCATCTGACGCGCAACACGGTCGATGGGCTGGAGGTATCGCTGGAACTGAGCTCGGAAGTCCCGGGCACCGCCTCAGACTGGCCGAGCGACATCACGATGTCGATCAACGGCCGCGAGATCGGCACCTGGACATCGCCGGGGGACTTCGGCGACAAGCGCGGCGTCTACACCCCGAGCTGGTGGAAGCTGAAGGGCAGTCAGTACGGCAAGCTGAAGACCTGGCGGGTTACGGCCGACGGCACCTATGTCGACGGTCTGCGCGTCTCTCCGGTCGCCATCGCGGATCTCGATCTGGTCACCCATCACTCTATCCGGGTGCGTATTGCCGTGAAGGCGGATGCGCACCGCCCTGGCGGCATGAATATCTTCGGGCGTGGCTTCGGTAATTACGACCAGGATATCGTCCTGCGCCTGCAGACAGGCCATTAAAGAAAAACGCGATCGCATGCGCGGAGACTGCGGCCCAACCCTTGCCAAACCCATGGTTCCTGTTGCACAACAGATTTTCTGATACGTATCAGGTTATTTGCTGCAAGGGAGGGCGGTATGAAAGCTTATGCCATCGCCAACGCCGATTTCGTTGTTTCCAGGATCGACGACCGGCTGTATGGCGCGTTTCTGGAGCATCTGGGACGCGCGATCTATGAGGGCATCTACGAGCCCGACCACCCGACGGCCGACGCGAACGGCATGCGCGGCGACGTGGCCGAACTGGTGCGCAAGCTGAACTGCCCTGTGGTACGCTATCCCGGCGGCAATTTCGTCTCGGCCTATAACTGGGAAGACGGCATCGGCCCGCGTGAGGAGCGGCCCGTCCGGCTGGATCTCGCCTGGCACACGGCTGAAAGCAACGCCGTCGGCATCCATGAATTCGCCGACTGGTGCGCAACCGTCGGTACTGAGATGATGCTGGCTGTCAATCTCGGCTCGCGCGGTGTCGACGAGGCCCGCAACTTCCTGGAATATTGCAACCATCCGGGCGGCACCTACTGGAGCGACCTGCGCATCAGGAACGGGCGTGCCGAGCCCTGGAACGTCAAGATGTGGTGTCTCGGAAACGAAATGGACGGCCCCTGGCAGGTCGGCCATAAGAATGCCGACGAATATGGCCGGCTGGCCGCCAACACGGCGCGCGCGATGCGCATGTTCGACAGCTCGCTCGAGCTGATCGTCTGCGGCTCATCGCATTCGGACATGCCGACCTTCCCCGATTGGGAGCGGATCGTGCTCGAGCATACCTATGACCACGTCGACTACGTCAGTCTCCACATGTATTTCCGCAACCCGGAAAGCGATACGGCAAACTACCTCGCCCTGAGCGAAAAGCTCGATCGCTATATTGAAACGGTCGCCTCCACGATCCGGCAGGTCAAGCATAAGAAACGCTCGAAGCGCGATGTGCGCATTTGCTTCGACGAATGGAATGTCTGGTACCATTCGATGCAGCAGGACCGTGCGATCCGGGAAGGGCGGCACGGCTGGCCGCACGCGCCGGCGCTTCTGGAAGACATCTACAATTTCGAAGACGTGCTGATGGTCGGGCTGGTGATCAACACCTTCATCCGCCGATCCGATGTGGTGCGCATCGCCTGCATCGCCCAGCTCGTCAACGTGATCGCCCCGATCATGACGGAAAAGGGCGGCCCGGCCTGGGCCCAGACGATCTACTACCCGTACTACTTCGCATCCGTGTACGGGCGCGGCGTGGCGCTGCAAATGCCGGTCCGCTCCCCATCCTATGAAAGCGCGCACGCAGCCGAAACCCCTTACGTGGACGTTGCGGGCGTCCATGACGAGGACGGCGGCACGCTTACCTTCTTCATCGTCAACCGCAATCCTGACGAGGCGATCGACATCACCATCGACCTTCAAGGCTTTACCGGGCGCGAGATCATCGACCATCAGGTCATGACGCACCCCGATCTGCGGGCGGTCAATACCGCCGGCAAGCCGATGGAGGTTGCGCCGCGCAAGGAAACCGGGGCGCGGCTCGGGGCGGACGGATTGTCGCTCCCGCTGCCCTCCTATTCCTACCAGATGGTGCGCATTGCCGTCTGACGGGACCGTTCCATTCCAGGCATGCCGGGAGGCTCGGCATGCCGCAATTAAATATCATGAAAACGGGTGTATACCTGAATGTTTGTTGACCATTTGGCCACCTTCAATTAGATTTGCTGCAAGAACGGCGAAGACCGTTTGTGCAGGTAGAGGGCGGGCCCTGCCCGCGGGGAGGAACAATGCGCAGACGAGAGTTTCTGACGGGGACGGCATCCGGCGCCCTGTTGATCGCATCCGGCGGTTGGACCTGGGCACAGGACGCAGCGGCGCCGACGCTCGGGGATGTCCCGCGCGAGCGTACGATCATCATCCAGAACCCCGAGACCGCTATCCGCAACCCCGGCTGGTTCAATATCTGGGTCAGCGCCGGCGGCGGGATCATGAATGGGCTTCAACAGCTCGCGATGGACACCCTGTGGTACATCGATCCCGATGCAGGGATCGAAGGCCAGTCCGAGAACGCCACCTATCATTCGCTGGCGGCCGGTCCATGGGAATATTCCGACGACTTCAAGCGCATGACGGTCCGCCTGCGCGACAATCTTCTCTGGAGCGACGGCACGCCCTTCACGGCCGACGACGTCGTCTATACCGTTACGAAGCAGATGGAAACGCCGGGCATGATCTGGTCCAGCGCCTTCTCGACGCAGGTGGACTCCGTCACCGCGCCGGACCCTGCGACGGTCGTTTTCGAGCTGAAATCACCCAACTCCCGCTTTCACACCATCTTCGCGGTGCGCTGGGCGGCCTGCTGGATCATGCCCAAGCATGTCTTCGAAGGTGTCGACGACGTTCTGAACTTTCCGTTCAACCCGCCGGTGACGCTCGGCGCCTATACGCTCGACAGTTTCGACCCCAACGGCACCTGGTTCATCTGGAACAAGCGCCCGGACTGGGATCGCACCGCGCTTGGAGTGGTGGGCGAGCCCATGCCGGAAAGGGCGATCTACCGAAACAACATCTCGATCGACAATCGCCTGATCGAGATGCGCAACGGCAACCTGGACATGATCCACGATCTGACGCCGGAAGGCGCCTTCTCGATCATCCAGCAGGACCCGCAGACGCAAGGGTGGTTCAAGGGCTTCCCGTATGCCCATCCGGACCCGACGCTGATCCACGCTATGTTCAACCAGCAGGGCATGCCTGTTTTCCAGGACAGGCGTGTGCGCTGGGCACTGACGCTCATGCTGGATGCGCGCGCGATGAGCATGGCCAGCTATCGCGGCGCGGCCACGCTGTCGGCGATCGCCGTCCCGCCAACCGGTACCCATCCGCGCGACTATCACGAGCCGCTGCAGCAATATCTGATGGATTACGAGCTGGATCTCGGCACGCGCAAGATCAAGCCCTACGACCCGGCGGTGCCGCTGCAGATCGCCGACATGGTGCGAGGCCAGTTCGGAGACGGTGTTCCGACCGACGAGGCGGAGGTGCGGCGCGCCTTCGGCTATGGCTGGTGGAAGCAGGATATCGAGGCGGCTACGGAGCTTTTGACGGCCGCCGGACTGACGCAGTCGGGCCGCCAGTGGCTTCTGCCCGACGGGCAGCCGTTCCGCTTCAGCCTGATGATGCCCACCGACGGGGTCGTCAACCGCCTCGGTAGCCTGATGGCGCAGTTGTGGTCGCAGCAGGGGATTCAGGTGACGCCTGAGCCGGCGCCCGATGTTCGCGAACGGCTGACGGCGGGCGATTACGTCGCCTGTGTTCGCTGGGCCGTGGAAACCTACGGTGGCCATCCGGACCTCAGCTACTTCCTCGACAGCTATCATTCGAGCTTCGTTTCGCCACGGGGCAAGGCGCAGCCGCCGCGCAACCTCATGCGCTTCACGACCCCGAGGCAGGACGAGATCATCGAGGAGATCCGGCGGATCGATTTTTCCGACCCGAGGGCAGTCGAACTGGGGCACGAGTTCGCCAAATACTACGTCGATGAAATGCCGATCATCCCGATCATGGCGTACAATGTCTTTGCCATCCAATCGAACCGGTACTGGACAGGGTGGCCGAACGCCGATCGGCCCTACGCCAACCCCGTCACCAACTGGGGCAACAGCCGGTATATCCTGACTCAGATCCGGCCGGCCGGCTGAGGCTCGCGCTTCCCCACGCATCGGCGGTCGGGGCGCGACGCCCGCCCTGCCGCCGGACGCACCGATACGTCGCGTGGTCGCCTTTCGCGTTTATGACGACGCGCTCTTCTGCCGTTCGGGCGCCTCCCAGTGGAGCACCACGATGAATCCTTACCTTCGCTTTGTGGCAGGGCGCCTGCTTCTTCTGTTCGCAGTCGTCTTCTTCGGCGTCTCGGCGGCATTCTTCATAACCCATTTGTCGCCGATCGACCCGGTCGAGACAGCGCTCGGGCGCATCATCAACCAGGCGAATTTCAGCCCCGAGGCCGTCGAACAGATGCGCGCCACGCTAACGGACCTCTACGGGCGCGACTCGTCGATGGCCGGGCAATACATCACCTTCTGGAAGCGCGTCGTCGTTGGTGATCTCGGCCCCTCCATCATCGCCTTTCCGACGCCGGCCATGACGCTGGTCTGGCAGGCCCTGCCATGGACGTTCTGCCTGCTCTTCGTATCGACGCTGATCACCTTCGCCGTCGGCAATATCCTGGGCGGCATGGCCGGCTACCGCCAGGACAGCCGCATTCTCAAGGCGCTCGGCATGTTGGCCGTGACCTTGCAGCCGATACCCTATTACGTGGTCGCATTCATTCTGCTGCTTATCTTCGGCTTTGTCTGGCCGGTCCTGCCGATCTCCGGCGGGTTCGCCATGAATGTAACGCCGGGGCTGAACTGGACGTTCGTTTCGTCCGTTCTGCTGCATTCGCTGCTGCCGGCCATCTCGCTGGTGCTGGTGGGGTTCGGTAGCTGGTTTCTCGGCATGCGGGCGCTGGTTTCGAACATCGTGACGGAGGATTACGTCACCTATGCCGAACTGGCCGGAGTAAGCCGGCCGCGCATTATCCGCTCCTACGTCATGCGCAACGCGCTCGTGCCGCAGATCACCGGCCTTGCCATGGCGCTTGGAACGGTATTTTCCGGCACCATCATCACTGAGCAGGTCTTCAACTATCCGGGCCTCGGCTCGCTGCTGATCGATGCCGTGTTCGGCGGTGACTACTCCGTGGTCCTGGCGGTTTCCACCGTATCCATCGTTGCGGTGGCAACGACGATCTTCATCGTCGATCTGCTTTATCCGCTGCTCGATCCTCGCATTCGCACGGAGTGACCGGCATGTTCGCTGTCCTGCGCGATCTCATCCGATACAATATCGAATTTGCGTTCGGTCTTCTTCTGCTGGGAGCCATCGTCCTCTTTTCGGCCGCCAGCCTGTTTTCGCCGGTCGATCCGTCGATGCTCTATACGGTGATGCCCGATCAGCCGCCCTCCTGGGAGCACTGGTTCGGCACGAATTCGCGCGGGCAGGACCTGTTCTGGCAGCTGTCGTTCGCGTTTCGCAACAGCCTGATCTTCGGCTTCACCGTGGCGCTGATCAGCCGGATCATTTCCATCTGCGTCGGGCTTGCTTCGGGCTATCTCGGGGGGTGGGTGGACCGGGCTCTGATGTTCGTCAACGATATCTTCCTTGCCCTGCCGATCTTTCCGGTGCTCGTGCTGTTCTACTTCGTCCTGCGCGACAGCATGGACAGTTTCACCCTTGCGCTGCTGATGGCCTGTTTCGGCTGGCCCTATGATGCGCGGTTGATCCGCTCCGTCGCGATCGGCCTGAAGCACCGCGAGTTCACCCGGCATGCCGTGTTCTCCGGCATGTCGACGCCCCGCGTGCTGGCGCAGGAGCATCTTCCCTACGTCATGCCGATCGTCTTTTCGACCTTCATGAACAACATGCTCTGGTCGATCGGGCTCGAGGTCACGCTGGCCGTTCTCGGCTTCACCAATATCAACGAGCCGACGGTCGGTACGGTGATCTATTGGGCCAACTCGCATTCGGCCATGGTCGTGGGCGTGTGGTGGTGGCTGGTGATCCCGATCATCCTGGTCATGATGACCTTCCTTGGCCTGTTCCTGCTGGCCGTGAGCACCAACGAATATATCGATCCACGAAGCCGATTGCGCAGGATGGGAGGCTGACGGCCATGAGCGAGAACATCCTGACCGTCGAAGGCCTCAAGGCCTATTATCAGGTAGGCTATTTCGGTGTGAACCGCGAGGTTCGCGCGGTCGATGGGCTGACGATGGCCGTGCGCCGCAACGAGGTCTACGGCATCGCAGGCGAAAGCTCGTCCGGCAAGTCGAGCCTCTTGAAGGTGCTGGCCGCCGCGATCCGTCCGCCCATGCGTGTCGTGGGCGGTACAGTCACCTATGATTTCGGCGACCTGAGCATCGACCTGACGAAAGCATCGTCCGAGCAGGTCGATGCGATCCGGTGGAAGCGCCTGTCCTACATCATGCAGGGCTCGATGAGCGTGCTCAATCCCGTGCGGCGTATCGGCAAGACCTTCGAGGATTTCGCGAGCCGGCCGCTCGGCCTGAAGGGCGAGCCTTTCAGGAAGCGCGTTACGGAACATCTGGCGATGCTTGGCCTGGGCCCGGAGGTCCTGCTGGCCTTTCCGCACGAACTGTCCGGCGGCATGCGCCAGCGCGTCACGATCGGGCTGGCGACGGTGTGCCACCCGCAGTTCATTCTGGCGGACGAGCCGACGACGGCTCTCGATGTCGTCGTTCAGAAGGAAGTGCTGAGCCTGATCAGGGATCTGCGGAAGGCCATGGGCGCATCCGTGATCTTCGTGACGCACGATATGAGCGTTCATGCCAACATCGCCGACAGGGTGGGCATCGTCTATGCCGGCAAGCTGGTCGAGGATGGTCCGACGCGCGACATGTTCTTCGCGCCGAAGCACCCTTACACCGCACATCTGGTGGCCAGCCTGCCGCGGATCGGCGATACGTCGCAGCGACCTTCGCTGGAGGGCCGGCCGCCCAACCTTTCCGATCCGCCGAGCGGCTGCCGCTTCCATCCGCGCTGCCCGCTGGCCGTCGAAAAATGCCGCGGCAGCGCGCCACCCCTCGAAACGGTGGCGCGAGACCACAGAACGGCCTGCTGGCGCTGGCAGGATGTGAAGCCGCTTGTCGGCAATGCCCATCGGGCGGGGGTGCCGGCATGACCACCTTGCTCGATGTCGCCGGGGTTTCGAAGCGCTTCTCCACCGGCGGGCTGCTTGGGCGCCGTGTCGTCAATGCGGTGGAGGACGCATCATTTTCGCTGAGCGCCGACAAGCCTGAAATCTTCACGATCATCGGGGAAAGCGGTTCGGGAAAGACGACGCTGGCGCGAATGATCCTCGGTCTCGAAGACGCGACCGAAGGCGAAATCCGCGTTCGCGGAGATCGTGTCAGCCGCAAGGACGGGCGGCGCAAGCGGCTGGAGTACATGTCGCACGTTCAGCCCGTGTTCCAGAACCCGTTCGAGGCGTTCAACCCGCTGAAGCGCGTAGACCGTTATCTCGAAAGCACCGCGCGCCGCTTCCTGAAGACGAGAGACCGCAATGTGATCGCGCAGGCCAGCGATACCGCCCTGCAGAAGGTGGGCCTGAGCCTTGCCGAAATCGGCGGCCGCTTTCCCCATGAGATGAGCGGCGGCCAGTTGCAGCGCACCGCCATCGCCCGGGCGCTGATCCCCAACCCGCGTCTGCTGATTGCCGACGAGCCGGTGTCGATGGTGGATGCATCGCTTCGGATGAGCATTGTCAACCTGCTCCGAAGCCTGCGGGACGATCATGGCGTATCGGTCATCTACATCACGCACGATCTGGCGACCGCCTACTACATCTCCGACCGGCTGATGATTATGCAGCGGGGCCGCATCGTGGAGATGGGTCCGGCGCGCGCCGTTCTGGATGCTCCCGAACATGCCTATTCGCGCCTGTTGAAAGACAGCGTCCTTTCTACCGAAGATGCCGGCGAAGGGCGGCTCAACACCAACCGTGCGGCGATCCGCGAGGTCACGGCGCTGGCCGGGCGTCCGAGCCTTCTGGTGGAGCAGCCGGACGGCCGCCTGCTTCGCGTCTACGACAATACCGAAAACTAGGGTCGGCTTTCCGTGTCCAGGCAGATTTTTCGCGATCCGGTCGAGGATGGTGCAGCCGACCCAAGCGTTATCCAGAACCGGGAGACCGGCGACTGGTGGATGTTCTACACCAACCGACGCCCTTCGGTGGAGGGCGGAAAACGGTGGATCCACGGCACGGAAATCGGGGTGGCGGTGTCACCTGACGATGGCGCTTCTTGGCATTATCGCGGCACGGTCGATGGTCTCGACGATCCTGGCCATCCCGGCCTGAACACCAAATGGGCACCCGAAATCATCCGGGACGGCGGCCTGTATCATATGTACCTGACCTATATCGAAGGCGCGCCCGACTCCACCACCGCCGGCCATGACCGCTCCATCATCCATCTGACCAGCCCCGACCTGGAAAGCTGGACGCGCCACGGAAGCGTCGAGCTTTCCAGCAGACGGGTTATCGATGCCTGCGTTTTCCGATGTCCCGATGGCCTATGGCGCATGTGGTACAAGGACGAGGCGGATGGCTGCAGTACCTGGAGCGCGACCAGCCGCGACCTCTTTTCATGGGCGGTCGAATCCAGGGTAATCGCAGGGTTGCCGGACGCCGCACCCCATGAGGGCCCCAATGTTTTCCGGCTGGGTGGGTGGTACTGGATGTGCGTCGACGAATGGCGGGGGCAGGGCGTCTACCGTTCGGAGGATTGCCGCAACTGGCGTCGACAGGGCATGATCGGCAGTAGCCCAGGCGCCGACGCCGGCGACCGGCGTTACGTGCGCCATTCGGATATCGTGGCTTTCGACGATCATGCTGCGCTCTATTACTTCACGCACCCCGAATGGGACGAACTGGTTCAAGCGGCCGGGCCGCAGGATGAAGTAGCGCGCCGGACGGCCATCCACCACGCACGCCTGACCGTCGAGAGGGGCGAGCTTCGGTTCGAGCGGGATATTGACGGAAACCATCCGATCCTTCGTCGATGAATCAAGCCTGGTGACGACCATGCAAAAGAGGTCACTGATCGACTACGGAGCCGTCCTTATGCAATCGCGTATGGATCGTCCGCGGCCGGTAAGGATAGCGTTCCGCCGCGTCGGGCCGTAAGCTGATGCCGATTCCGGGTTCCTCGCTGATCATCAGGAAACCCTCGCCGTCGTGCCGGGCAGCACCAACCAGAAACCCGTCTGTATCCGGCCGTTTGTCGGTGACATCCCAGATGTCGTTCGGAAACTCCTGCAGAATGAAATTGGGTGCGGTCGCGGCGATCTGCAGGCAGGCGGCCGTTGAAACGGCGCTAAGCGGATTATGCGGGACGACACCTGCATGGCTGGCTTCTGCGAGCGCGGCGATCTTGCGGGCGCCGGAAATGCCCCCGACGATGCAGACATCGGGGCGGACGAGCTGGACGGCGTTGCGCGCCAGCAGCATCTGAAATTCCCATATCGATGTCATGCGTTCGCCCGTGGCGATGGGTATGGCGATCTTATCCGCCACGTAGGCCATCTCGTCCAGATTATTGTAGTCTCCATGATGAAACTCCCGTTCTTCATCCATGGAAAGCCGATCACAGATCACACGGCACCGATCAATGTAGAACCGGCACACCGGTTACAGTTCACTTACACGCCATGCCTCAATGATGACGATGCCCATATCAGGGCGCTGTCCGCGATCATCTCGGAAAACCTGTCCGGATAGGTGGATAGCCAGGGCTTAGCCGCTGGACCATCCGTAAGTGCTGCGCAGTTCTCGTGACGAGGCTTCGCGAGGCCGATTAGCCATGCGCGGATGTGACCTGGTCGAGCAGGACGAAATGGCGATCCCCATGCTCCCGGTAGACAGGACGGGGCGGGGTGTAATGTGGGCTCCGCAGTGCGCCACGTATCTCTTGAGTGTCTGTTGAAGCCTGCCGCAGCGCGCGGCGTGAAGGATCGGCGACGGGAACGGCGGCAATCAGCTTGCGCGTGTATGGATGTTGCGGGTTTTCGAAGACCGACGAGCGGGGCCCTATTTCAACAATCTGCCCCAGATACATGACTGCAACGCGATGGCTGATCCGTTCGACAACCGCCATGTCGTGCGAGATGAATAGGTATGAGAGACCGAGGCTCTCCTGAAGGTCGATCATCAGGTTGACGATCTGTGCCTTGATAGAGACGTCGAGCGCCGAGACGGACTCGTCGGCAATGATCAGCTTGGGCTCGAGCGACAGCGCACGGGCGATGCAGATGCGCTGCCGCTGACCGCCGGAAAATTCGTGCGGGAAACGTCCGGCCATCTCGGCTGACAGCCCGACACGTTCCAGAAGTTCGACGACACGCTCCTTCGCACGGGAGCGCGAAACGAGCCCGTGCGTAAGCATTGGCTCGGCAATCGACGTTCCCACGCGCGATCGCGGATCGAGGCTGGCGAAGGGATCCTGAAAGATCATCTGCATGCCCCGCCGGGCAGAGCGCAGTTCAAAAGGCTTCATCGCGAGTATGTCCAGCCCGGCGACACGGATCGTGCCCGACGTCGGTTCGGTCAGACGCAGTATCGAACGGCCTGTGGTCGACTTGCCGCAGCCGGACTCGCCGACCAGCGACAGCGTCTCTCCCGGCATCAGCCGGAACGATACGTCCTCCACTGCGTGTATGCGGCCGCGCAGTCGCCCGAAAAGTCCTTTGCGCACGGAGAAGCGTGTCGTAAGCCGTTCGACCTCCAGAACCGGTTGACTATCCGTCCTTACGGTCGCGGTCGCCGATGAGGCGTGCGTTTCGAAAGGCAATCCAGTTGTTGGATCGATCAGCGGGAAGCGCGCCGGTTTGTCGGTGCCGGCCATTGAACCAAGTGCCGGGACGGCCGACAGCAACGCGCGTGTATAAGCGTGCCGGGGCGCGGCGAATATCCGCTCGGTCGGCCCCTGTTCCACCGCCTCGCCGCGATACATGACCACCGTTTCGTCGGCGATTTCGGCCACGACGCCCATGTCGTGCGTGATGAAGAGGACCGACATGCCGTCCTCTTCCTGAAGGCTTTTTATGAGGGCCAGCGTCTGAGCCTGGATCGTAACGTCAAGAGCCGTTGTCGGCTCATCGGCGATGAGGAGCCTGGGCCTGCAGGCCAGCGCCATTGCTATCATCGCACGCTGGCGCATGCCGCCGGAGAAGCGATGAGGATACTCGTCGAAACGTGCGGCTGCTTCCGGAATGCGAACCTTCTCCATAAGTCGGATAGTCTCGGCGCGTGCGGCGGAGAAGGACAGCCCGCGATGCCGAACCAGAACTTCGGCGATCTGATAGCCAATGGTGAGGAGCGGATTGAGGCTCGTCATCGGCTCCTGGAAGATCATTGCGATATCGTTGCCGCGGACGGCCCGCATCTCCTCCATCGACAGTGTCGTCAGCTCGCGCCCGGCGAGCTTTATGCTGCCCCTCGTGGTCGCATTCGCCGCCGGCAGAAGCCGCATGACGGACAGCGCGGTGACGCTTTTGCCGGAACCCGACTCACCGACGATGGCAACGGTCTTGCGTGCACCGATCGAGAAGGAGACGTCCTTCAGAATGGTCCGAATAGAGCCGTCCTTCGACCTGAAGGCGGTACTCAGTTTTTCAACGGCCAGAACTGGCGTTTCATCAGGTTTCATTGCTCGCTCCCTCCTGTCCGCGAGGCGTTTGCCCTCTTGCCGTAGGCCTTCAGGAAGTGCTCGATAAGCTCTCGGTTCTGGTGGAAATGCGGGACCATGATGTTCTCATTGGCCGCATGGTCGTTGGAGCCTTGCCAGGAACATCCGGGATCCTGGACCAGGCTGTAGCCGAGATGGCGCCGGAAGAGGTGTCGCGGGCCTGATCCGGCGCCCATGGGATGAAGGCAATAGGGTTCTTCCAACCGTTCGCAGGCCTCGACCAGGGCGCGCACGACCGGGTCGGACAGGTCGCACTTGTCGGGGTCCCCGCCGCCTTCCTCGCTCAGGATCACATCGCCGAATCCCGCTTTCGCCAGATGGTCACGGACGCGTTGAAACGTTTTGTCGGCGCTCTGTCCGGGCACCAGGCGAATGTCGAGAAAGGCGGTGGCCGATCCGGGTAGGACAGTGGCGCCACCGGGGCCGGCGTCGAGCCATGCGATATTGAAAGTCGGCTCGAACATCAGATGGCGCAGGGGAGATTCGAGGGTATCCTCACGCAACCGGTCGTAGCCAGCTTCGCGGAGAAAGGCGTCGGGGTCGAAGCTCAGTCGCGCAAGCGCCGCCTCGTCTTCGCGGTCCGGACCGGTGATCCCCTCTCGAAACCCCTCTACGAGAATCTCTCCGCTGGCACCATCGCGAAGCGAGCCCAGGGCCGCGACGAGTCGCCATGCCGCGGCAGGCAGTAGGGCTGCCCATTTAGAATGGTTGTCCTTTTCACCTGCCCTGACTGTCATGCGAATACCGCAGCGCCCTTTGCATCCCGCGCGGACTACCATTGCGCCGTCCTCGTCGCGTGCGCCACCCGAATACAGGCCCCCGGCGGCTGCTAGTCGGTCGCGCTCGGTCAGTATGATCGTCTCCAGCGAGGGGCTTCCGATCTCTTCTTCGCCATCGACGAGGAAGGTGACGCCGACGGGTAGCTCTCCGCGCGCTTTCAAGCGCCTGACAGCGGCAAGCCGGGCTATGAAGCTCGCCTTGTGGTCGGACGCGCCTCGTGCCGTCAGTCGGGAGCCATCGAGGTGCGGCTCAAACGGATCATGATGCCAGCGGTTGCGCTCACCGGGTGCAACGACGTCATAATGATTGTAGAACACGAGCCGCTCCGGGCTTGGCGCGTCGAGCGTAGCGACAAGAGCCGGAGCCTCGGCGGGACCGGCAATCGTCACCACGAAGCCAGCCTGCTGCAGGAGGTCCCGGCAGGCAAGGGCGGCTGCCTTCTTCGCTGCCTCGTTGCCGGCGTAACTCGGGATGCGCAGAAGATCGACGAGCTCGGAGATGCCGTCAGTGTCGAACGAGCGCGTCATCACTCGCTCCTTGGGTCGAAGCGATCGCGCATCCAGTCGCCGATGAATATCAGCGACAGCGTGAGCAGGGTTATCATGATCCCGGGGAACGCAGCCAGCCACCAGGCCGTGGCAACGTAGTTCCGTCCGTCAGCGAGCATCCGGCCCCATGTCACCGTGGGAGGCTGCACACCGAAGCCAAGAAACGACAGGGACGCTTCGAGAATGATCAGCATCGCCACGTTCATCGTCGCGATCACGATGATTGGTCCGATGACGTTTGGCAGGACATGCTTGAAAAGTGTCACGACCGGTCGTTGCCCGATCGTTCGGCTGGCTTCGATGAACTCGCGCCTCTTGATCGTCAACACCTCGCCGCGGACGACGCGTGCGAAAGTCGTCCAGTTGATGCAGCCGATTATCAGCACCAGAAGCAGAAGGCTCTGGCCGAAAACCGCGAGCACGGTCAGGTAGAGAAGCGTGTTGGGGATCGCGAGCAGCGAATTCACGATGCCCATCAAAACGGCGTCGAACTTTCCGGAAAAATAACCGGAGACGAGGCCCACGGCGACGCCGATCACCATTGCGACGATGACACCGAAAAAGCCGACGAGCAACGCCACGCGGCTTCCGAAGATCAGACGCGAAAGCATGTCACGACCAAGATGGTCTGTCCCAAGCAGATGTCCGGGTACTCCGCCATCTGTCCAGAAGGGCGGGGCCAGGCGGGCTCGAAGATCGGGCACCGAGGGGTCGTATGGGGCGAGCAACGGTGCGAAAATCGCCATCGCGACGAAGCCGATGACAAGGATGATGCCAAACATAGCGAGGGGGGAAAGACGCGGGCCGAGCCGCGCTGGAGGGCCGCTCCGGGGAGCAGCGATGTTTACGTCAGCCATGCTGGATCCTCGGATCGACAAGGGAATAGAGGACATCGACCAGAAGGTTGACGACCATGACGATCACTGCCGCCAGGATCACGATCGTCTGCACGACTGCCATGTCACGTGAGTTGATCGCCTGGATCGCCAGCAGCCCGATCCCCGGCCAGGCGAAGACCTGCTCCGTGACGACTGCCCCGGCCATCAGCGACGAGGCCTCCAGGCCGACGACCGTCAGGTAGGAGAGGATCGCGTTTCGCATGCCGTGCCGGATGATAACGACCGTCGGAGTAAGGCCTTTGGCGCGCGCCGTGCGAATATAGTCCTGGCTCATCACCTCGATGAGCGAGGAGCGCAGGAGGCGCGTGAGAACCGCGGCAAGACTGGCCCCGAGCGCCAACCCCGGTAGTACGACAGCGAAGGGGTGTTCTCGTCCCGAGACGGGGAACCACCCGAGGCCGATGGCGAAGAACAGGATCAACATGATGCGCAGCCAGAAGTTCGGCATAGCCTGGCCAAGGACTGAGAGAAACGAGGCGACATGGTCTGGCAGGCGCCCACGATAAAGGGCGGCGATAATACCGGCAGGGAGCGAGATGACGATGGCGAACACGAGCGCCGTACCGGCAAGGCTCGCCGTGGCCGGCAGGCGCTCCAGGACAACATCTAGCGCCGGCTGGTTGTTGTAGCGGATCGACTGGCCGAAATTGCCGGTCAGAAGATCGCCCATGTATCGCAGATACTGCGTGTAGAGCGGCTGGTCGAGGCCGTAGGCTTCGCGAAGCTGGGCGATCTGCCCCTGTGTCGCGTCTTCGCCGAGCATCAGCGAAACCGGATCGCCCGAAACCCGCAGCAGCAGAAAGACGATGAGGGTGATCCCTAAGAGAACGGGGATCATCTGCAGGATGCGCCAGAAAACATACCCGATCATACCGACGATCCCCGTTCCTTAGACATCCGAAGCTACCGGCCTCAATCGGCGGGCTTGGCCGCGTACATCCAGAGCTGTTCGTCCGGGCTCGGCGTCCAATCGACGTCGTTGCCGATACCAATGATGTTTTCCGACTGGTGCAGGTAGATGATCGACCGCGAGTCCGACAGGAGCTTGAAGGCCTCCGCAAGCATCCCGGCCCGCAACTCCGGGTCGACGGTGACGGCCGACTTTTCCACCAGTTCGTCGAAGCGGTCGTTGCACCAGCCGGTCCGGTTGGCGAAATCGTAGCCGCAGCGCGCACGCTGGACCGCGTGATAGCCGTCCTGCAGAGAGTTGGCATGCCCGATCAGCCCGAGATGTTCCACCTTGTAGGGCTCCCAGACGCGACTCTGATAAGAACTCCATTCCAGCGCTTCGATCTCGGTGTTGATGCCGACCGCATTCAGCATCACTGCGACGATTTCCATCGTCTCGACGTCGAGGGGGTAGCGGCCACTTGGCCCCTGGATCTTGAGCGTCAGCTCGTTCGGGCCGTAGCCCGCCTCCTGAAGCAGTTTGACGGAGCGCTCGGGATCGTAAAGGAACGTGTCATGGTACTCCATCGGCACGGCCGAAAGGCCGGGCGTGACGGCGGCCCGTACCGGCGTACCCAAGCCATCGAACACGGTATCTATCAACATCTGGTTGTCGATGGCCAGATCGACCGCTTCCCGCACCTTCGGGTCGGCCATTGGCGAACCCTCCTTGGTGTTGACGAAGAGCGTCATCACACGAAAGCTCGGCCAAGGCTTGGTTTCGGCGACTCCGGATTCCGCGACGCGCTGGATGTCCTGGCTCGGTATGTTGGTGGCGATGTCGACACCGCCACTGACGAGTTCGCCGACCCGCGTGGAATCTTCCGGGATTGTGCGGTGGATCAGCCGATCCCAAACCGGAGCGCCACGCCAGTGATCCTTGAAGCCCTCCATGATGATGCGGTCGTCACGCCGCCATTCGACCACACGGAAAGGGCCCGTGCCGATCGGATGCAGTGCGAACTCGTCCCAGCCGACCCTGTCCACATAGGCTTTGGATACTATTCCAGAGCCGATGCGGCTCAGCCGGTTGAGCAGGATCGGGTCTGGCCCGTCGGTGTGTACGATGATCTCGTGCTCGCCGACGATTTCCACTTCGCGGATCGTATCGTAGAAGGAATGCTGAATGACGCTCTCATCCAGGGCCGGACGCTCGATGGAGAACTTGACGTCCTGCGCCGTCAACGGCGTACCGTCGTGGAACAGGACGTCATCGCGCAAGGTGAAGCGCATCGCGGTGTCCGAGATCTGCTCCCATTCGCGGGCAATCGCCGGCTGAAGCTTGCCCGCTCCATCCCGCATGACAAGATAGTCGAAGATATTTACATGAATGGCTTCGATTGCGGCGGTGGTGTGCGCATGGGGATCGAATCCGGACGTATCGATTCCCTGCGCGATGACCAATTCGCGCTCCTGCGCCATGGCCGGAGTGGAAAGAGCCAGGGCCGTAGCGAGGCTCTTGAGGACGAAGCTCGAATGTAACATACGTGCGATGCTCATTACTTTCCCCCTTGGTCACCCTGAAAATTCAGATCGCACTTCCCGTCAGACGGCGGCGAACTTCTCCATGATGCGCGCGACCTGTTTGGTCGTGTAGAACTGGTCCTCGACTGCGATGTTCTCATCAGGCGCGTGCGCGCGGCTGTTGGCGTGTCCTACGCCCAACGCGATGATCGGCATGTCTGGCTGGTGGCGGAAAACAAAGCGCGGACCCGTCCCCGGAGAGCTCGGCAGTACCACTACGGGTTTTCCATAAACCTCGGACCCTGCCTCCGCGACAACCTTGACGAAGGGATGGTCGGTGGCGGTGTAGCTTGGCCAGGCGCCGGCCTTCTTGTTGACGATTTGAATGTCGCCGTAGCCGTGCTTCTCCAGATGGGTAGCGATCATCGCGGCGACGGCGTCGGGATCCTGTCCCTTTACCAGGCGACATTCCAACCGTGCGAAGGCGGTCGATGGGTTCACGGTCTTATGGCCCGGCCCAGTGTAGCCGCCCTCGATCCCCTGGATATTCATGGACGGCGTATAGAACAGCGCACGATTGACCGAATAATCGTCGTTGCCCGGAACCAGTTCGTCAAGACCAAGCTTAGTAGCCTGCCTCAGGCCGTTGGCGGGTGTTTCACGGCAGATAGCCTCGTCCGATGCGCTGAGCGGCGTCACCGACTCGTAGAAGCCGTCCACGAGCACCTTGCCCTGCGGATCGCGCATGCTGGCGAGCGCCGAAACCAGGCGCCAGATGGCGTTCGGATATAGATTGGCCTTTCCCGAGTGGGAATCGGCGCTTGCGGTACGGGCGCGCAACTCGAAAGAGTACATGCCCTTGTTGCCGAGGGTCATGGTAGGGTTGCCGGCGTCGTCTCGGCGGGCGTTTTCCCAGATACAGGCGTCGGCTTTCAGCAGATCCCTATTGTGATCGACGACAACTGGAAGGCTTGGCGAACCCGACTCCTCCTCGCCCTCGATCAGAAACTTGACGGTGACAGGCAGCGTACCACGCTCCTTCAGGAGCGCTTCGACGGCGTGGATACGCGACATCAGCGCACCCTTGTTGTCGTCGGACCCGCGCGCATAGAGCATGCCGTTGCGAACCACAGGCTCGAACGGATCAGAGCTCCAGGCGTCCAGCGGCTCGGGCGGCTGCACGTCGTAATGGTTGTAGAAAAGGATCGTTCGGTCGCTATCGCCCCTGATCTCGGCATAGACAACGGGCATCCCGGGGCTATCGAGCAGGCGCGCCTGAGCCCCGAGGCTCTCCAACCTGGCTATCAGCCAGTCGGCGGCCTTTTGCATGACTGCAATGTCGTTGCGCGCCGAAACTGTCGGGAGCCGAAGAAACTCGACGAGCTCGTCGAGATAGGCATCACGAATATCGTTGCGATCCAGGTAGGCTGACATCGGTCCATCCCAAGGCTGAGGCAGGGCTTGGCCGGCCTTCCCAAAGCAGAGTGGAGGGGAGCCGGCGTCCCAAGCGAGCCGCGATGTGCCGTCTATGTCAAACTGATTTCGATAACGCGCATTGATGCAAATTTGTTATTGGCCGAAATTGTTGAATGACATTAGTTGTCAAACGTCTGCGTTCTGTTGCTTTTGCGTCTTTGGTCGCGCGTGGTCATGTACAAGGATGCGTCCGGAAGAATTCGGACACGACCTGCATGAACGATTCGGCTCCCGGGCTCATAAGCCTGGACTTCAGGCGTACGATGGCGATCTGGGAAGTAAGGCGCGGCGGATCGACGGGGCAGGCGGCGAGCTTCTCATTCAAATGCGAGCGAACGCTGGCGCCGTTCTGGATTGCGATCCCGGCTCCGCTTTCCACAAGGCTGAAGATCGACACCGGCGAGCTGACGATAACCTGGTGATTGAGCGTGTATCCCTCTCGTGCGGCCGCACCGTCGAATATCTGGCGAATGATCGAGTGGGGCGGCAGGGAGATCAGTGGCTCGCCGCTCAACTCTTTCAAGGACACCTTCTGGCGGGTGGCGAACCCATGCCCGGCAGGCACCACAACGTGATAGGCCACGTCGCAGAGTTCTTCGACGACCAGGTCATCGTCGCCTTCCATGAAGGAGGCCAACCCAAAATCGACGACGCCGAACCGGATCTGGTGCACAACTTCCGAACGCAGCGCCTCGCGGATCTCGACAGTGACGTCCGGATGATGGTGACGAAAATTCGCGACGATCTCGGCAAGCATACGGTTGGCGATCGACATCGGCGAGGCAACGATCACATGCCCTTGATGCGATGAGCGCATCGACGAAAGAGCGGTGGCTGCAAGGTCAAACTCGGCGAGCATACGATCGATCACCGGCAAGAGCTGCAGGCCCGCGCTCGTCATGATCACCTGGCGTGTGCTGCGGTGGAAGAGAGTGACGCCGAGTTCCTCCTCGGCGGTGCGGATGAGGCGCGATATTCCAGGTTGCGACATGCGCATATCGACGGAGGCAGCGATGAAGCTCGAATAGCGCGCAACCGTCTGAACGGCGCGCATTTGCTTGATGCTGAGGTTGGGATCGATTGTCGACATGAGAAGCTCCATCATGGCGCATCCCGCTTCCGCGAGTGCGACAGCCGCCGCCTGCGTGCCAGTCGCCGAGTCGCAACGGACCCGAGTTCACCACATCCAAGCCACGAAGGTCTCTTGAGGAATGTTACCGCAGTTGTCCCGTGTCAACGAACCAGCCGGAATTCGGGTTCGATATCATGGCCCGGCAGGTGGGAAAGCGGCAGGCCGGACGAGGAGAGACGTGCCCGCGGCACGTAAGGTCCGGTAGAATAACGTCCGTGAGAAGGCTGGAGCTGACGGAACACCGGTCTCGCAGAGCGGTTTGGAGGCCTCGGCCGGAATCGAACCGGCGTGCAAGGATTTGCAGTCCTCTGCGTAACCACTCCGCCACGAGGCCCCAACGGCGCTGTACCTACTGGCACGAGGTGGGATGCGCAAGGGGCTTTCTCATGGAAAACGTCGTTCAGGTCGGCGACCTAATGTCGGCGCCCCTTGCCCGTCGGTTCTATATGCGGAAGCTGGCCGATGATTCTCTGCGGACGACCCTTGCGCCGTCCCCAGCGCACCGTCGTGCGGCGTCGCCAGCGGCGCACCGAGGCGAAATCGACCGAAAGGATCAGCAGCCCCACCGGAAGCATCCAGATGCCGAGGACCGGCAGGAAGCTGAAGATGCCTCCCGTCACGAAGGCGGCACCCGTGGCAACGCGCGCGGGACGTGAAGCGGGCAGGCGTACGCTGCGACCGAAAACCTCGATCGCATTGCCGCGCAGCCTGACATAGCTGCCGCCCTTTCGCTTTTCCTTGTCCATGTCCGGTGATCAATCTTTCAACAAAAGAGCGTGCGCCCCACCAGTCCCTATAAGCGGTTAATCATGGCAACTTCTAGGGAGCGGACGTGACGGACCGACAGATTTTTTGCGATAGGGTGCTTGGCAAGACGGCGAGGGGTTTGCTATAGGCACCCTCGCTCAGGCAGAGCCAGAGCATTCCCCGGTAGCTCAGCGGTAGAGCAATCGACTGTTAATCGATTGGTCGCTGGTTCGAATCCGGCCCGGGGAGCCACTTCTTCTTATCTCGTTCGTTCCGAAGATGGTGACCGCTTTGCGCAGGCGCAAGCGCTCTGGACGTGTGCGGCCCGGTAAACGCATTCGGTAAAATCGGCTCGCTTCGCGGCGCTCGCTTGCACCCTACCGCCAGCGGATTTATGGAAGCCTGCATATCGAATTGCAGGAGATCGCCGGCATGGATTTCTCAGAGGCGCGTATCAAGATGGTGGACAATCAGGTCCGCACCTCGGACGTGACGGACCATGCGGTCCTGCGCGCGATGCTGACCGTGCCGCGCGAACGCTTCGTCCCCGAGGACAAGCGAATCTTCGCCTATATCGGCGACGAGATCTCCCTCGGCGGGGGGCGCTTCCTGATGGAAGCGGCGCCGTTCTCCAAGCTTCTGCAACTGGCCCGGATCCAGCCCTCTGACGTCGTTCTCGATGTCGGGTGCGGTCTGGGTTATTCCGCCGCGGTGCTGGCCGAAATCGCGGGCTCGGTCGTCGCGCTCGAGGAAGATGCCGCCCTTGCGGATGCGGCAACCCGGAACCTGAGCGCGACGAACACCCTGTCCTCGGTCGTCGTCAACGGTCCATTGAACGAGGGATACGCCAAGGAAGGCCCCTATGACGTGATCCTTTTCGAGGGAGCGGTGGATGCGGTTCCGCCCGTCTTCTTCGATCAGCTGCGCGAGCGTGGGCGCCTGGTGGTTGTGGAGGGGCGCGGCAACGCGGCTGCGGCGCGGCTCTACTCCAAGGAGGACGGAATCGTCTCCAGCCGTTTCGGGTTCAATTGCAGCCTTCGGCCATTGCCCGGTTTTGCGGCGAAGCCGCAATTCGTGTTCTAGGCAAGCAATTTGCGGTAGTGATTATCCGGGCTGCCGACCGGACGGCGCATAACTGTTATCCATCGGTCACACCTGCCGCCCAAAAGGTGAATTGCAATTGGGTTCGCACTGGCGTCCGGTTAACGCAAAGTGCATTTCTGTGATGCTGAGGGGCGTGGCGCGGCGATCGTCGTCGCGTGCGAGTAAATATGGAGGCGTCCGGTACGCTTCCGTGAAGCGGGGTATTTCAATGCGGAAGAGTTTCTTCCTCACGTCGGCGATGTCGCTGGGCCTTCTTGTTGCCAGCATGGGAGTGGCAAGTGCCGATACCCTGCGCGAGGTTCTCGCCAAGGCCTACTCCAACAATCAATCGTTGAACGCATCTCGTGCGGCCCTCCGCGCCACCGACGAAAACGTGCCGCAGGCGCGCGCCGGCCTGCGGCCCACGCTTTCGCTGGGCGCCAGCGCCACGGCAACGCGCAGCCGGACGACGCGTGGCGATGGCCTGCCGCGGATCAACGGCCGCGGTGGTGTGCTGAGCAGCGGCATCGAGCTCAACCAGGTCCTGTTCGACGGCTTCCAGACGCCGAACAATATCCAGTCCGCCCAGGCTGCCGTGCGCGCCGGGCAGGCCGATCTTGCCAACACCGTGCAGAATACGCTTCTCGACACGGTCACGGCCTACATGGACGTGATCCGCGATCGCCAGATCGCGGAGCTTCGCCGCCAGAACCTGGCCTTCCTTCGCGAGCAGGTCCGTGCCGCCAATGCCCGCTTCGACGTGGGCGAGGGTACGCGCACCGACGTCGCGCAGGCCGAGTCCGAGGAGGCCCTGGCGACGGCGCTTCTGAACAGCGCGCTCGCGCAGGTCGCCTCCAGCGAGGCCGTGTACCTGCAGGTGATCGGCGACCCGGCCGGAGACCTGTCGCCCGGCACGCGGCCGCCGTCGCAGCTTGAGCCGAAAAGCATCGCAAACGCCTTGTCGATTTCGCAGTCCGAGCACCCCGCTATCGCCGCCGCCCTCTTCGCGGTCGATTCCGCCGCCTACGAGGTGAAATCTCGTGAGGGCCGCGCTTTGCCTCAGGTGAGCGTGGGCGCTTCGGTCGACAACAGCTATTCGTCGAGCTCGCCGGCCGCCGCGACCGGGCTGCCGGGCGTCGATATCGATGTCGGCTCCTCCAACGAATTGTCCGCCAGCGTGGGCGCCACGCTGACGATACCCCTGTATCAGGGCGGCCTCGTCGCCTCGCAGGTGCGCCAGGCCAAGGAAGTTCTCGGTCAGCGCCGCATCGAGGTGGACAGCATTCGCGATCAGGTTCGCGCGGCGGTGGCATCCGCCTGGGCGCTCATTCAGGCGGCCGAAGCCAACGTGACCGGCTACCGGGCGCAGGTCGCGGCGGCGCGCCTTGCGCTGAACGGCGTCCAGGAAGAGCGCACGGTCGGCCAGCGCACCACGCTCGACGTCCTCGACGCGCAGGCCGACGTCATCAGCGCCCAGATCCTGCTGGCCGGTGCGCAGCGCGACGTCATCGTGCGCTCGTATGAGCTGCTTTCGGCGGTGGGCCGCCTGTCGGCGACCCAGCTTGCGCTGAACGTGCAGACCTACGATCCGGAAGTTCATTACCAGGCCGTGCAGAACAAGTGGCATGGCATGAAGACTCCCGACGGACGCTGACCTCTAAGAAAGTGTTGAAAAATCCCCTCAAGGTTTAACCGACAACCTTGGGGGGATTCATGTAAGGCGGCTTGTCGGTTACGCTGTTCCCAATGATTCTCGCGGCTTTCGCGAGGCGATATCGGGGATTGCGGGATGCGTAGGGCAAACGGCGCAGCCGAGCCGTCGATGGACGAGATACTGGCGTCCATCAGGCAAATCATCGAAAGCAATGACAGCGAACGGGTTTCGACGCGGAGCGTCGAGCCGCTTCCTGCCGATGTCGCTGCAGATACGTCTGCAGGTGCCGCCAACTGGAACGAGTACGGCGAGGCGGCCTACACGCTGCGGCCATCCTATGAAGGGTCGGTCGCCTATGATCTCGCGTCCGACGATCGTTGGTACGCGGAAGAGCCCGCCGCCGAAGAGGGGCCGGAAGCCGGCACCGTAGCCGATGCATGGCCCGAGGGCGGCGATCTGGAGCCAGCCTTCGCCGCCGAGCCGGAAGAGCCCGGCTTCCCCGCACACGCGGCCAATAACGACGATCCCCGGATGCGCGAGTATCGCGACGCCATTCTTCAGGACCGGAGGTTCGACGAAGCACGCGTTACGTCCGAACCGCTGATCTCCGAGGATTCGGAAGCCGCCATCAATGCCTCCTTCGCCGAGCTGACGGAGGCGATCCGTGCCGGTGAACTGCGCTCTTTGGAAGAGATGGCGCAGGAGATGCTGCGGCCGATGATGCAGCAATGGCTGGAAGAAAACCTGGCGCGCACCGTGCAGGAGATCGTGCGCGAGGAAATACGGCGCGCAGTCACCCGGGGGCGTTGATTCCGGCCGGGCAGAAGCGCACCGACGCGTTGCCGGCGCGGCCCTTTCCGTTGACAGGGCCGAAAGCTTGCCTGTAACCGATGGCCGACCACGTCTGGCCGCAACGGACCCGCATCATGATCGACAAGACATACGACGCCGCTCAGGTTGAGCCCCGTATCGCAAACCTGTGGGACGAGGCGGGCGCGTCGCGCGCCGGCGCCGGTGCGCGTCCGGGCGCGGAAGCCTATTCGATCGTCCTCCCGCCTCCGAATGTGACGGGGTCGCTGCATATCGGCCACGCCCTCAACAATACGCTGCAGGACATCCTTGTCCGGCATAAGCGCATGCTGGGTGCAAATGTGCTGTGGCAGCCCGGGCTGGACCATGCCGGCATCGCCACGCAGATGGTGGTGGAGCGCCAGATGGCGGCTCGTGGCGAGCCTGGTCGGCGCGAGATCGGCCGGCAGGCCTTCATCGACAAGGTTTGGGAATGGAAAGCCGAGTCGGGAGGGACCATTCTCGGCCAGTTGCGCCGGCTCGGCGCCTCATGCGACTGGTCGCGCGAGCGGTTCACCATGGATGAGGGCCTGTCGCGCGCCGTTCGCAAGGTCTTCGTGCAACTGTACCGCGAAAGCCTGATCTACAAGGACAAGCGGCTGGTCAACTGGGATCCGAAGCTGCGGACGGCCATCTCGGACCTCGAGGTCGAGCAGCGCGAGATCCAAGGCCATCTCTGGCATATCCGCTACCCTGTCGACGGGCAGTCCTACGACGCGTCCGACCCCACCAGCTACGTGGTGGTGGCCACGACGCGGCCCGAGACCATGCTTGGCGACAGCGGAGTGGCCGTCAATCCGGAAGACCATCGCTATGAGGACCTGGTCGGGCGCAAGGTGCGCATACCGCTGGTCGGGCGCCTCATCCCGGTGGTGGCCGACGATTATGCCGATCCTGAAGCCGGCTCCGGCGCGGTGAAGATCACCCCCGCGCATGATTTCAACGATTTCGAGGTCGGCCGCCGCAACGGCCTGCGCGCCATCAGCATACTGGCTCCGGACGGCACCGTATCGCTGCGCGACAACGCCGAATTTCTGGAGGGGCTGTACGACGAAGACGGCGAGCGGGCCATCGGCATGTTCGAAGGCCTGGATCGCTTCACGGCGCGCAAGCTGCTTGTGGACTGGCTGGAAGAGGAGGGCTACCTCGCCAAGGTCGAGGACCATGTCCACATGGTGCCTCACGGCGACCGTGGCGGCGTGCCGATCGAGCCTTACCTGACGGACCAGTGGTACGTGGATGCGGCGACGCTGGCAGAGCCGGCAATCGCCAGCGTGCGCGCCGAACGCACGAAATTCGTGCCCCGCAACTGGGAGAAGACCTATTTCGACTGGATGGAGAACATCCAGCCCTGGTGCATCTCGCGGCAATTGTGGTGGGGACACCAGATACCCGCCTGGTACGGCCCGGACGGGGAAATCTTCGTCGCCGAGGAGGAAGAGGAGGCCTTCGCCGCGGCATTGGCCCACTATGTAGTGAACGGCACGCTGACGGACGCGGCCGCGCGTGCAATGGCCGACGATCCGGATGGCATACAGCAATTGCTGACGCGGGACGAAGACGTGCTGGACACGTGGTTCTCTTCGGCGCTGTGGCCCTTCTCGACTCTGGGCTGGCCGGACGAAACCAAGGAGGTCGCCACCTACTACCCGACCAGCGACCTCATCACCGGGTTCGACATCATTTTCTTCTGGGTTGCCCGGATGATGATGATGGGTCTCCATTTCATGGACAAGGAGCCCTTCGACACCGTCTACGTCCACGCGCTGGTGCGCGACAAGACCGGCGCCAAGATGTCGAAGTCGAAGGGCAACGTCATCGATCCGCTTGAGCTGATCGACGAGTACGGGGCCGACGCGCTGCGCTTCACGCTGGCCATCATGGCAGCCCAGGGGCGTGACGTGAAGTTGGATCCGCAGCGCATCGCGGGTTACCGCAATTTCGGCACCAAGCTCTGGAACGCCACGCGCTTTGCTGAAATGAACGGTGCCGTGCACGGGAAGGCCCTGTCCGCGCGGGATGTCCAGCTTCCGCTGAACCGGTGGATCCTGACGGAACTTGCGCGCACGGTGTCGAGCGTCGACGAGGCCCTTGCCGCCTACCGGTTCAACGATGCGTCCGGGGCGCTGTACCGGTTTGTCTGGAATACCTACTGCGACTGGTATCTGGAACTCGCCAAGCCAGTGTTCATGGCCAATGACCCGCAGGCGCAGCAGGAAACGCGCCTGGTCACGGGGTATGTGCTGGACAGGATCTATGCGCTGCTCCATCCGTTCATGCCCTTCCTGACGGAGGAACTCTGGTCGGTCACCGCGCCGAAAGACGGGGGCCGGCCGGCGCTGCTGTGCCTTTCGGAATGGCCGAGGGACGAGTTTACAGACGAGGCATCCGCCGCCGACATCAACTGGCTGATCGACCTCGTCACCGAAATCCGGTCCGTGCGGGCCCAGATGAATGTGCCGCCCGCCGCCGAAGTCCGGCTGCTGGCCCTTGGTGCCGACGAGGCAACTTGCGAAAAGCTCGTACGCCACGAAGCGTCGTTGCGCCGTCTGGCGCGCCTGTCCGATATCGAGAACGGCGCCCAGGCTCCCGACAATGCCGCCCAGATCGTCAGCGCCGGCGTCGCCTATGCGCTTCCTCTGGAAGGCATTATCGACATTGCCGCAGAGAAGGCCCGACTGGCCAAGGCCATCGCCAGGCTGGAGGATGAAATTTCGCGCATAGACAAGAAACTGCAGAACGAGCGCTTCGTGGCCAACGCGCCGGAAGAGGTGGTCGAGCAGGAGCGTGAAAAACGGTCGGCCTACGAGCAGGAGCGCGACGCGCTTGCGCAGGCGACGCAGAGCATCGGCTAAACTGTTGTTTCAGCGCAACATGGACTTCTAACTCTTCCGTTTACGGAAGAAAGCTGCAGGCGGACGGCGATAGCGGTCCGCCTGTTTTTTATTTTAGAATCAGCGTGAAAAACATAACCGCTCATACGGCGGGTTAGCTGCCGTCTGGTATTCGAGCCCGTAGAGGCGTGTTGCAAATTCTGCGTGACATCATACCGTCGCATGAAAGAGTGCCGGGCTGGCGGCACCCAGGGGGGGAATGCGACATGGGTAGACTGGGCGGGCTTCTGGCATCGGCAGCGACGTTTGTGGCAGCTGGATCGGGCGCCGCTTCGGCGGCCGGCTTCCAGCGGGGTATCGCCGATACGGATATCTTGTACGAGCCGGGGATGTTTTCCGCGCGCTTCGGCATGACCTATGTCAGCCCGGAACGCGGCTTCTCGTCGATCGAAGGTGTTTCCGGCGATTATGGTCAGTATACCGGCACCTACCGGTTGCCGAGCCCCGCGATCAAGTTCGGCAACGGGCCATTCGCCTGCGCCGGCACCTACATCGAAAGTTTCGCAGCCGAGGCGAACTACTCCAGCCTTCCGGGCGGGGCCCAGCCGGTAGACCCGGCGACGGGATCGCGCGTCCAGAGCCTTGAGTTCGATTCGAACGAGTGGGGCGTCACCTGCCGTGCGAGCTACGATGCCGATATCGGCCGGTTCAGCCTTCTTGGCGGTGTCTTCTTCGAGGACTTCAATTTCGCGGGCACCAGCTTCGGAAGCGCAGCCGTGCCTGCCGCAGCCGTCAACCCGGCGCTACCGGCAACCGCGGCGCTGGTGATTCCCGTTTCGCTTTCCGTCGATGCGCGCGGTGATTACGAGCCCGGCTATCGCATCGGCGTGGCTTACGAAAAGCCGGAAATCGCCCTTCGTGCGCAGATCCTCTACCGTTCGGAAGTCACGCATTCGAGCCCGGACGGAACGGGCGTGGCCACCGTGACCGGCCCGGGGCGCATCATCAGCGCATCGGGCGCGACCCTCGGCATCGTGCCGGAATCGGTCTTGCCGACGTTGCCGGCCGGCGTTGCCTTTCTTAACGATGTCGTCAGCCCGCAAAGCCTCTACGTCAACTTCCAGACGGGTATCGCCGAGGATACGCTTCTTCTCGCCAATTTCCGCTGGACGGACTGGAGCACCAACCGGGACGTCCTTGTGACGTACCGCTCGGCGCTGGGCGTGCGCGAAAACAACAGCCCTTACTACTGGGATGACGGATATTCGTTCCAGATCGGCCTTGGCCGCGCCTTCAACGAGGAGATTTCGGCTGTCGTCATGCTTGGCTACGACAGCGGCGTGTCGACCGGCGCTGAAACCACCTATACGGACCTGTATACGGTTTCCGGCGGCGTCTCCTTCAAGCAGAACTTCGGCGAAATCCGCGTGGGCGGCTTGGTCGGTTACTGGACGGATGGTTCGCAGTCCGTCGACCGGGGCGCGATCTTCAACGCCGAAGTGGGTGACGACTGGGTCTACGCCGCGACTGCGTCATTCAAGCTGAATTTCTGAAAACGGCCATAACTCGTTGTCAGATAACGGGGTGTGCCAATTACCTTGGCGCATCCCTTATGTTTTGTCCGTGCGGCTGCAGGCGTAACGATCCGTTTTCCATTTCTCGGCCGGTGGGCACCTTGTTGTCCGCAAGCAACACCATTGCAAAACAGCATCGGCTATAGATGCAGACACTGGCAATGCCGCGCTGCTGCCATAAACGGGCATCACTTCAAATGCCGATACGGCAGATCGAAGCGTCCAGTCATGGAACCTGCTGCCGGCATTGATGGAACGGGTGGAGCATCGCGGTGAAGCATGTCCTGGGACGGGTAGTGGGTTGCTTGATGGTGCTGACCGCCAGCGCCGCCGCCCCGATTCCGGCCAACGCCCTGGACGCTCCGTTCGACGCGATCATCGGCATGTCGCCGGGAGAGGTCTTTGCGCTCGGCTTCAACGCCTACAAGCGCGGCGAGAAGGTTGAGGCCCTGGAGGCTCTTCGCTTCGCGGCCGATCAGGGGCACCCCGGCGCGCGCTGGAAACTTGGACAGATGTATGCCGACGGCGACGGCGTACCCGAGGACGATTATCAGGCGTTCCAGATGTTCGAGCGGATCGTCCGCGACCAGGACGATGAAATGTCCGGGTCCACCGACGCCGCTTACGTGTCCAGCGCGGTGATCGCGCTGGCTGAATATTTCCGCAAGGGCATCCCCGGTACGCCGGTCCATGAGGATGCGGCGCAGGCCCGCGCCTTGTACAGCCATGCCGCTTCCTATTTCGGCGATGCGCGCGCGCAGTTCGAGCTGGGGCGGATGCTGCTGGCGGGCGAGGGCGGCAAGGCCAATGCGCGCCAGGCGGCACGATGGCTCAAGCTGGCGTCGCACAAGGGCTTTCCAAGGGCCGAGGCGCTGCTTGGCTATCTCATCTTCGACGGCAAGGCCATTGCCATCCGGCCCGAGCCGGTACGCGGCCTTGCGATGCTGACGCGCGCGCTGCGCGACGCCGCGCCGGACGAGCGAAGCTGGATCCAGCCCTTGCAGGAAGAGGCCTTCTCGCTTAGCAGCGAAGACGAAAGGCGCACCGCGCTGGCCTACTCGCAGTCCGAAGGCCCCCTGATCGACCTTCCCTGATGCTTCTCAGTGAAACTGCGCCACCACGGGAACGTGGTCGGAGGGTTTCTCCCATCCGCGGACATACGCGTCGATTCCCACCGAGCGCAGCCGCGATGCCGCTTCCGGCGACAGAAGCAAATGGTCGATCCGGATCCCGTTGTTCTTCTGCCAGGCGCCGGCCTGATAATCCCAGAAGGTGAAAACCTCCTTCCGGTCGGTCGTGGCGCGGACGGCGTCCGTCATGCCAAGGTTGACGAGGCGGCGGTAGGCAGCCCGGCTTTCCGGCTGGAAAAGCGCGTCATTCACCCATGCAGCCGGATTTTTCGCGTCTTTCGGCTCCGGAATGATGTTGTAATCCCCCGCCATCACGAAGGGAATTTCTTCTTCCAGCCGCCGGGCGGCATGTGCCTCGAGCCGGCGCATCCAGGCCAGCTTGTAGTCGAATTTTTCCGTGCCCATCGGATTGCCGTTCGGCAGATACAGGCAGGAAACCCGGATGCGGCCGCCGTTCGGAAGCGGGAACAGCCCTTCGATGAACCGCGACTGCACATCGTCGTCTCCGCCGGGCAGGCCCCTTTCGGCGCCCATTTCGAGCGGCGCCTGGCGTGACAGGATGGCGACGCCGTTGAACCCTTTCTGACCGTGGGTCTCGACGTGGTAGCCAAGCGCCTCGATCTCGCTGCGGGGAAACCCTTCGTCGACGCTCTTGATCTCCTGCAGGCAGGCGATGTCGGGCTTGCGCTCGCCAAGCCACGCCAGAAGCGCGTCGATCCTGGCCTTGACGCCGTTGATGTTCCAGGTCGCGACCAGCGTCATATGGAGAAGCTCGTCCCACAGCCGCAGGACGCGACGGCATTCGGATTGCGGATCTGGAAGGATTGCCCCATCAGGTCGTCCACGAAATCCACGACCGAGCCTTCCAGATAGGGAAGGGATATCTGGTCGATCAACACGCGGGCGCCATCCCGTTCGATGACGAGATCGTCGGGCTCGCCCGCTTCGGTGAGGTCGTACTTGTACGAAAAGCCGGAGCAGCCTCCGCCTTCCACCGATATGCGCAATGCGTTGGCGCCACCGGCAGATTTGAGGATGCTGGAAATGCGCTTGATGGCAGAGTCCGATACCTGAACCGTGGTGCCGTCGCTCATGGACGTATCCGGGGAATCTGCCCCGGCCTCTTCTTGTTGGAACAACGCTCCTAAAGTATGGACGGCCCAGCGCCGGGTCAACGGCGCGCCGGCGGCCTGTGCGCCGCAACCGAAGGGGAGCCGATGGTGCAGGAACTTGGGCACGGGTTCGGACGCGAGCCGCTGGCATCCTTTGCCGCGCACGCAGCCAGCTCTCGCGGGCGGCTCGTCGCGGAGGCGGCCAGCCCGACGCGCACGCCGTTCCAGCGCGATCGCGACCGCATCGTGCACTCCACCGCGTTCCGCCGTCTCAAGCACAAGACGCAGGTCTTCGTCTCGCACGAGGGGGACCATTTCCGCACCCGCCTGACGCATACGATCGAGGTTTCACAGATTGCGCGGGCGCTGGCCCGTGCGCTGCGGCTCGACGAGGATCTGACCGAGGCGCTGGCCCTTGCGCATGATTTCGGCCACACGCCGTTCGGCCATGCCGGGGAACGCGCGTTGGACCGGTGCATGGCCGGGGAAGGCGGGTTCGACCACAATGCGCAGACTTTGCGGATCGTGACCGCGCTGGAGCGCCATTATGCGGCCTTCGACGGGCTCAACCTGACATTCGAAACGCTCGAGGGGCTGGTCAAGCATAACGGTCCGCTGACCGGTCCGCACTCCGGCGGCGGTCCGGTTGCGCCGCCCATCCTGCAGTTCGATGCCGTCTTTCCGCTGGATCTCGGCCGGTTCGCCAGCCTTGAGGCCCAGGCCGCAGCGATTTCGGACGATATCGCCTACAACACCCACGATCTGGACGATGGCCTCAGGGCCGGGCTGATCGCCCTGGACGACCTGCGGGAACTGCCCCTGGCCGGCTCCATCCTGGCCGAGGTGCGTCAGGCCTGGCCCGACCTTTCTTCGGCGCGGATGGGGCACGAGATCATGCGGCGGCATATCACCCGCATGGTGGAGGACGTCCTGTCCGAGACGGTGCTGCGGCTGCGCCAGGACAAGATAGGCTCGCTCGACGATGTCCGCGACAATACGCGCGAAATCGTGGCCTTTTCCGACACGATGCGACAGGCCGTCGATGAAACGCGACGTTTCCTGTTTCGCAGGGTCTATCGCGATGAAACGGTGATGCGCGTCATGCGACGTGCCGAAGGTGTGGTCGAGCGGCTGTTTGCGGCCTATCTCGCCGCGCCGCACGAGATGGGAAAGGGGTGGGCCGGCGAGGATGCCACCGCCGCCGGCACCGGCGCCCGGACCGTGGCCGATTATCTTGCCGGAATGACGGACACCTACGCGCTTGCGGAATACCGCCGTCTGTTTGACGAAACCGTCGATTTGCGATAGGCGCGCCGGTCTGAACAGGCTGGGAACGTCATGAACGTCTTTACCGATTTCGAGGCGCGGGTGCGCAGTGCCGTCGCCTCCGTCAACGCATCCGCGCAGCTCTCCGAGGCGGAGCTGGCGCGCGTCACGGTAGAGCCCCCGCGCGATCCGAGCCATGGCGATCTGGCGACGAACGCCGCGATGGTGCTGGCCAAGCCGCTGGGTCGCAAGCCGCGCGAACTGGCGGAAGAGCTTGCCGCGCAGTTGCGCCAGGATGCCGATGTGGTGACCGCCGAAGTCGCCGGCCCCGGCTTCATCAATCTGCGCCTGACGCCGGCCTACTGGCACCGCCATCTCGGGCAGCTTCTGGCGCTGGGCGAGGATTATGGGCGCGGGGCTCCGACGGGGCGCCGCGTGAATGTCGAATACGTGTCCGCCAACCCGACCGGCCCCCTGCATGTCGGCCATTGCCGGGGTGCGGTGGTGGGGGACGCCATCGCCAATATCGGCGCCTTTGCCGGCGACGAGGTGGCCAAGGAATACTATATAAACGACGCGGGTGCGCAGATCGGCGTGCTGGCGCGGTCGGCCTATCTGCGCTACCGCGAGGCGCTGGGCGAGAGCATCGGGGAGATCCCGGCAGGGCTCTATCCGGGCGACTACCTGAAGGCCGTGGGTGTGGCGCTGGCGATCCGCTACCAGCGCACGCTCCTCGACATGCCCGAAGCCGAATGGCTGCCGATCGTATCGGACTATTCGATCGACGCGATGATGATGTCGATCCGCGATGACCTGAAGCTCCTTGGCATAGAGCATGACGTCTTCTTCTCGGAGCGCACGCTGCACGCGGACAATGGCGGGCGCATCGCCGCCGCCATCGAGGCCCTGCGCGAACGGGGCTTTGTCTATCAGGGTACGCTGCCGCCGCCGAAGGGGCAGGCGCCTGAGGACTGGGAAGACCGCGAGCAGACCCTGTTCCGCTCGACCGAAGTGGGGGACGACATGGATCGCCCGCTGGTCAAGTCGGATGGCAGCTACACCTACTTCGCGGCCGACGTCGCCTACTTTGCCGACAAGTTCGCGCGGGGTTTCGACGAGATGGTCTATGTGCTGGGCGCCGACCATGGCGGGTACGTCAAGCGTCTGGAAGCCGTCGCCCGTGCCGTTTCCGGTGGCAAGGCGAAGCTCGATGTCGTGCTGTGCCAGCTCGTCAAGCTGTTCCGCAACGGCGAGCCGGTCCGCATGTCGAAGCGCGCCGGCGACTTCGTCACCCTGGCCGACGTGGTGGCCGAGGTTGGGCGCGATCCCGTGCGCTTCATGATGCTGTTCCGCAAGAGCGACGCGCCGCTGGATTTCGACTTCCAGAAGGTGACCGAGCAATCGCGCGAGAATCCCGTCTTCTATGTGCAGTATGCCTATGCCCGGACAGCCTCCATCATGCGGCAGGCCGAGGCGGAGGGGATTTCGGATATCAACTTCTCGTCGCTGGATGGCGAGACCATCGGGCGTCTTTCCGACGACAGCGAGCTGGCGCTGATCCGCAAGCTGGCCGAGTTCCCGCGCCTCGTCCGGCAGGCGGCGGAAGCCAAGGAGCCGCATCGCGTCGCATTCTACCTGTACGACGTCGCGCAAACGTTCCACAGCCAGTATAATCGCGGCAAGGATCAACCGGATTTACGCTTTGTTAGGTCTGACGATCCGATATTGACCAAGGCGCGCCTCGGGCTTGTACAGGCTGTTGCGCTCGTCATCGGCCGTGGGCTTGCGCTGGTTGGCGTGTCCGCACCACGGGAAATGCGCTGACGGGCCATCATGTTTTCACCAAGATCATCCCCTAGCGCGTTGTATTGTTAGCGAAAGTTCCGCTTGCCGCTGGCAGGCGGGCCGGGAAGGGGATCCCGCCTCAAGGCAAGGCCAGTAAGTGTGCCGGCTTGTGCCGCCGCCCTGATCTGCCATCGGCGTGGCTTCTCTCCCACCAGGGCATGTAGGAGTCAGCGTGAGGGAACCGCCAGTTTCTCGCTTCATCAGTCGGGCGACCCCGCAGGCATCCGGTGACGTGCCGGTGGAGCCGCGCGCCGTGGCCGACCGCGCCCCAGCGCCGCGTGCCGCAGGCACGCAGCAGCCGCGCGAGATGGATGCGGCCCTGTTCAACCTCAGCGAGCCGGCCCAGCCGCGTGACGCTTCCCCGACGGAAACCGCGTCCTTCGTTCCGGCCTCGCACGTTTCCGCCTATGCGCAGCAGCCCGAGGCCGCCCCGGTGCTGGACGATTTCGACAGGCTGATCGCCAGCGAGATGGCAGCCATGGGGGCGGGTCCTTCGGCCGCCCCGGGCGTAGCTGCGGCAGCCTCCTTCGATTACGATATCGCCTTCACCGACAATGATGCCGGCGCCGTCCATGCCGACGCGGCTTACGAGCCGGAAAGCCTCGAGGATTACGCCCAGCCTGACGACGACCCGGCGCTGGCGGGCGGCGTGCCCGTGGCCCGTCGCCGCAACCGCCGGCCTGGCCCCGTTGCCGTCGGCGGCGGCGTCAAGCGCGGTGTCACCTTCGTTTCCGGTGTGGCCGGTGTCGCGCTCATCAGCATCGTCGCGGCCATTGCCTGGAACAGCCTGTTCGGCAGCGGAGGCAGCAGCGGCGAACCGCTGGTGATCGCAGCCGATACCCAGCCCTACAAGACCCGGCCGGAAGATCCGGGCGGACGGGAGATTCCGAATCAGAACAAGGCCGTCTACCAGCGCGACGCCGGACAGGGTGCGTCGGCTCCGACCCAGGAGGCGTTGATCGCCTCCGAGGAAGAGCCGGTCGATATTTCGGCCGAGGATGCGTTCGAGTTGCCGGGCGTGGCGATCGGCCAGAGCCAGATACCGTTGAACGACGACGATCTCGATGCCCGGATGGCGGCGCTTTCCGGCGATGGCGATGGCGCGGCCTCGTCGGCCGAGGGCCGCACGGGCGTGCTCGAGCCGCGCCGCGTGCGCACAGTCGAGGTGCGCCCGGACGGAACCATCGTCGGGGCCGCGGCGCCGATACCGGCGGCGCCGGCGCCCGAAGGCGTATCGCCAGCCGGGCAGGCACCGGCCGACGAAGACCCGATGGCCGCGCTGATCGCTTCCGCCACGGCGGAGCGCGATGCACTCGCGGCCGGCCAGGTGTCCTTGCCTGCCTCCATGCCGGCCCAGCCGCTTCCTGTAGAGCCGCCGGCGGCCGAAGCTCTGCCGCCGGAGGTGAGCGTCGTGCCGACGCCGGCGCCCGCCCGTCGTCCGGCTCCAAGCCCGGGGCCATCCGCCTCGGCTGCCTCCACGGTCACGGCCCTGGCGCCGGAGCCGCGTCCGGCCCAGATGCCGGCGGCGCCGACCGGATCGGGGTTCTACGTTCAGCTCTCGGCCCAGCCGAGCGAGGCGCAGGCGCGGCAGGCCCTGCGCGATGCTTCGCTGCGCTATGCCAATATCCTGTCCGGCTCGCGGCTCAGCATCCAGACCGCCGCGGTGGAGAATCGCGGCACCTTCTACCGCGTCCGGGCCGAAGCACCGAGTTACGCGGAAGCGGAGCAGGTCTGCAGCCGGTTGCAGCGCGCCGGGGCCGAATGCTTCGTGACACGCTGACGCGAATGGACAGGAAGGCCTGGATATCCGGATGCTCGGGCACCGAGCTGACACCGGACGAGCGCGCTTTCTTCGCGGATGAGCGCCCATGGGGCTTCATCCTGTTTGGCCGCAATGTCGAAAGCGCCGGGCAGTTGACGGCCCTGTGCGCAAGCCTGCAGGCCTTCGGCGACGGGCCGGACCTGCCGATCTTCATCGACCAGGAAGGCGGAAGGGTGCGGCGGCTCAAGCCGCCCATGGCCCGCGCGCTGCCGGCCGGGCAGGCTCTCGGGCGTGTCTATGAAAAAGACAGGCAGGCCGGGATCGCCGCTGCGCGGGCGCACGGCCGTCTTCTGGCCGCGGACCTGAGGCGCTACGGCATCAATGCCGACTGTATCCCGTGCCTCGACCTCGCCTTCGACGGTGCGCACAGCGTTATCGGCGACAGGGCGCTGTCCGCCGATCCGGATGCCGTCTCGGCGCTGGGCCGCGCAATGGCAGAGGGCGCGCTGTCGCTGGGCGTGCTGCCGGTCATGAAGCACCTTCCGGGCCATGGCCGCGTCCAGGTGGACAGCCACTACGACCTTCCGCATGTGGACGCCGACCGGGCCGCGCTGGAGGCCGGGGACATGCGGCCCTTCAAGGCCCTGGCCGACCTGCCGGCCGCCATGACCGCCCACATCCTCTATGAGTCGATCGACCGGACGAGGCCGGCAACCCTGTCGCCGACCGTGATCGCGGAGGCGATCCGCGGCACCATAGGGTTCGACGGGCTTCTGATGACCGACGATATCTCAATGAAGGCGCTCAGGGCGCCGATCGCGGAATCGTCGGCGCAGGCCATCGAAGCCGGCTGCGATATCGTTCTGCATTGCAATGGCGATATGGCGGAGATGCGCGCGGTGGCCGGCGCCGTACCCGTTCTTTCGGGGCAGGCCGCGCGCCGCGCAGCGCGGGCGATGGCACTGGTTGGCCAGCCAGCGGCCGCGGATGCCGATGTCGCGGAAGTTTGGTCGGAATATCAAGGGCTTGTCGAGGCGGTTGCCTGAGGCTCCGTCGTTTATTGGCCATGATCGCGCCGTAAACGAGAATTTCATCGCGCTGTCCGGTATTAAGTCTTCTTCGGCCACCATCTCGCGTTGATCTGTGATGGATAATGGTGTTTGAAGTTGTCAGGCCATGCCGGGCGGCGGGGCATTGGAAATCGCATCCAGGAGAGCAGAATGGGCAGTCTCAGCATCTGGCATTGGTTGATCGTCCTTGCGGTCGTCTTGCTGCTGTTCGGTCGCGGCAAGATTCCCGAATTGATGGGCGACGTCGCCAAGGGCATCAAGAGCTTCAAGAAGGGCATGGCCGATGAGGACACGCCCGAGGCGGTGCAGGAGCGCCGTAACCTGGAGCATCAGGAGGGCGAAATCCTCCATCGCGACACCACGGCTGAAAAGACGCGTATCTGATCTCCGTGTCTTCGGCGGGCTTCGGCCCGCCGGCCGGTAATGCATACTCCGCTACGTTAGGCGCCCAATGTTTGAAGTCGGTTGGCTGGAACTGCTTGTCATCGCAGTCGTCCTTATTGTCGTGGTGGGCCCGAAGGACCTGCCGGGCATGCTCCGTACCTTCGGGCGCGTCACGACACAGCTACGGCGGATGGCGGGCGATTTCCGCAAGCAGTTCGACGATGCGCTGCGTGAGGCCGAGATGGAGGACGTGCGCAAGGCTGCGAGCGACCTCAAGAAGCTCGACCCTAGAAACGACATCCGCAAGGCGATGAACCCCATGAAGTCGGTCGGCGACGAGATCCGCTCGTCCCTCAAGGCCGCGACGCAGGCGCCGCAGCCCAAGGTCCCATCGGCTGACGAGGGCGCGCGCCCCATGGACGATGCCGATCCGGCCGCGGCGGTGCCGCCGTCCGGGACACCGGCCAACAACGTCGATGGGGCACCTTCGGCCACCGCCGCCGAGGCGGCTCCTTCGGCCACCGCTGCCGAGGCTGCGCCCGCCGGGTCGGGCGCGCAAAGACGCAATGCCGGAGAAGTCGCATGAAGAGCGGTCAGGATGAAATCGAGGCCTCCTCGGCACCGCTGATCGAACATCTGATCGAGTTGCGACGGCGCCTGATCTGGAGCCTTGTCGGGTTTTTCATCGCTTTCCTGTTCTGCTTCGCCTTCGCCAAGCAGATCTTCAACCTGCTCGTCATTCCGTACCAGATCGGGACGGCATGGGCCGGCCTGGACGCGACCAAGGTCGAACTCATCTACACCGCGCCGCAGGAGTTCTTCTTCACGCAGGTCAAGATCGCGGCATTCGGTGGTTTCTTCCTGGCGTTTCCGGTCATCGCCATGCAGCTCTACAAGTTCGTGGCGCCGGGCCTCTACCGCGACGAGCGGGAAGCTTTCCTGCCATTCCTGGTCGCAACGCCCATCCTGTTCCTGATCGGCGCGGCGCTGGTCTATTTCTTCTTCACCCCGATGGTGATGTGGTTCTTCCTGTCCATGCAGCAGGCCGGCGGAGGTGGGCAGGCCACCATCGCGCTGTTGCCGCGCGTCTCGGAATACCTGTCGCTCATCATGACGCTCATCTTCGCCTTCGGCCTGGTGTTCCAGCTACCGGTGGTGTCGTCGCTGCTGGTCCGCTCGGGCATCGTCTCTGCCGCGGGCCTTGCATCGAAGCGCAAATACGCGATCGTCATCGCATTCATCGTCGCGGCGGTCATCACGCCGCCCGATCCGCTGTCCCAGATCGGCCTTGCGATACCGACCATCATTCTCTACGAGATTTCCATCATTACGGCCCGGATGATCGAGAAGAAGCGTGCCGAACGCCTCGCCCAAAGGGAGGCGCAGGGCTGATGTGACGGCCATGGGCTCCACCTTCTCGGACAATCGGGCGATCGGTGGGGCGACATGCTGGACATCAAGTGGATACGGGATAATCCCGAGGCTCTCGACGCGGCTTTGAAGGACAGGGGTGCAGCACCGCTGTCCGCCGAGATCCTCCGTCTCGACGAGGCGCGGCGCGATCATCTGCGCCGCCTGCAGGAACTGCAGGGGCGCCGCAACGAAGTCTCCAAGGACATCGGCAAGGCCAAGGGCGCGGGCGATTCCGTGCGGGCCGAGGCGCTGATGCGCGAAGTAGCCGAAATCAAGGGCGCGGTGCAGGAGGGCGAGGAGACGGAACGCCGGCTCGACGCCAACCTGCAGGACGTCCTGTCGCAGATTCCCAACATCCCGCTGGATGACGTGCCGGTGGGCGCGGATGAAGCCGACAATGTCGAAGTGCGCCGCGTGGGCGACAAGCCCGTGTTCGATTTCACGCCGCTGGAGCATTACGACCTCGGCGAGGCGCTCGGCCTGATGGACTTCGAGGCGGCGGCACGCATGTCCGGCGCCCGCTTCACCGTATTGCGGGGTAAGCTGGCGCGGCTCGAGCGCGCGCTCGGCCAGTTCATGCTGGACAACTCCACCGGCAATTTCGGCTACCAGGAGGTATCGCCGCCCTTGCTGGTCCGGGACGAGGCCCTGTTCGGCACCGGGCAGCTTCCGAAATTCTCGGAAGACCTCTTCAACACGACGGATGGCCGCTGGTTGATTCCCACGGCAGAGGTATCGCTGACCAACCTCGTCCGGGAGCAGATCCTGGACGAGGCCGCGCTGCCGCTACGCGTGACGGCCCTGACGCCGTCCTTCCGCTCCGAGGCGGGCTCCGCCGGGCGCGATACCAAGGGCATGCTGCGCCAGCACCAGTTCTACAAGGCCGAGCTCGTCTCGGTGACGACGCCGGAAAACTCCGGCGCCGAACTGGAGCGCATGACCGAATGCGCGGAGCGTGTGCTGCAGATGCTGGGCCTGCATTACCGCGTCGTGACGCTGTGTACGGGCGACATGGGCTTTTCGTCCCGCAAGACCTACGACATCGAGGTCTGGCTGCCGGGGCAGGATACGTTCCGCGAGATCTCGTCATGCTCCGTCTGCGGCGATTTCCAGGCGCGCCGCATGCAGGCGCGTTATCGCCCGGCCGGGGAAAAGCAGCCGCCGCGCTACGTCCACACCTTGAACGGTTCCGGAACGGCTGTCGGACGCGCGCTCATCGCCGTCATGGAAAATTACCAGACCGCGGATGGCGGCATCATTATTCCTGAAGCATTACGCCCCTATATGGGCGGCCTGGACCGGATCGAGAAAGACGCCTGAGGCTCATGAGAATACTGCTGACCAACGATGACGGCATCCATGCCGAGGGACTGGCCGTCCTGGAGCGGATTGCCGGACAGCTCTCGGACGATGTTTGGATCGTCGCGCCGGAGACAGACCAGAGCGGGCTTTCGCATTCGTTGACCCTTTCGTCCCCACTGCGCCTGCGCCGCATCGCCGAACGGCGGTTTGCCCTGTCCGGCACGCCGACCGATTGCGTCATCATGGCGGCCAAGCATCTGATGCCGGCGCCGCCGGATCTTGTCCTGTCCGGCGTCAATGCGGGGCAGAACCTGTGCGACGACGTGACCTATTCCGGTACGGTCGCCGGCGCCATCGAGGGCACCATGCTGGGCCTGCGTTCGATCGCGCTCAGCCAGGCCTTCACGCCCGGGTCGGACAGGGAAACCCTTTGGGACACGGCCGAGCGCCATGCCCCGGACGTGATCCGCAAGCTGTTGTCGGCACCGTTCCGTCCGGGCACGCTGGTCAACGTCAACTTTCCGCCGGTGGCGCCAGAGGCGGTGGCCGGCGTGGCCGTCACGCGCCAGGGCAAGCTGGATTACAGCCTGGGCCTGGAAGAGCGGCGCGACGGGCGCGGCTTCCCCTATTACTGGCTGAAGTTCGGGCGCGAGGCGGGGGCAGACATGGAGCACTCCGACATCGGCGCCATCCGCGACGGCCGCATCTCGGTGACGCCGCTGCAACTGGACCTGACCGACCACGCGATGCGCCGCGAGATGGAGAACCTCTTTGTCTGACACGCGCGGCGCGCGCCCCGGCACCGAGGCGGACCGCGAGCAGCTTGCGGCCTTCCTCCTGTCCATGCGGTCTCGCCTCGGGGCCGACGGGCGGATGCTGTCGGCGCTGGAAACCGTGCCTCGGCGCGTCTTCCTGCCGGGCGTGAGGGGCGATCTCTATGCCGCCCAGTCCTTTCCGCTGCCCTGCGGAGAGACGATGCCCAGCGCCGAACTGACGGTACGCTGCCTGATGGCGCTGAAGGTGCAGCCGGACAGCCGCATCCTGGAGATCGGGACCGGCAGCGGCTATTGCAGCGCGCTGCTGGCGCGGTTGGGCGCGCGCGTCACCACGATGGAGCGGTATCGCACCCTGCACCGCGAGGCGAGCGAGCGGGCGAAGGCGCTCGGCTTCGAAAACATCACCTTCCTGCACGAGGATGGCGCGCGCGGCCACGCCGAAGGTGGCCCGTACGACCGCATCATCGTGCATGCGGCCATGCCCGGCGTGCCGAAGCCGCTTTTCGAGCAGTTGGCCTCGCACGGGGTGCTGCTGTGCGCCCTCGGGCCCGGCGGCGGCATGCAACGGCTGGTGCGCCATGAGAAGGCAGGCAGCAGGCTGGAGGAGGCGGTCGTCGGGACCGTGTGGTGGCAGCCGTTGAAGGCGGGCAAGGCAGCCGCCCTCTGAGGCGCCTGTTTTGACGCTTCTCTCCCGAAGTTGAACAAATTTCCTCGTAATCAATTGCCGGGCTTAACCGTGCGGTAAGATTAACGCGCTCTTATGTGTCCACTGTGATGGCGTAGGCACGGGGACGGAAATGATATTCGGCGAATTGAAAGTGACACGTGGCAAGATCATGCGCATTGCCGGTCTGCTGGCCGTCACCACAGCCGTCGCCGGTTGCAGCAGCGACGCGACCCGCCTGCAGGACAGCTTCTATACGGGGGCCATTCCGCAGAGCGCACCGCAGCAGCCGGCTTATGCCCAGGCGCCGCAGCAGCCGGCCTACGGCGCTTATCCGAGCCAGCAGGGCGGCGACACCTATACGCCGCAGCCATCTGCCGGATCGCCCGTAAGCCGGTCCGAGCTGCCGCCGCCGTCGGCCGCGCAAGCGGCCTCCGCGCCGCAGACCGTGGCCCCGGCCCAGACGGCATCCCGTGCGCCTTCTGGCGGCGGGATCACGGTAGAATCCGGTGACTCGCTCGGCGGGATCGCGCGGCGGGCCGGCGTCAGCGTCGCCGACCTGCGCGCCGCAAACGGCCTGACCTCCGATAACATCCGCATCGGCCAGGTGCTGCAGCTTCCGGCCGGCGCCAATGCCGGTGCAGCCAATACCCGCGTCGCCGCACTGGGCACGCCGCCCAGCACGCTGCAGGAGCAGGCGGCGCGCGTGACCCCCAGCGCGGCGCCCGCCACGACCCCTGCCCAGACGGCGCCGGTGCAGGCTACGGCAGCGCCGGTGCAGACACCGCCAGCCAGCCAGCCGCAGCAAAGCCAGCCGGCGGCCGTGGCAAGCACGACCGTCGAGGAGCAGACCGAGCAGCAGACGGCGGCGCTGGCCCCTGAATCCACCGGCATCTCGCAGTTCCGCTGGCCGGTCCAAGGGCGGGTCGTGAAGAGCTTCGGCGATAAGGTCGGCAGCCGCCGCAATGACGGCCTCAACATTTCCGTGCCGCGTGGCACGCCCGTCAAGGCAGCCGAGAACGGCGTCGTCATCTATGCGGGCGAGGGCCTGAAGGAATTCGGCAAGACCGTTCTCGTCAAGCACGACAATGGCCTTGTCACCGTCTACGGCCATGCCGACGAGATCCTGGTCGAGCGGGGCGCGAATGTGCGTCGTGGCCAGGATATCGCCAAGGCGGGCATGACCGGCGATACGGACGCGCCCATGCTGCACTTCGAAGTGCGCAAGGACTCGTCCCCGGTCAACCCGATGACCTACCTCCAGTAGCGTACTGCGTCCGTTGGAGCGTCGGCCCGGCTCGTCGTCCCGAGCCGGGCCTTTTTTCGTCCGCGCATCGTCAGTCGATACGGTGCCCGCGTTCCGCAGCGTAATCCTGCACGAACTGCCAGGCCACGCGTCCGGATCGGCTTCCCCGCGTCGTATACCATTCCAGCGCCGCGCGCCGGGCATCCTGCGCGTCATGCGGAACCGCATAGGCGGCCAGATAGCCGTCCACCATGGCCAGATACTCGTCCTGCGAGCAGGCATGGAAGCCGATCCACAGGCCGAAGCGGTCGGACAGGGAAACCTTCTCTTCCACGGCCTCGCCCGGCGAGATCGCCGTGGACTGTTCGTTCTCCATCATCGAGCGCGGCAGAAGATGCCGGCGATTCGACGTGGCATAAAAGACGACGTTGCGGGGCCTTCCCTCGACGCCGCCATCCAGGACAGCCTTCAGCGATTTGTAGCTGGTGTCGTCATGGTCGAACGAGAGGTCGTCGCAAAACAGGACGATGCGGTAAGGGCTCTCACGCAGGAAGCCCATCAATGCCGGCAGGTGGTCGATGTCCTCGCGGTGAATTTCGATCAGCTTCAGCCGGGCCTCTGGCACGGTGGCATTCACCTCGGCATGCACCGCCTTCACCAGGGAGGATTTGCCCATGCCGCGTGCGCCCCACAGGAGCGCGTTGTTGGCGGGCAGCCCCTCGGCGAAGCGCCGTGTATTGGTCAGCAGGATGTCGCGGGCGCGGTCGATCCCGGTCAGCAGCGATATCGGTACGCGGCTCACCTGCGGTACCGGGCGCAGCGTCATCGGCGGCTCGAAGACGAAGCAGTCGGCGATGGAAAGGTCGGGCGCACGGGCCGGGGCAGGGGCGATCCGCTCCAGCGCGGCCGCGATGCGCGACAGCGTCGATTCGAGGTCCTGTTGCCGGTGGATATCCATGATTGTGCACTCCTGCTCACATCCGGTTGCGGCACTCATCACGCCGACGCGATGGGACTATGACGCAGCCTTATTGCATTCGGACCGACCGTTCGTATATTGCGGCCACTTCGTAAAGACCCTCGAACACTGATCGATCAGGAGACACCATGTTCGTATCCCCGGCTTACGCCCAGACCGCAGGTGCCGCCGGCGGGACGGAAAGCCTGCTCATCACCATCCTGCCCTTCGTGGCCGTCTTCGCCATCATGTATTTTCTCATCATCCGGCCGCAGCGCCGCCAGATGAAGAAGCGCGACGAGATGCTGCGGAACATCCGCCGCGGCGATACGGTGGTGACGGGTGGCGGCATCATCGGCAAGGTGACCAAGGTTCTCGACAATGGCGAGGTCGAGGTGCAGATTTCCGAGCAGGTCAAGATCCGCGTGCTTCAGTCGACCATCGGCGACGTCCGCGTGAAGGGCGAGCCTGCGGCGGCCAACACGAAATAGCCTTTGTTCCGCCTGACAAGCGGTTGAACAGCCCGGGGTTCTCGACCCCGGGCGCTTGCGTTCAGCAATTCATTGATACGGTGTGCGCCGCGCAGGCGGCTTAAAGCCCTTTCCCGGAACGGCCATGCTCTACTTCTCGCGCTGGAAATCCATTCTCATCTGGTTGGTCGTTGCAATAGGCGTTCTCTTCGCCCTTCCCAACATCCTGAGCCAGCGCCAGTTGGACGCCATGCCGAACTGGCTTCCCGACAGGCCGATGACCCTCGGCCTCGACCTTCAGGGTGGCTCCTACATCCTGCTGGAGGTCGATCGCGCCTCGCTGGTGGCGGCGCGCCTCAACTCCGTGCGGGACGACGCGCAGCTGCAATTGCGCAACGGCAATGTCGGCTTCACCGACATGCGCGAGGTGAACGGCGGCGTCGAGTTCCGCTTGCGCGATCCGGCGCAGGCGGCCGCGGCCCGCACCGCGCTTCGCCCCCTGACCGATCCCGTCTCGTCAGGCTTGATGGCCGGCGGCACGATCACCGAGGTCGATCTTACCGAGCCGCAGTCCGGCGCCTTCCGCCTGACCCTGACCGAGCAGGGCATCAACCACCGATTGTCGACGGCCGTCTCCCAGTCCATCGAGGTGGTACGCCGCCGGGTCGACGAACTCGGTACGACCGAGCCCGTCATCCAGCGGCAGGGTGTGGACCGGATCATGGTGCAGGTACCCGGCCTGCAGGATCCCGCCCGGCTGAAGGCCCTGTTGAACCAGACCGCGCAGCTCACCTTCCGCCTCGTCGATCTGCAGCATTCGGCCGAGGCCGTCGCGGCCGGCCAGCAGCCCGCGCCTGCCGGATCGCAGTTGCTCTACACCACCGATAATCCGGCGATGCCCATCCTGGTGCAGCGCCAGGTGATGGTGTCCGGCGAAAACCTGACCGATGCACAGGCCGGCTTCGACCAGCAGACCAACGCGGCCGTGGTCAACATCCGCTTCGATTCGCGCGGCGCGCAACGCTTCGGCGCGGTCACCCAGCAGAATGTCGGGCGTCCCTTCGCGATCGTCCTCGACGACAAGGTCCTGTCGGCGCCCAATATCCGCGAGCCCATCCTGGGCGGGCAGGCGCAGATTTCGGGCAATTTCACCGTGCAGACCGCCAACGATCTGGCCGTGCTCCTGCGCGCCGGCGCGTTGCCTGCAAATCTGAACATCCTGGAAGAGCGCACCGTCGGGCCTGGCCTTGGCGCGGACTCCGTCGCCGCCGGACAGATGGCCGGCATGATCGGCGGCATCTTCGTGATCGTGTTCATGTTCGCGGCCTATGGCTTCCTTGGCCTCATCGCCAACATCGCGCTGATCATCAACATCGTCCTGCTGGTCGCGCTTCTGTCGTTCCTCGGCGCGACGCTGACCCTGCCGGGCATCGCGGGCATCGTGCTCACCATGGGCATGGCCGTGGACTCCAACGTGCTCATCTATGAGCGAATCCTGGAAGAGCGAAAACAGGGCCGCTCGGTGATCCAGTCGATCGACGCCGGCTTCCACAAGGCGTTCGGCACGATCATGGATGCCAACATAACCTCGCTCATCGCGGCGGCGGTCTTGTTCTTCCTCGGCTCCGGTCCCGTGCGGGGCTTTGCCGTCACGCTGGCGCTCGGCATCCTCACCACCATCTTCACCGCCATCACCCTGACGCGCTGGATGGTCGCGTTCTGGGTCAAGCACCGTCGCCCCAAGGAAGTGCATCGCGGCTTCTTCACCTTCGTTCCCGAGAAGACGAATGTGCGCTTCATGGCGGTGCGCCGTATCGGTTTCGCCATCACCATCATCCTGTCGCTGGCATCCATCGGCGGTCTGGCCACGATGGGTCTCAATTACGGCATCGATTTTACCGGTGGCACGGTCATCGAGGCACAGTCCAAGGGGCCGGAGGCCGACGTCGCCGCCATCCGCGCGGCGCTCGTGCCCATCATCGAAGGCGAGGCACAGGTGCAGGAGTTCGGCTCCGCGCGCGATGTGCTGATCCGCTTCGGGGCGCAGAGCGTCGACCAGGAGACGCCGCAGACCAGCATCAATGCCGTGCGCGCGGCCCTGTCGGCGGATTACGACTTCCAGCGAGTGGAGGTCGTCGGTCCATCCGTTTCCAATGAGTTGGCCATCGCGGCCGTGCTTGGCATTCTCGGCGCCATGTTCGGCATCATGGTCTATGTCTGGGTGCGGTTCGAATGGCAGTTCGCCATCGGCGCCATCGTGTCCACGGCGCACGACGTGATCATGACCATCGGCTTCTTCGTGCTGATGCGGGCCGAATTCAACCTCACCAGTATCGCCGCGGTGCTGACCATCGTCGGCTACTCGCTCAACGACACCATCGTCGTCTTCGACCGCATGCGCGAGAATTTGCGCAAGTACAAGAAGATGCCGCTGGATACGCTGATCGACCTGTCGCTCAACGAAACGCTGAACCGGACGATCATGACGGGCGCCACCATGATCCTCGCCCTGGTCGCACTGTACTTCTTCGGCGGCGACGTGATCCGCAACTTCGTGGCTCCGATGATCGTCGGTGTCATCGTCGGCGTCTACTCGTCGGTCTTCATCGCCGGCCCGATGCTGATCTACTTCAAGCTCCGGCCGGAAAAGGCCGCGATGGACAAGGCCGAATCCGCGTCCGCGGGCACGGCAAAGGAAGCCTGAGCCTTGGCGCACGACACCGCCGAAACGCGCGATGCGCACCTGCCGCGGCAGGTGCCCATCGACGCCTACGGCAATGGCGGCTTCCGCTTTGCGGGCATGTCGCATCGTGGTTCGCTCCTGTGCCTGCCGTCCGGCCTCTATGGCTGGACGGGGACGGCAGAGGCGCCCTTCTCCGGCGAGCGGCTGTTGAGAGCGCTGGAAGAAACGGACATCCGCTTCATGCTTTTCGGTACGGGCAGTGACATCAGGCGCGTCCCGGCCGCACTGGCGGCCCGCTTCAACGCCGCCGGCATGTCTTGCGACGCCATGTCGACAGGGGCCGCGGTGCGCACTTACAACATCATGCTTCTCGAGGGGCGCCCGGTCGGTGCCGCCCTCGTCGCGGTGGACTGACCTTGGACGAGGGCCTTGCCGCCGATTTTGCCGAATGCCGCCGGCTGGTCGACGAGGGCGATGCCGACCGCGCCGTATCCCTGGCCTATGCGCCCGATGACCGCAGGGATGCGTTGGCGGCCCTCTATGCGTTCGATATCGAGACAGGGCGCGTGCGCGCACATGTGAGCCAGCCCCTGCCGGGGGAAATCCGCCTGCAATGGTGGCGGGACCGGTTGGCGGACCCGCAGGACGAAGGGCAGGGCGCGCCGGTTGCGCATGCTCTGCAGGATACGATCCGGCGATACGACCTGCCGCGCGATGCCTTCGAGCGCTATCTCGACGCACGCATCTTCGATCTTTACGACGACCCGATGCCCGGGCGGGCCGAGTTCGAGGTCTATGCTGGCGAGACGGCATCCACAATCATCATGCTGGCGGCGATGATCCTCGGCGGCAGGCCCGATACGGTCGTGGCCGATGCCGCCGGCCATGCCGGGGTTGCAACCCTTGCGGCCGGACTTCTGCGGTGCGAACCCCGGTTGCGAGGGCTGGGGCAGAGCTTCGTTCCGGGCGACCTTCTGTCCGCCGCCGGCGCGGACCATGGGGGCTGGGCGGCCGGGCCGGAGGGGTTGGAGGCCGCACGGCTGGCGCTGGCGGCTTATGCGCGGGACCATCTCAACGCCGTCACGGACCGCCTTTCCCAAATCGCTGCCGCGATCAGGCCCGCCTTCCTGCCGGCCCTTGCCAATAATGAGGCCTTGCGCATGGTGGAACGCAGCGGCGGTCGGCCCTATGTCGAGTCCCGGTTCGCGGCGGTGCATCGCCTGTGGAGCTATTGGCGGGCCATGCGCGCCTGAACAGGCATTCGGGAAGGGGCAGACATGGTGTCCATGCGACACGGCGGCCGGGCCGGAGGGGTTGGAGGCTGCACGGCTGGCGCTGGCGGCTTATGCACGGGACCATCTCAACGCCGTCACGGACCGCCTTTCCCAAATCGCTCCCGCGATCAGGCCCGCCTTCCTGCCGGCCCTTGCCGATAATGCGGCCTTGCGCATGGTGGAACGCAGCGGCGGTTGGCCCTATGTCGAGTCCCGGTTTGCGGCGGTGCATCGCCTGTGGAGCTATTGGCGGGCCATGCGCGCCTGAACATGCATTCGGGAAGGGGCAGACATGGTGTCCATGAGACACGGCGGCCGGGCCGCGTTCCTGACGGCGCTGCCATCGCGCATCCTCAGCGCAGCCGGCGGCGCGGTGTCGCGGTTTCCATTCACCGTCCTGTGTCTCGTCGTAGCGGCGCTGCTTTCCAACGCCTGGATCGCGGGCTACGGCGAGTTGTCCGGCAGCCAGCAGCGCCACATTCTGGCGGCCCTGTCCGTTGCGGTGCTCTGGTCGGTCGGCATGTCGTCCACCTTGGCAGCCGCGGGGCGTCCCCGCGCGGTTTCGCATGCCGCCTCGGCCGCGACAGGGGTGGCGGCCGGCGGCATAGCCTGGCTTCATGAGCCGTTCGAGGGCGCCTCCTCGGTTCTCCAGCTCGCTTCGCTGCTGTTCCTGTTCGTCATGCCGTTTATCCGCAGGTCCGAGCCGGTCGGCCTGTGGAGCTTCGTGCTGCGCAGCTTTGCCGCCTTCGGCCTTGCCTTCGTCGCGGTGCTTGCCTTCGTGTCCGGCATGGTGCTGCTGGTCGAACTGTTTCGGCTGCTGTTCGGCATCGGACCGGGCTGGGAAACCTATGCCCATGTCTATGCGACGGCGCTGTTGCTGGTTGGGCCCATGGCGACCCTGGGTCTCTTTCCGGAAGCCGGGACGAGCCCGCCGTCCGCCCGTCTTGAGGGGCTGGCCCGCAATTTCCTGAGCTTCGTGGCGGTTCCCCTTCTGATCGCCGCGCTGATCGTGCTGCACCTCTACGCGGTCAGGGTCGTCGTGACCGGAGATCTGGCCGTGCGCGACATGGTTTGGATCGTGCCGGTTCTCCTGCTCGATCTGGCCTTCGTCCGCTTCCTGTCGGTGCCCTTCGACGGGGCACGGGCGCCGCGGGCGGTGCGGGCCGTGCGGCGCTTCTGGCCGATGGCCCTGCCTGTGCCGCTGGTGCTGTTCACGCTTGCGATCAGCGCCGAGTCGGCGCGCGGGTGGTCGCTGGGGATGTACTACGCGGCGCTGTTCTGCGTGGTTTGCGCCATGCTCGGCGTCATGCAGTTCATGCCGGCCATGCGCGGCGATCCGCGTTGGTTCCTTGGCTTGCCGGCGGTTGCGCTGGCAGCCTCGCTTTTCGGTCCGTGGGGCGCGGCGGCGGTTACCTCACAGATGCCAGTCCGGCAACCGGCGGCTCCGGTGCCTTCCTTCAGCGACTATAATGCCCCTGCCGCACCGGCCCTGCCGGTGGGCGGGTTCGATCTCGTGCTGGCGGATGTCGCCCTTGGCCGGGAGGCGGGCAACGCCAGCCTGGACTTTTCCGCCCGCTTCGAGGACGGCGACCTCGTGCTGCGCCGTTCCGGCGGGGCGCCGGTCCGGTTTGCGATGACGCCGGTCATGGAGGCGATCGCCGCAAGGCCGGGTGCGCCTCAGCGCGGCACGTTGGCCGCGGCGTCGGGGCAAACCCTGTTCTACGATGTGAAGTTTCTGCGTCTGGTGGACGGCCAGCCGCAAATCGGCCGGATGACCATCCTGCTTCGTGCGGCCGACTGGCGGTAGCGGCCCGCGCCTAGCTTGCCTCGGCCAGCGTATGCGCCGCGTTCCAGGCGGCGAAGTCGGACAGGGCGCGCCCCGCCATCGCCTTCTTCTTGGCAATGGTCTTTTCCTTGCCGCGAAGACGCTTGCCTTCGATCTTCGGCGCATCCATCGGCGGAAACAGCCCGAAATTGATGTTCATCGGCTGGAACGAACGCTTGCCGGGCTCTTCGTCGGTACTGATATGCCCGCCGGTGATATGGTTCAGCAGGGCGCCCATGGCAGTCGTAACCGGCGGCGGCGTTGGCGCGCGGCCAAGAGCCTCCGCAATGGCGAAGCGCCCGGCCATCAGGCCGACGCTCGTCGATTCGACATAGCCTTCGCAACCGGTGATCTGGCCTGCAAACCGAAGATCGGGGCGCGCCTTGAGGCGCAGCGTCTGGTCCAGAAGGACGGGCGAGTTCAGGTAGGTGTTGCGATGCAGGCCGCCCAGCCTTGCAAACTCCGCGGTCTCCAGGCCGGGGATCATGCGGAAGATGCGTGCCTGCTCGGCATATTTCAGTTTGGTCTGAAATCCGACCATGTTGTAGAGGGTGCCGAGGGCGTTATCCTGCCGCAACTGCACCACGGCATAGGCCTTGATGTCGGGCTGATGTGCGTTCGTCAGCCCCATCGGCTTCATCGGGCCGTGGCGCAGCGTTTCCGGCCCGCGTTCGGCCATGACCTCTATGGGGAGGCAGCCGTCGAAATAGGGCGTCCCCTCCCACTCGCGGAACTCTGTCTTGTCGCCCTCCAGCAAGGCGGCGATGAACGCCTCGTAGGTCGGCTTGTCGAGGGGACAGTTGATGTAATCCTTGCCGGTGCCGCCGGGGCCGACCTTGTCGTACCGGCTTTGAAACCAGGCCTTGTCCATGTCGATCGATTCGAAATGCACGATGGGCGCGATGGCATCGAAGAAGGCGAGCGAATCCGCCCCGGTTTCCCGCGCGATCGCGTCGGCAAGGCCGGGGGCGGTCAGGGGGCCGGTCGCCACGATGGCGCCGCCCCACTCGGCGGGTGGCAGGCCGGTCACCTCTTCGCGGCGAATGTCCACCAGCGGATGGGCTTCCAGCGCCTGCGTGACCGCACGCGCGAACCCGTCGCGGTCGACGGCGAGGGCGCTGCCTGCCGGAACCTGGTTGGCGTCCGCCGCGCGCATGATGAGGCTGCCGGCCAGGCGCAGCTCCGCATGCAGGACGCCGACGGCATTGCCCTCGGCATCGTCGGAGCGGAACGAGTTGGAGCAGACGAGCTCGGCCAGGTCGTCCGTCTTGTGCGCATCGGTGCCGCGCACGCCGCGCATTTCATGGATGATGACGGGAATTCCCGCTTCGGCGATCTGCCAGGCGGCTTCCGAACCGGCAAGGCCGCCGCCGACGATGTGGATGGGTCTGTGTGCCATGGCGGATGCTCTACAGCATTACCCCCGAAAACGACAACACCCGCCGGGGGAGGACCGGCGGGTGTCGTTTGGAAACCTGCGATTTGGGAGGAGGAGTTCGCAGGTTCTATTCGCAGCGGCTATTGGGAGGAGAAGCCGCGGCGAAAACTGGTAATTTCAAGTTCAGCGCGTAGCTGCCTTCGCGATCGAAGGAATATCCGCGCGGGAGATGCCGAGATCGGCAAGTTCACGCTGCGAGAGACGGTTAAGTTCCGTGCAGGTCTCGCGGTAACGGCGCCAGCTGGCGTAGGAGCGAACGATGTTCATATGACCCAACAGCCTTTGACTGTATTAGAGTTTAAATCGATTGAAGCTTTAAGTCCGGGTGGTCCGTTGCTTCGATGGTTGGAATGTAGCTGCGCGCCCCGCGCATCACCAGAGCCGGTTTCGCATAGCAGCCTTGCGGATGGTGCAACGCAACACGTCCCGCTGCGGCGTCGTTGCGGCGTTTCCTGTTTGACGTCAAATCTGGCAGTGATATAGAGACGCGCGCTACGCGATGAGCCAAGGCGCTGTGCGGGTGTGGCGGAATTGGTAGACGCACTAGATTTAGGTTCTAGCGCCTATGGTGTGGGGGTTCGAGTCCCTCCACCCGCACCAGCTCCTAGAGTTTCTCGCATCGGAATTGAAATCGACTTCGGCGGTTTTCCGTCGGTCAACTTGAAATCGAAGGGTTTAGAATGCAGGTAACGGAAACCAAGGCCGAGGGCCTTAAGCGCGAGATCGAAGTCGTCGTGCCGGCCGCGGACCTCGAGGCACGGCTCCAGACCCGGCTGTTTGAAGCGAAGGATCAGGTGCGCCTCAAGGGCTTCCGGCCCGGCAAGGTGCCGGTGTCCCACCTGCGCAAGACCTATGGCCGTTCGCTGATGGCCGAGATCGTCAACCAGATCATCAACGAGACGCCGCGCAAGGTCATTGCCGATCGCAACGAGCGGTCCGCCATGCAACCCGAGATCGCGATGAGCGAAGACGAGGCCGAGGCCGAGAAGGTTCTGGGCGGCGGCACCGACTTCCGCTTCACCCTGCGCTACGAGACGCTGCCCTCCTTCGACGTCAAGGACACCTCGGGCATCGCCATCGAACGGCCCGTGGTCGAGGTGGCGGACGAGGAAGTCGAGGAGCAGGTCAAGCGCATCGCCGAGAACGCCCGCACCTACTCCGACAAGGACGGCGCGGCCGAGAACGGCGACCGCGTCACCATGGACTTCGTCGGCAAGATCGACGGTGAGGCCTTTCAGGGCGGCTCGGCGGAAGATTCCAACCTCGTCATCGGCTCGGGTCAATTCATTCCCGGTTTCGAAGACCAGCTCGTCGGCGCCAAGGCCGGTGACGAGCGCGAGGTGAAGGTTTCCTTCCCCGAAGATTACGGCGCGGCGCATCTGGCCGGCAAGCAGGCCGTCTTCGACGTCAAGGTGAAGGCCGTGGCCGCACCTGGCGAGCTGGAGCTGAACGACGATCTCGCCAAGCAGATGGGCCTTGAGTCCATCGAGAAGCTGCGCGAGATCGTGCGCGGCCAGATCGAGAGCCAGTTCGGCGCCATGACGCGCCAGAAGGTCAAGCGCCAGCTTCTGGATGCCCTCGACAAGGATTACGATTTCCCGCTGCCGGAAAAGCTCGTGGAAGCCGAGTTCAACAACATCTGGTCGCAGGTCAGCCGCGAGCTCGAGCAGAGCGGCAAGACCTTCGAGGATGAGGACACCACCGAGGAGAAGGCCCGCGAGGACTATCGCAAGCTGGCCGAACGCCGCGTTCGCCTGGGCCTCGTCCTGTCCGAGATCGGCGAGAAGGCCGGCGTGACCATTTCCGACGAGGAGCTGCAGCGCGCCTTGTTCGAGCAGGTCCGCCAGTATCCCGGCCAGGAGCAGCAGGTCTACGACTACTTCCGCAAGACGCCGGAAGCGATCCAGAGCCTGCGCGCGCCGATCTACGAGGAGAAGGTCGTCGACCACCTGCTCGGTTCGGTCAAGGTGACGGACAAGACCGTCAGCCGCGAAGAGTTGATGAAGGAAGACGAGGAAGAGACCAGCGCCGCCGCCTGACGGCGTCCCGCCACCTCGTGACTCGAACGAAAATAAAGGGCCGCTTCGGAAACGAAGCGGCCCTTTTCACGTCTGGAGGTTCGGCCTGGGTGTCAGGCCGAACCCATACGGCTCTGCCGCTATGCCTCGACTGCCTGCAGCTTGCGCTCGCGCCGGTAGACCGAATAGGCGGCCCAGGCGCTCCAGATGAGGATGAGCGCGGTGACGGCCAGTACGGCGCCGCTGATCGGCCGCTCCACGAAGGTCATCAGGTTCCCGCGCGAGATCAGCATGGCACGGCGGAAATGCTCTTCCATCAGTGGGCCGAGTACGAAGCCCAGCAGCAAGGGGGCGGTGGGCAGGTCCAGCAGGCGCATGACGTAGCCGAGGCCGCCGAAAAAGACCACGAGCCACACGTCGAACGGATTGTTGTTCACCGTGTAGACGCCGATGCAGATGAACATCAGCACGGCCGGGTAGAGCAGGTGGTAGGGGATCAGCAGCAGCCGCACCCACAAGCCGATCAGCGGCACGTTCAGCACCACCAGCAGGAGATTGCCGATCCAGAAGCTCATGATGAGGCCCCAGAACAGGCTGGCCTGCTCGGTCATGAGCTGCGGGCCGGGCGCTATGCCATGGATAATCAGCGCCCCCAGCATCAGCGCCATGGTGGGGCTGCCCGGAATGCCCAGGGCAAGCGTCGGGATGAAGGACGTCTGGTCGGCGGAGTTGTTCGCCGATTCGGGAGCCATGATGCCCTCGATCGCGCCCTTGCCGAACCGCGACCTGTCCTTTGCCACCCGTTTCTCCACCGCGTAGGCCATGAAGGCCGCGACGGAGGGTCCGGTGCCCGGAAGCGTCCCGAAGAACGAGCCGATGCCGGTGCCGCGCGCCATCGGGCCGATGGACCGGCGCAGGTCGTCCCTTGTGGGCTTCATCGCCCTGAGCGTGACGCTGGAGCGATCGATGGCGTTGGCCGATACGTTGCGGATGCCGACGATGATCTCCGAGACACCGAACAGGCCCATCGCCAGCGCCACCAGGCTGATGCCGTCGGCAAGCTCGAGCCAGCCGAAGGTGAATCGCTGGCCGCCCGAATAGATGTCCATGCCCACGCAGCCGAAGGCGATGCCAAGGACCACCATTGCCAGGCCCTTGATCGCCGAGCCGTCTGAGATGGTCGATGCGGCGACGAGGCCCAGCACCATGAGCGCGAAATAATCGGCCGACCCGAAGGAGAGGGCGTAGGCCGCGATGGTCGGCGCAAACAGCATCATCAGGATGATGCCGATGGTTCCGCCGACGAAGGAGGCGACCGTCGTCATCAGCAGTGCGACGCCGCCGCGCCCCTGCTTCGTCATCGGATAGTCGTCGAGGCAGGTGACGGCGTTTGCCGGCGTGCCGGGGATGTTCAGCAGGATGGACGCCGTATTGCCGCCATAGCTGGTCCCGTACCAGATGCCGGCCAGCATGATCAGCGCCGCCGTCGCATCCAGATGGAAGGTGATGGGAAACAGCATCGAGATGGCGGCCAAGGCCCCCAGGCCGGGGATGACCCCGACGACGGTGCCCAGGAAGACGCCGACGAAGCAGTAGAAAAGGTTGTTGAGGCTGAGGGCCGTGGACAGGCCCAGGGCGACGTTGCCGTAGAGCTGTTCCATCAGTGCGGCCACCGCGCCATGGTCAGCGGAAGGCCCAGCCCTGCCTTGAAGATCAGCCAGGCAAGCGTCGCCATCACCACGATGCTGGCCAGGATGGACACCGGGCGGAAGGTGCGCTCGGCAAGCGCCGCGACAAGGACCAGTGCGGCGATGGCCGGGATGAGGCCATAGGGCCGGATGACCATCGCAAAGGCGGCGATGCTGGCGAGCACGGCGAGGGTGGATCGGATCTCGATTTCCTCGAACGTGCCTTGCCGGAAGAAGGCCGGTATCATGATGGCGATGCCGAACAGCGCCAGAATGATGCCGACGGCGACCGGGAACATGCCCGGGCCCATCCGGCGCACGCTGCCGAGGTCGAGCGTGCCCTGCGCATAGAGCGCCATCCACACGCCCGCTGCCATCAACAGCGCGCCCGCTATAATGTCTCGATAGTCTCGCGACAGCAATATCGCCTCCCTTATTGCCGGTTCGAATGCGCCTTGCTGCCGAATTGCCGTCGGCCAGTCCAACCCGGGGGCGATCAAGACTATTCACAAGGTCGTCAGCTCAAGGCCCGGCGCAGGGGGCGGGGCGTCTTGCACAAGGTGCGGCTTCGGCCCTATCTACAGGAGGAGACGCCCCCCGTCGTGATTCTGGCTCCCCGGTCATGATCGCCGGGCGGCGACAACATAGACGGAAGCCAAATTTCATGAAGCATCCAATCGAAACCGCGCTCAACCTGGTACCGATGGTGGTCGAGCAGACCAATCGCGGCGAACGGGCCTATGACATTTTCTCCCGTCTCCTGAAGGAGCGCATCATCTTCGTGACCGGCCCCATCGAGGATTCGATGGCGACGCTGATCTGCGCGCAGCTCCTCTTCCTCGAGGCGGAAAACCCCAAGAAGGAGATCGCCCTCTACATCAATTCGCCCGGCGGCGTGGTGACGAGCGGCATGGCGATCTACGATACGATGCAGTTCATCAAGCCCGCCGTATCGACGCTGTGCGTCGGACAGGCGGCCTCGATGGGCTCGCTGCTTCTCTGCGCGGGCCACAAGGACATGCGGTTCGCGACGCCGAACGCGCGTATCATGGTGCACCAGCCCTCGGGCGGCTTCTCCGGCCAGGCTTCCGACATCGAGCGCCACGCCCAGGACATCATCAAGCTGAAGCGGCGCCTGAACGAGGTTTACGTCGAGCATACCGGCCAGGATTACGAAACCATTGAACGCACGCTCGACCGTGACCATTTCATGACGGCGGAGGAAGCCCAGTCCTTCGGTCTTATCGACAAGGTCTACTCATCGCGCGATGCGCTCGAGGCCGCACTCTCAAGCGGGCAGTGACGGCGTCTTTCGCTGCGGCGCGACACGAAGCAAGGGTCGGTCAAGCTGTCCCGGCTAACGTGAGCTAGAGCAAAACTGTCACATTCGCCCATTGGAATACGGATTGGGCCCGAAGGTCATATTGTGGGCGCCCGGAGAAGCGAATAGCTTTCTTTGCAGCCCACCGGCGGAACCGCCGCAAAGGCGGTTCCCGAGCGGAAGGAACGGAACATGAGCAAGATCAGCGGCGGCGACTCCAAGAACACGCTCTATTGCTCTTTCTGCGGAAAGAGCCAGCATGAGGTTCGCAAGCTGATTGCGGGGCCGACGGTCTTCATCTGCGACGAATGCGTTGAGCTGTGCATGGACATCATCCGGGAAGAGAACAAATCTTCCATGGTGAAGTCCCGGGAGGGCGTGCCCACGCCCCAGGAGATCATCGCGGTTCTGGACGATTACGTCATCGGCCAGTCCTTCGCGAAGAAGGTCCTGTCCGTCGCGGTGCACAATCACTACAAGCGGCTGGCCCATGCGGCGAAGAACAACGACGTCGAGCTGGCGAAGTCGAACATCCTGCTGATCGGCCCCACCGGCTGCGGCAAGACGTTGCTTGCCCAGACGCTGGCGCGCATCCTCGATGTGCCCTTCACGATGGCCGACGCCACCACGCTGACGGAAGCCGGCTATGTGGGCGAGGATGTCGAGAACATCATCCTCAAGCTGCTCCAGTCCGCCGACTACAATGTCGAGCGGGCGCAGCGCGGCATCGTCTACATCGACGAGATCGACAAGATCAGCCGCAAGTCCGACAATCCGTCCATCACGCGCGACGTGTCGGGCGAGGGCGTGCAGCAGGCCCTTCTGAAGATCATGGAAGGAACGGTCGCGTCGGTGCCGCCGCAGGGAGGCCGGAAGCATCCGCAGCAGGAATTCCTCCAGGTCGATACCGCAAACATCCTGTTCATCTGCGGCGGTGCCTTCGCCGGGCTGGATCGGATCATCTCGGACCGGGGCCGGAAGACCTCGATCGGGTTCAGCGCAAACGTGCTGTCGCCGGAAGACCGGCGCACGGGCGAACTGTTCCGGCAGGTCGAGCCCGAGGATCTGCTGAAGTTCGGCCTGATCCCCGAATTCGTCGGCCGCCTGCCCGTTTTGGCAACGCTGGAGGATCTGGACGAGGTCGCTCTCGTGCAGATTCTGGTGCAGCCCAAGAATGCGCTGGTGAAGCAGTATCAGCGGCTGTTCGAGATGGAGAATGTCGAGCTGTCGTTCCACGAGGACGCCCTCAAGGCGATTGCCCGCAAGGCCATCGAGCGCAAGACCGGCGCACGCGGCCTGCGGTCCATCATGGAAGCCATGCTGCTGGATACCATGTTCGACCTGCCGACGCTGGAAGGCGTCCGGGAGGTCGTCATCTCGGAGGATGTCATCGACGGCAATGCCCGGCCTTTGTACATCTACGCGGACCGTAAGGACGAGAAGGAGAACGTCAGCGCCTGACGCAGACGTTTGCGGCAATCCGCCAGCCGGCACGGCTGGTGGACGCCCCCTTATCCGGCAGGCCCGCGTCGCGTGCAGCGGCGCGGGCCTGTTGCGTTTCATGCCCCGGCGCATGGCGATTTTGCAAGGCAGCATGACGCTTGAATGTCGGTGGGTTTGAGACCACATTGAGATTGGTAGTGGGCGGTACGCCGGGTGCTTCGACGAAGGCCCGGCCGGCCGGCCCAAGGCGGCCTTGCCGCAGAAAGGATAGTTGATGTCCATCGATCAAACGGTACAAGCCGGCTCTCCCGAGACCCTGTACCCTGTGCTCCCCCTGCGGGACATCGTCGTCTTCCCGCACATGATCGTGCCGCTGTTCGTGGGGCGCGAGAAATCCATCAAGGCTCTCGAAGAGGTGATGGGCGCGGACAAGCAGATCCTGCTGGCGACGCAGCGCAACGCGACCGACGAAGATCCGGCGCCCGACGCCATCTACGAGATCGGCACGCTTGCCAACGTCCTGCAGCTGCTGAAACTCCCCGACGGGACCGTCAAGGTCCTGGTGGAGGGGATTTCGCGCGCGCATATCGATCGCTTCACCGACCGTGCCGATTGGCATGAGGCGGTTGCCAGCATCGTGCCCCCGCGCGACGAAGATCCGGTCGAGATCGAGGCGCTGGCGCGCTCGGTGATCTCGGAGTTCGAGAATTACGTAAAGCTCAACAAGAAGATTTCGCCGGAAGTCGTTGGCGCAGCTGGCCAGATCGACGATTACTCCAAGCTGGCCGACACGGTCGCTTCGCATCTGGCGATCAAGATCTCCGAAAAGCAGGAGATGCTGACTCTCGTCGGGACGCGTGAGCGGCTCGAGAAGGCGCTTGCCTTCATGGAGTCGGAGATTTCCGTCCTGCAGGTGGAAAAGCGCATCCGGTCCCGGGTCAAGCGGCAGATGGAGAAGACCCAGCGCGAGTACTATCTGAACGAGCAGATGAAGGCCATTCAGAAGGAGCTCGGCGACGGCGAGGAAGGCCGCGACGAGATGGCCGAGATCGAAGAGCGCATCAAGAAGACGCGCCTTTCGAAGGAGGCCAAGGAGAAGGCCAATGCCGAGCTGAAGAAGCTTCGGCAGATGAGCCCGATGTCGGCCGAGGCGACGGTGGTCCGTAACTATCTGGATTGGCTGCTGGGCCTGCCCTGGGGCAAGTTTTCGCGTGCCAAGATCGACCTCAGGAAGGCCGAGGCCTTGCTCGACGCCGAGCATTACGGCCTCGACAAGGTCAAGGAGCGCATCGTCGAGTATCTCGCGGTGCAAAGCCGCCAGACCAAGCTGAAGGGGCCGATCCTCTGCCTCGTCGGGCCTCCGGGCGTCGGCAAGACGTCGCTCGCCAAGTCCATCGCCAAGGCGACGGGCCGCGAGTATGTGCGCGTGGCGCTGGGCGGCGTCCGTGACGAGGCCGAGATCCGCGGCCACAGGCGCACCTATATCGGCTCCATGCCCGGCAAGGTCGTGCAGTCGATGAAGAAGGCGAAGAAGGCCAATCCGCTGTTCCTGCTCGACGAGATCGACAAGCTGGGCCAGGACTATCGGGGCGATCCGTCTTCGGCGCTGCTCGAGGTGCTGGACCCGGAGCAGAACTCCACCTTCATGGATCATTACCTGGAGGTCGAGTTCGACCTGTCGTCCGTCATGTTCGTCACGACGGCCAACACGCTGAACATCCCCGGGCCGCTGATGGACCGGATGGAGATCATCCGCATCGCCGGCTACACCGAGGACGAGAAGGTCGAGATCGCCAAGCGGCATTTGCTGCCGAAGGCCATCCGCGACCATGCCCTGCAGCCGCATGAGTTCTCGGTCAGCGACGACGCGCTGCGGGAGATCGCCCGTCGCTACACGCGTGAAGCCGGCGTGCGCTCCTACGAGCGTGAGGTCATGACGCTCGCCCGTAAGGCGGTGACCCTTATCCTGAAGGGTGAAACCAAGCGGGTGGACGTGACAGCCGCCAACATCTCGGACTATCTCGGCGTGCCGCGTTACCGTTATGGCGAGGTGGAAGCCGACGATCAGGTCGGTGTCGTGACCGGTCTGGCCTGGACGGAGGTCGGTGGCGAGCTGTTGACCATCGAAGGCGTCATGATGCCCGGCAAGGGCCGCATGACGGTGACGGGCAACCTGCGCGACGTGATGAAGGAATCGATCTCCGCTGCCGCATCCTATGTGCGCAGTCGTGCGGTCGATTACGGGATCGAGCCACCGCTCTTCGACCGCCGCGACATCCACGTGCACGTACCGGAAGGTGCGACGCCCAAGGATGGTCCGTCGGCGGGCGTTGCGATGGCAACGTCCATCATCTCGGTCATGACGGGCATCCCGGTGCGCCGGGATATCGCCATGACGGGCGAGATCACGTTGCGCGGGCGAGTGCTGCCGATCGGCGGGCTCAAGGAGAAGCTTCTGGCCGCATTGCGGGGCGGGATCAAGAAGGTCCTTATCCCCGAGGACAACGCCAAGGACCTTGTCGATATTCCGGACAATGTGAAAAACAATCTGGAAATCGTGCCCGTGTCCCGCATCGGCGAGGTGCTCAAGCATGCGCTGGTCCGCCAGCCCGAGCCGATCGACTGGGACGAGTCGGCGCACCCCCTTCCGGCGGTCGACAATGCCGACGATACGGCCGTTACGACGGCCCACTAAGCCGCATTTGCGACACAATGTGGAAAAATGCCGCCTTCGGGCGGCATTTTTTGTGCGCAAAGGCCAGTTTTCCGGGCTTTCGGGGCTTGCAGAGCTTGAATGATGTAACGCTTTTGACCATCGTCTGCAGCCAACCGGTGCGGTGCGCCGTAGTCAGGAGGATACTGATGAACAAGAATGAACTCGTTTCGGCCGTGGCTGAAAAGGCCGGTCTCAGCAAGGCGCAGGCGACCGAAGCGGTCGACGCCGTCTTCACCTCGATCGAGGGTGCGCTCTCCGGCGGTGACGACCTGCGTCTCGTCGGCTTTGGCACCTTCTCGGTTTCGCGTCGCGAAGCCAGCAAGGGCCGCAACCCGTCCACGGGCGCGGAAGTCGATATTCCGGCACGTAACGTACCGAAGTTCACGCCCGGCAAGGGCCTGAAGGACGCGGTCAACAAGCGCTAAGCATCTGGTGCAAAAGTTTCGCCAGCCATAAGGCTGGCCAAAAGGGGTGGGTGCCATTGGCGTCCACCCCTTTGTCTTGTCCGTTCCCGGCACCCCCGGGATCGACACAAGAAGCCGGTCGGGCCGCTAGGCGTCGCAACACGCCGATCTGTTCGCGACATGCCCCTTGTAGCCCCGGGCAGGCGTGAGAGCCCAGGCGATTACCGCCAGCCCCAGGGCGATCAGCGACAACACGGCGCCGGCCCAGTTCGGAGAGGCGATGCCGAGCCCGGCGGTAATGGTGACCCCACCGACATAGGCGCCGATGGCGTTGCCCAGGTTGAACATACCGATGTTCACCGATGCGGCCATCGTCGGGGCACCGGCACTGGCTGCGCGATCCATCACCAGTTTCTGGAGGGGCGAGCAGGTGGCAAAACCGAATGCCGCCATGAGAAAGACCGAGATGCAGGCGACGGCGCTATTGTCCGCCTTCAGCCAGAAGATGAAAAGAACGGCGGCCTGCGCGGCCAAGGTGACGAACAGTGTTCCGAACAGCGACCGGTCGGCGAAGCGCCCGCCGAACCAGTTTCCGACGGCGAGGCCAAGGCCGAAGAGAATCATGATCTGCGCGACGCCGGCTTCCGTGAACCCGGCCACTTCGATCATCATCGGCGCAATGTAGGTGATGGAGGTGAAGAACGCGGCAGGGCCGAAGACGGTGATCGCCATGGCCAGCAGGACCTGGGGATCGACGAAGGCCCGCAGTTCCGATTTCAGTTCTATGGCCTTGCCGGCCTTGATCGGCGGCACGAGCAGCGCCACGCTGACGACGGTTGCAACGCCGATGGCGGCCGCCAGCCAGAACGCCAGCCGCCAGTCGTACATCTGCGCCAGCCACGTTCCGGCGGGTACGCCGAAGAGATTGGCGAAGGTCAGCCCCGAGAACATGAAGGCAATGGCACTTGCCTGCCTGTCCTTTGCCACCAGCGAGGCTGCGATGATGGAGCCGATCCCGAAAAAGGTGCCGTGATTGAAGGCCGTCAACACGCGGCCCGCAAGGGCGACGGTCAGGTTCGGCGCAAGCGCGGTGACGATATTTCCGAGGGTGAAGACGATCGACAGGACGACGAGCATCGTCTTGCGTGGAACGCGCGATCCCAGCACCGTCAGGATCGGGGCGCCAACGAAGACGCCGAGGGCATAGATGGTGGCCATCAGCCCGGCTTGCGGAATACCGACGCCGAAATCACCGGCGATCTGGGGCAGGATGCCGGCGACGACGAATTCGGTCAATCCGATGCCGAATGCGCCGATCGCCAGCGCAAATAGTGCGACTGGCATGGCAGTCTCCATAGAGTGTGCTGGACACCGAACCTCGTTCGGTCGTAGCCTTAATAGGAGACATAAAATCCGGTTAGAAGGCTGTTATGGGCATGTCCTATAAAGAAACAGACGTCATTCGGCAGGCGCGGCATCATCCGGCCGAACTGGACCGGATCGACCGAAGGATATTAGGCGCGCTCGCGCAGGATGCTTCCCGCAGCTACGCGGAACTCAGCGCGTTGGTGAATCTCTCCGCGCCCGCCGTGCATGACCGGGTAAAGCGCCTCAAGCGGGACGGGGTCATCAAGGGCACGGTCGCGGTGCTGGATGGCTGCAAGCTGGGCCGCACGCTGCTGACCTTCCTGGTGGTCGACACGAGCAGCTACAGCGCGACACGACATCTCCTGAAGTTTGCGGATCGGCCCGAGGTGGAAGAGCTGCACACCGTGGCGGGCGACGGGTGCGTGTTGATCAAGGTGCGTGCCGTCGACACCGAGGGATTGGAAAGTTTCCTGATGGAGATCCAGAGCCTGGAAGGTGTCCGGTCTGTCCGCAGCTACATCACCCTCTCGACCTTTCTCGAGCGAGGCCCCGCCCCGGAGCAGGGCACGCCATAGAGGCGGTAAGACAAGTTCGTGCTGCGATGCATGCAGCCGAGACCGCAGGTGTGGCGCAGGTCTGCTGCTTAGCCAAACAGCGTTGGACGCCCTGACTCATGGTCGAGCAGCCACTGCTTTCGCGACAGGCCGCTTCCGTAACCCGTCAGGGATGCGTTGGCTCCAACTACGCGGTGACACGGAACGACGATGTTGATTGTGTTGAGCCCGTTTGCCGATCCAACCGCGCGAAAGGCGGTCGGACGTCCGATGCGGCGTGCAAGTTCACCGTAGGTGATGGTGGTCCCGACAGGAATTCGGAGCAGCTCGTTCCAGACGCTGCACTGGAACGGTGTCCCGTTCATACGCACCGGAAGCGAGGAGAGGGCGCCGACCTCACCTGCGAAGTAAGCCTCAAAGGCGCAGTAAGCGGCAGACCGTCCCGCCCGGGCGATGATTGCGACCGAGCCGTACTGGAGAAAGAGGCGGCGGTGCATCCGGACCTCGTAGTCGACCCAATCGGCGACACGAAGGCGGTCGTCGACATCGGTCAACAGGACCAGCTGCCCGATAGGAGTGCGTTGGCGCTCAAGGAAGAACGTTTCGACCAACGTTGTATTCTGTTCGCCAGCGTCTCCGGGCAACTTCGGCATGATCAGGCCGTTTTCGGGAGTTGTGTGCTCGGCAGGAAGGCCGCAAGGACGCCGATGATCGGTAGAAAGGCGCAGGCCTGGAATACGAAAGCGATGCTGGTGTAGTCGGCCAGAACGCCAAGGAGTGCTGCTCCAATGCCACCGATACCGAAGATGAACCCGAATAAGAGCCCGGACACCATGCCGACCCTTCCTGGCATAAGCTCCTGTCCATAGACCACGATGGCTGGGAAGGCGGACGACATGACGAAGCCGATTACAACCGAAAGAACCGCCGTTAGCGTCAGACCGGCGTATGGAAGCAGCAGGGTGAACGGCAATACGCCGAGGATCGATACCCAAATCACGACCTTGCGTCCCAGCCTGTTGCCGATCGGCCCACCCGCCACCGTTCCTGCCGCGACCGCCGCGAAGAAAACGAACTGGTAGACCTGTGCGATCTGGGTCGAGAGTGCGAAACGCTCCATCATGAAGAAGATATAATAGCTCGTGAACGACGCGAGATAGACGTACTTCGAAAACAGGAGCGCGATCAAGATCGTCATCGCCGTCGAGACCTGGCGACGGGAGAGAATGGGATGCCCTGCCGGAGCCGTGCCGGACGGTTTCTTCGCGTGGCCGTTCTGTTCGTACCAACGCCCGAGTGCCGTCAGGATCAGGATGCCTGTCAACGCTGCCACGGCAAACCAGGCCGGGCCAGTCTGTCCTCGCGGCAGCACGAAAAGGCGGCGGCGAGCGGCCCGAGCGCGGAGCCGAAATTGCCACCGACCTGGAAGATGGACTGCGCCAGGCCGTGCCGTCCCCCGGATGCCAGGCGGGCAATGCGCGAGGCCTCGGGATGGAAGATCGCCGAGCCGAGGCCAAGGAGAATCCCGCCGATGAGAAGTATGGTGAAGTTCGGGGCGTAGGCCAGCGTCAGCAGTCCGGCCAGGGACGACGCCATGCCGACAGGGAGCGAGTACGGAAGGGGATGGCGATCGGTATAGTGACCAATGAACGGCTGAAACAACGAGGCAGTGATCTGGTAGACGAAGGTCAGTAGCCCGACCTGGGTAAATGACAGGCCGAACTCGTCCTGGAAGATCGGATAGGTCGCCGGCAAAAGTGCCTGCATCAGGTCATTCAGAAGGTGGCAGAGGCTGGCTGCACCGAGAGCGGAGACAACATCCGTTGTCGGTGCCGTGGTGATCGTCGTGGTCTGACTCATTGTCCCGAGCCCTGTGATCCTGATCTTGGACGCAAGGAGTTGCGCACCCGAAAGGCCATAGATAGAAAATTCCGGAGTTGGCCCGCCACTCGATACGAGCCTATCGGCTTGGTGAGTGGGCCAGGATGCGCGAAATCCACATCGACACTATCGACATCACGCCACGGTCGATCGTAGCCATCGCCAAACGCTACCCGTCGGGGCATTACATCGAACCGTACGAACACCGACGTGGCCAGTTCATGACCGCAGGCCGTGGCGGTATCCTGCTGACCACGCCGGAGGGCGCATGGCTGATGCCGCCTGAGCGCGGGATGTGGATTCCCCCTGGCACCGTGCACAACGTCCGCATGATCGGGATCGTCGAGATGCACAGCCTTTACATCGACGCGAATGCCGCGCCCGACATGCCCGGGACATGCCAGGTGGTCGGACTGTCATCGTTCATGCGGACGTTGATGATGGAAGCGGTCGACTGCCCGCTGGGATACGACCTTGAGGGCCGCGACGGTGCGTTGATGGAATTGATCCTACACGAGGTCAGGTGCATGCCGGCGCTGCCCCTGTCTCTGCCGTATCCAAGCCACGAGGCCCTTGCGACACGCTGTCAGGCATTCATCTCCGAGCCGTCGATCAGCGAGACGATCGATGACTGGTGCGCCGAGCTTGCCATGAGCCGCCGTACGTTTACGCGTCTCTTTCGGGCGCAGACAGGACTAAGCTTTGCCGCCTGGCGTCAGCAGGCCTGCCTCATGTCCGCGATGACGAAGCTGGTTGCCGGAGCGTCGGTGACGTCCGTGGCAGGAGAACTCGGTTACGACAACCCGGCCGCCTTCACGACCATGTTCAAGCGGGCGTTCGGCGCACCCCCCTTGGCCTACCTCCGCGTCCGTGCGTCGGCGCGCCAGGCAGCATGAGCATCGTCCGCGCGGCCGTTACCGACCCTGCAACGGGCGACCAGTTCGCCGACCCTTGCCGCCGCATGAATTGCGGCATCGCTGACCCGGTCGAGGTTGGCCACGAGGCGTCCGGTGGGTCCGGCCAGCTTGATCGCGGCAAAAGGCGTCCCCGTCGCATTCGGGACGGCAACGGCAACACAGGCGACACCGTCGATCTCGTGCGAGTTGTGTAACACGTAGCCATCCTTGCGAGCATCGCTGACACTTGCCTGAAGAGCGTGTGCCTCACGCGCAGTCAGCCGTGCAGCTTCGATTTAGCGGGCGATGACCGCAGGCACGCTTGCCATGAGAATCGCAATGCCGCACGCGTCCTCCTCAAGGCGCGGCGTTGCACCAATCGCCGGGTCGCAAACGATCTGTTGCCCGGGGAGGCATTTGCGGAGGAAGCGGATGTTGTGACCGTCGACGGCGGCTAGGATACCGGTCTCTCCGGCGGAGTGTACCGCCTCTTCGAGGATCGGCGTTGCGAACACCTTGAGCGCGCCATGTCTTCCTGCCTGGATCGCGTGGTACCCCGGCAAGTGAATCAGGCTGTAGCTTCCGTCCCCACCCTTCTGCAGGTAACCGCGATCGAACCCGGAGCATGAGAAGCGCACTGGACTTCGGCATGTTCAGGGCCCTGGCCACGTCAGACAGGTGAGCGGCATCGGAGACCGTTCCGAACCATTCGAGCATGTCCAGCACGCGATTGACGCCAGGGCGAGTCCGCGAGGGAAGCCTATGAGATGCGCTTTCGCAGGAGCATCAAAGTCACGTAGCCAATGAACCACCAGAACGCGATCCCGCAAAGAAAACTGATCGCAATGAAGTAAGCCGGACCTTGATCTCCATCCATTGATCCAAATGCATGGAAGGCCACCGCAAACGGGTAGATCACAAACGAGACCGCCGTGCCTAGCAGTCCGCCCGGAATAACCAAGGCCATCAGAAATCCGGGACTTATGACGAAGTCACTGTTGGCTATCGTTAGGATAAGCGCCGGGACCATCAAAGCTAGCAACGCGCAAAATATGCGGCTCTGCACCAGTTGATTAATCGCCTGCATCGGCTTGTCTCTATATCGCGTCGTAAAATCCGCACCGTATCATGACAGGGGATAATCAAATCTCCAAATGCTGTGGCTATTCGCGTCCATTTAAAACCGTGCGTAGCGCCCGACCGGCAGGGCGCTGGTCCGAAGCTCCTGCTGCACAATCGCCCGGATGGAGTTTTCGGCAGCTTTCGCAGTCTGGCGCGTGAGGTCGGCATTCTGTTCCTGAGTGCCGCCATTGGCGCTAACGTTGATGACAGGCGCAATCGTGATGCTCTGCCCGGCGCTCGCCGACGCACCTGCGTTCCCGATATGGACGTAGATCGGCAGGGATACCCTTGCGGGCAACGTAGCTATTGCCCTTCGTGTGAAGGTGTCGTGGGTTCGCGGACTTCGCCATGCGCACTAGACCATTTTGGACCGATCTTGGGACCGGAAGCCCTTATGCGCAGGAAGTTTCAACGATTTCAAGGGGATAGATGGTGGGCGATGAGAGACTCGAACTCCCGACATCCTCGGTGTAAACGAGGCGCTCTACCAACTGAGCTAATCGCCCGCGCGCCTTGAAGGGCCGCGTCTGGAGCGATTGCCTACCGGTTCGTCCGCTGATTTGCAAGCCGATCTTTTCAGCTTGTCGGAAGGGCCATGACGATTCGGTCGGCCGCTTCGATTCGTCGATCGGGGCCGAAGGGGCGACCCGTCTTAAGTCATTGAAATGGCGTCTTCGGCCGAAGAAAGTTTCGAACGGTTCGCGATCCGCTTGACAGGGGGGCAGGGGTCCCTTAAACGACCGCTCACGCCGCCGACGCAAGCAGTCGTCGGCGCCAAGCGCGGGTGTAGCTCAGTCGGTTAGAGTGCCGGCCTGTCACGCCGGAGGTCGCGGGTTCGAGCCCCGTCACTCGCGCCATTTTCTCTTCCAGAATCCTCCTTCTACTCCGTCTTCTTCACCGCGATGCGTTGCGGAACGAAGCCTCTTCTCCGGCTTCCGCGCATCGATCCAAAAGCTTGATGACTCTGTCACTTGCGTCAAGTTTAGGAAGGGTCTAATCGTCCGCCATCGCGCTGCGGTGCGGGATCGACCAGGCGGTTGAACCGGCATCGCATCCGCATATGTCAGACGTCAGCGTCGAAATGCTTGTGTCGTAATGAGCCTTGCGCTCCCTACGGTCGCGGTTCGGAAGGTTGATCCCGTTGAACGAACTTCTCGCCTCTTATCTGCCGATCGTCATCTTCGTGGGCGTGGCGCTGCTGATCGGGCTCGCCCTGCTGGTGTCGCCGTTCCTGCTGGCGTTTAAGGCGCCGGACGACGAGAAGCTGTCCGCCTACGAATGCGGTTTCAACGCTTTCGACGACTCGCGCATGAAGTTCGACGTGCGCTTCTATCTGGTCTCGATCCTGTTCATCATCTTCGACCTGGAAGTGGCTTTCCTGTTCCCGTGGGCGGCCACGTTCGGCGACCTCGGATGGGCCGGGTTCTGGTCCATGATGGTATTCCTCGGCGTGCTGACCGTCGGCTTTGTCTATGAATGGAAGAAAGGCGCCCTCGAATGGGATTGAACGACAGTTCCTCCGGCCTTCTCGAGCGGTCCAACCTGACCGTCGCCCCGGCGTCCGATCCCTTCGTGACGGACGTCAATAACGAGCTTGCGGACAAGGGCTTCCTGGTCACCTCGACCGAAGACCTGATCCAGTGGGCGCGAACCGGGTCCCTGATGTGGATGACGTTCGGCCTGGCCTGCTGCGCGGTCGAGATGATGCAGATGTCGATGCCGCGCTACGACGCCGAGCGTTTCGGCTTTGCGCCGCGCGCCAGTCCGCGCCAGTCGGACGTGATGATCGTGGCCGGCACGCTGACCAACAAGATGGCCCCGGCGCTGCGCAAGGTCTATGATCAGATGCCCGAGCCGCGCTACGTCATCTCGATGGGATCCTGCGCCAACGGCGGCGGGTACTATCACTATTCCTACTCGGTCGTCCGTGGCTGCGACCGGGTGGTGCCGGTGGATATCTACGTGCCCGGCTGCCCGCCGACGGCCGAGGCCCTTCTGTATGGCGTTTTGCTGCTGCAGAAGAAGATCCGCCGTACCGGCACGATCGAGCGCTGAGGGTCTGGACCGATGGAAGAACTGGCCCAATATCTGGCGGAATCGCAGATCGGTGACAGGATCATCGAAAGCAGGGTCGCCTTCGGAGAGCTGACGTTGCGGGTCGGCGCCGCCGACATCGTTCCCGTGCTGACCTTCCTGCGCGACGATCCGTCCTGCTTGTTCAAGAACTTCACCGATATCTGCGGCGTCGATTACCCGCAGCGCGCGGAGCGATTCGAGGTCGTCTATCACCTCCTGTCCCCGCGGCATAACCAGCGTATCCGCGTCAAGCTGCGTGTCGAGGAAGATGAATCCGTCCCCTCCGCTACCGGTGTGTTCCCCGGTGCCGACTGGTACGAGCGCGAAGCCTTCGACATGTACGGCATCCTGTTCGCGGGCCATCCGGACCTGCGCCGCCTGTTGACGGACTACGGGTTCGAGGGGCATCCGCTGCGCAAGGATTTCCCGCTGACCGGCTTCGTCGAGGTGCATTACGACGAAGAGTTGAAACGCGTGGTCTACGAGCCGGTGGAGTTGCGCCAGGAATTCCGCAATTTCGACTTCCTGTCCCCCTGGGAGGGGCCGGAATACGTGCTTCCCGGCGACGAGAAGGCGAACTGAGATGGACGAGACTGCCTCCAGCCCTGTCCAGCTGACCGGCGGCTGCCTGTGCGGCGCGGTGCGCTTTTCCGCGACGCCGCGCAAGCCCGAGATGGATGCTTGCCATTGCAGCATGTGCCGGAAGTGGACGGGCGGCATGTTCATGGCCGTTCCATGCGGCAGCAGCGTCTCGGTGGCGGACGAGTCGTCGCTCAAGGCATTCGCGTCTTCGGAGTGGGGCGAGCGCGTCTTCTGCTCGGATTGCGGCACGAGCCTGTTCTGGCGCCTGCGCGACGGGGGCGAGACGATGGTATCGATGCATGCCTTCGACGACATCACCTCGTTCCACTTCGCGGAAGAGATCTTCATCGACGAGAAGCCGGCGCTCTACGACTTCCGCAACGATACGCGCAAACTCACCGGGGCCGAAGTGATGGCCGCCTTCGCGGCGGGTCAGGGATCGTAACATGGCTGAGATCGACGTCAGAAACTTCAATATCAACTTCGGGCCGCAGCATCCCGCCGCGCACGGCGTGCTGCGCCTCGTGCTGGAGCTCGACGGTGAAGTCGTCGAGCGGGTCGATCCGCATATCGGCCTGCTGCATCGCGGCACCGAAAAGCTGATCGAAGCGAAGACATACCTGCAGGCGATCCCCTATTTCGACCGGCTCGACTATGTCGCGCCTATGAACCAGGAACATGCCTTCTGCCTCGCCGTGGAGCGGCTGGCGGGCGTCGCGGTGCCGACGCGCGGACAGTTGATCCGCGTCCTCTACAGCGAGATCGGGCGCATCCTCTCGCATCTTCTCAACGTGACCACCCAGGCCATGGACGTCGGCGCGCTGACGCCGCCGCTCTGGGGCTTCGAGGAGCGCGAGAAGCTGATGGTCTTCTATGAGAGGGCCTGCGGCGCGCGGCTCCATGCGGCCTATTTCAGGCCGGGCGGCGTCCATCAGGACATTCCGCCCGAACTGGTGGACGACATCGGCGCATGGTGCGACCCGTTCCTCAAGCGCGTCGACGACATCGACGAACTCTTGACCGGCAACCGCATCTTCAAGCAGCGCAATGTCGACATCGGCGTGGTCGATCTGGACGATGCGTGGGCGTTGGGTTTTTCGGGCGTCATGGTGCGCGGCTCGGGCGCGGCGTGGGATCTGCGCAAGAGCCAGCCCTACGAATGCTACGACGAGATGGATTTCGACATACCCATCGGCAAGAACGGTGATTGCTACGACCGCTATCTCATCCGCATGGAAGAGATGCGCCAGTCCACCTACATCATGAAGCAATGCGTCGAGCGCCTCGCCGGCCGCGACCGGGTCGGGCCGGTATCGGCGGTGGACGGCAAGCTGGTGCCACCCAAGCGCGGCGAGATGAAGCGTTCGATGGAAGCGCTCATCCATCACTTCAAGCTCTATACCGAGGGCTTCCACGTACCCGAAGGCGAGGTCTTCGCGGCCGTCGAGGCGCCCAAGGGCGAGTTCGGGGTCTATCTCGTGGCGGACGGAACCAACAAGCCCTATCGCTGCAAGATCAAGGCCCCCGGCTTCTCGCACCTTCAGGCGATGGATTTCCTGTGCCGCAAGCACATGCTGGCCGACGTGTCGGCCATTCTCGGCTCATGCGATATCGTCTTCGGCGAGGTCGATCGCTGAGAGGTTCGCCGACCGCCGCGCGGTCTGCGCGACGGCCTGTTTTCATACCCGGCCATGCGGTTGCGACCGCTGGTATTTTGCGCGTTCTATGATAGAACGCGCCGCAACATGGAACGTTGTAACCGTTCTGAAGTAGAGGTCCGATGTCCGTCAGGCGTCTCGCGGAAGATTCCGTCCAACCCCAGAGTTTCTCCTTCTCCGCCGAGAACGAGGGCTGGGCGGAAAAGACGATCCGCAAGTATCCCGAAGGCCGGCAGCAGTCGGCGGTGATCCCGCTGCTGATGCGCGCGCAGGAGCAGGAAGGCTGGGTCACCAAGGCCGCGATCGAGCATGTCGCCGGCAGGCTGTCGATGCCGTTGATCCGGGTTCTCGAGGTGGCGACCTTCTATACCCAGTTCCAGCTGGCGCCCGTCGGCACGCGGGCCCATATCCAGGTCTGTGGCACCACGCCCTGCATGCTGCGCGGGGCCGACGCACTGATGGATGTCTGCAAGCGCCGCATCCATCCCGACCAGTTCCAGGCCAACGCCGACGGCACCCTGTCCTGGGAAGAAGTCGAGTGCCTGGGCGCCTGCGTCAACGCTCCGATGGTCATGATCTTCAAGGATACCTACGAAGACCTGACGCCCGAGCGGCTGGAAGAGATCATCGACGCCTTCGCGGCCGGCGAGGGGGCTTCGGTTCCGGTCGGCCCGCAGATCGACAGGCATCTTTCTGCCCCGATCGGCGGCGCGACGACGTTGAACAGCTTCGACGACGATGCCGATATCGGCGACGCGCAGCCGTCCGGCCCGGCCTCCGGTTCGGCGGCGACGGGCGAGGGGGCAAGCGTTGCCCCGTCCGAGGCGGCGCGTGTCGACACCCATGCAGAAGAGACGGACCCGACCATCAAGGGCCCGGCGCCGGATGCGGCAAAGACCAGCCCCGCTGCCGAAGAGGCCGCGAGCGCCGATCCGGCAACCAATGGCGGGGGCGGCACGACGGGCGGCACCCGGCAGGGCGAAACCGGTGCCGCCCGCAAGGAAGCCGACGCGGGCAAGGCTGCCGTCGACGGCGGCGATGCCCCGGCGACCGTCGGTGCGGCCGAGGGGCCGGGTGCGCCGGCCGGCCTACTGGCCGACGTGCCGGTGGATGCCGACGACCTGAAGGTGTTGAATGGCGTCGGGCCGAAGATCGAGGCGGCGCTGAACGAGATCGGCGTGTATCGTCTGGGCCAGGTCGCCGGCTGGACGGAAGGCGAGCTTGCCTGGGTCGACAAACGGCTGGGGCTTGGCGGGCGTGCCGTCCGCGGCGGCTGGGTCGAGCAGGCCCGCGCGCGGCTGACCGAGAAGGGTGAGTGAGGGCTGAACGATGCTGCAGGATCAGGACCGGATCTTCACCAATATCTACGGCTTGCGCGACAAGAGCCTGAAAGGCGCCATGGCGCGCGGGCACTTCGACGGCACCAAGGACATCATCGACAAGGGTCGGGACTGGATCATCAACGAAATGAAGGCCTCCGGCCTTCGCGGCCGAGGCGGCGCCGGCTTCCCCACCGGGTTGAAATGGTCGTTCATGCCCAAAGAAGTGGGCGAGCGCCCGCATTACCTGGTCATCAATGCCGATGAGTCGGAGCCGGGAACCTGCAAGGATCGCGAGATCATGCGGAACGATCCGTTCACGCTGATCGAGGGATGCGTCATCGCCGGTTTCGCGATGGGCGCCCACAAGGCCTTCATCTATGTGCGCGGCGAATATATCCGCGAGCGCGAGGCGCTGCAGCTTGCAATCGACGAGTGCTATGATGCCGGGCTCCTGGGCCTTGGCAACAAGTGCGGCTGGGACTTCGACATCGTCGTCCATCATGGCGCCGGCGCCTATATCTGCGGCGAGGAGACCGCTCTCCTGGAGAGTCTCGAGGGCAAGAAGGGCCAGCCGCGGCTGAAGCCGCCTTTCCCCGCCAATATGGGCCTGTACGGCTGCCCGACGACCGTCAACAACGTCGAATCCGTCGCGGTCGCCCCCACGATCCTGCGGCGCGGGGGCGCCTGGTTCGCCGGCATCGGCCGTCCGAACAATGTCGGCACCAAGCTGTTCATGGTGTCGGGCCATGTCGAGCGCCCGTGCACGGTGGAAGAGGCGATGGGGATCACCTTCCGCGAGCTCATCGAAAAGCATGCGGGCGGCGTCCGCGGCGGCTGGGACAATCTTCTGGCGGTCATTCCGGGCGGTGCGTCCTGTCCGGTCGTCAAGGCCGAGGACATCATCGACTGCCCGATGGATTTCGATGGATTGCGCGGTGTCAAATCCTCGTTCGGTACGGCCGCGGTCATCGTGATGGATCGCAGCACCGATATCGTGCGGGCCATTGCGCGGCTGTCCTATTTCTTCAAGCATGAAAGCTGTGGCCAGTGCACGCCGTGCCGCGAGGGCACTGGCTGGATGTGGCGGCTGATGGAGCGGATGGTGGTGGGTAACGCGCAGAAGCGCGAGATCGACATGCTGCTCGACATCACCAAGCAGGTGGAGGGCCACACGATTTGCGCCCTCGGCGACGCGGCGGCATGGCCCATCCAGGGGCTGATCCGCAATTTCCGTCCGGAAATCGAGCGGCGTATCGACGAATTCACCCGTAATGCCGAAAGGGGTCCGAGCCCGATCCTTGAAGCGGCTGAGTAGCATGGCGTTTGGGGGCGGCGATCGCGCGGCCCCGTCGGATTGCCGGCAACGGCTCGGGACTTGAGAAGAAGCAGATGGCAAAGATCAAAGTCGACGGAACGGAAATCGAAGTACCCGACCACTATACGCTGCTGCAGGCGGCGGAAGAGGCGGGTGCGGAAATCCCGCGCTTCTGCTTCCACGAGCGGCTTTCGGTCGCCGGCAACTGTCGCATGTGCCTGGTGGAAGTGAAGGGTGGGCCGCCGAAGCCGGCCGCCTCCTGCGCCATGGGCGTACGCGATCTGCGCCCCGGTCCGAACGGCGAGACGCCGGAGATCTTCACCAACACGCCGATGGTCAAGAAGGCGCGCGAAGGGGTGATGGAGTTCCTCCTCATCAACCATCCGCTGGATTGCCCCATCTGCGACCAGGGCGGCGAATGCGACCTGCAGGACCAGGCCATGGCCTTCGGCGTCGATTCGTCGCGCTACCGCGAAAACAAGCGTGCCGTCGAAGACAAGTATATCGGCCCGCTGGTCAAGACGATCATGACGCGCTGCATCCACTGCACGCGGTGCGTCCGCTTCACGACCGAGGTCGCCGGCATCTCCGAGCTGGGGCTGATCGGCCGCGGCGAGGATGCCGAGATCACCACCTATCTCGAGCATGCGATGACATCGGAGTTGCAGGGCAACGTCATCGATCTCTGCCCGGTTGGCGCGCTCACCTCGCGCCCCTATGCCTTCCAGGCCCGTCCGTGGGAGCTTTCCAAGACCGAGTCGGTCGACGTGATGGATGCCGTCGGTTCCGCCATTCGGGTGGATACGCGCGGCCGCGAGGTGATGCGCATCCTGCCCCGCGCCAATGACGACATCAACGAGGAGTGGATCTCCGACAAGACCCGCTTCATCTGGGATGGCCTGCGCACCCAGCGCCTGGACCGGCCGTATGTGCGCCGCGATGGACGGCTGCAGGCGGTTGGCTGGGCGGAGGCCTTTGCGGCGATCCGCGAAAGGCTCGACGGCGTTCCGGGTGAGCGCATCGGCGCCATCGCGGGCGACCTCGCAGCCGTGGAAGACATGTGGGCCCTCAAGGGCCTGATGGGCGCCCTCGGCAGTGCCAATCTGGACTGCAGGCAGGACGGGGTCGCCCTGGATCCCGCCCATGGCCGCGCCTCTTACGTCTTCAACAGCGGCATCACCGGTATCGAGGAAGCCGACGCGCTCCTGTTGATCGGTACCAATCCCCGGTTCGAAGCGTCCGTCCTCAATGCGCGCATCCGCAAGCGCTGGAGGCAGGGCAATTTCCCGATCGGCATGATCGGCCAGAACGCCGATCTGCGCTACGGAGCGACTTATCTCGGCGCGGGGGTCGAGACGCTGACGGGCCTGAAATCCGACAATGGCGCCTTCTACGACGTCCTCTCCAAGGCCGAGCGGCCGATGATCATCGTCGGCTCCGGCGCGCTTTCGGGCGACAGCGGGGCGGGCGTGCTGGCGGCGGCGGCGGCCCTGGCCCGCGACATCGGCGCCACCGGTGGCGCCTGGGCCGGGTTCAACGTCCTGGCCACGGCGGCATCGCGGGTCGGCGGCCTGGATATCGGCTTCGTGCCGGGTGAAGGCGGCCGCAAGGCCGCCGAGATGGCAGCCGGCGGCGTCGACATCCTCTTCAATCTCGGCGCGGACGAAATCGACGTCGCGGCCGGCCCCTTCGTCGTCTATGTCGGTACGCATGGCGACCGTGGCGCACACCGCGCCGACGTCATTTTGCCGGCGGCCGCCTATACCGAAAAATCGGGCACCTACGTCAATCTCGAAGGGCGCGTCCAGGTGGGGCAGAGGGCGGCTTTCCCGCCCGGCGATGCGCGCGAGGACTGGGCCATCTTCCGCGCCCTGTCCGCCGTGATCGGCCGGACCCTGCCATACGACTCCCTGAATGCGCTGCGGGCCGACCTGCATGCCGCCCATCCGCATCTTTCCCGGGAAGAGAAGATCGTCGCCGACCAGTCCGTCCTGGCGAAGCTTGCCGACTCCGCACCGGCCAATCTCGGAGGGGGCGCCTTCACGGCCGCCGTTTCCGATTTCTACCTGACCAATCCGATCGCACGCGCTTCCAGGACCATGGCGGAATGCTCCCGCCTCGCCCAGGAAGCGCATGTCGAAGCGGCCGAGTAGGACGAGTTAAGTTATGGAATTCTTCGGAACCTATGTCTGGCCGGCCATCGTGATCCTGGCACAGAGCCTCCTCTTCCTGGTGGTTCTGCTTGTCCTGATCGCCTACATCCTCCTGGCCGACCGCAAGATCTGGGCTGCCGTCCAGATGCGGCGCGGGCCGAACGTCGTCGGGCCCTGGGGCCTCTTCCAGTCCTTCGCGGATCTGTTGAAGTTCGTGCTCAAGGAGCCGACGGTTCCGGCGGCATCCGACAAGATCGTCTTCCTGCTTGCGCCGCTCGTCGCGGTGACGCTGGCCCTGGCAACGTTTGCCGTCGTGCCCGTAGCGGAAGGATGGGTGATCGCCGACATCAATATCGGCATCCTCTACATCTTCGCCATCGCTTCGCTCGAGGTCTATGGCGTGATCATGGGCGGCTGGGCGTCCAACTCGAAATACGCGTTCCTGGGTGCCCTGCGCTCGGCCGCGCAGATGGTGTCCTACGAAGTCTCCATCGGCTTCGTCATCGTGACGGTGCTCCTGTGCGTCGGCTCGCTGAACCTGACCGACATCGTCCTGGCGCAGAACACCGGCCTCGGGACCATGCTGGGCCTGCCCGGCAGCTTCCTCGACTGGCATTGGCTGGCGCTGTTCCCGATGTTCGTCATCTTCTTCATCTCGGCGCTGGCCGAGACGAACCGCCCGCCCTTCGACCTTCCGGAAGCGGAATCCGAGCTGGTTGCCGGCTTCATGGTCGAGTACGGCTCCACTCCGTACATGATGTTCATGCTGGGCGAATACGCGGCCATCACCCTGATGTGCTCGCTGATGACCATCCTCTTCCTCGGCGGCTGGCTGCCTCCATTCGACTTCGCGCCCTTCACCTGGGTGCCGGGCGTCATCTGGTTCCTGCTCAAGGTCGCCTTCTGCTTCTTCCTCTTCGCGATGGTGAAGGCCTTCGTGCCGCGTTACCGCTACGACCAGTTGATGCGGCTCGGCTGGAAGGTGTTCCTGCCGATCTCGCTGGCGTCGGTCGTCGTCGTCGCCTTCGTTCTACAGGTCACGGGGTGGGCCGCGTCATGAGCGCACTCGCACACAACATCAAGTCGCTTTTCCTGATCGAGTTCGTGAAGGCTTTCGGCCTGTCGATGCGGTACTTCTTCGCGCCCAAGGCGACGCTGAACTACCCCTACGAGAAGGGCCCGGTCAGCGCGCGCTTCAGGGGCGAACACGCTTTGCGCCGCTATCCCAACGGGGAAGAGCGGTGCATCGCCTGCAAGCTGTGCGAGGCCATCTGCCCGGCACAGGCCATCACCATCGAGGCCGGCCCCCGCCGCAACGACGGCACCCGCCGCACGGTGCGCTACGACATCGACATGGTGAAGTGCATCTATTGCGGCTTCTGCCAGGAGGCGTGCCCCGTCGATGCCATCGTGGAAGGGCCGAATTTCGAGTTCTCGACCGAAACGCGGGAAGAACTCTACTACGACAAGGAAAAGCTGCTGGCGAACGGCGACCGCTGGGAGCGGGAGATCGCCCGCAACATCGCCATCGACGCGCCATACCGCTGAGCGGAGAGGGCGGCCCGCCGCCCCTTTCGCGCCCAAGATTTGAAACTCGATGCCGCGCCGCTTCGGCGTGGTTCCGCCGGACGACCAAAGGAGCCCGAGGATGCTGGGCCTTCAGGCACTCTTCTTCTACATATTCGCGCTGATCACCGTCGGCGCCGCGCTCATGGTTGTGTTTTCCCGCAACCCGGTTCACTCGGTGCTCTTCCTGATCCTCACCTTCGTGAGCGCGGCAGGGCTGTTCCTGCTGACCGGGGCGGAGTTCCTGGCGCTGATCCTCATCGTCGTCTATGTCGGCGCAGTGGCGATCCTGTTCCTGTTCGTCGTCATGATGCTCGATCTCGACATCGGGCAGGTGAAGCGTGGAGCGTTGAAATACGCGCCCATCGGCGCGCTGGTCGGCCTCATCATCCTGGCCCAGCTGGTGATCGCGGTCACGGGCAGCTACTTCAACCCCGAGCTTGCCGGCAACACGGTGATGCCGATCCCGCCGATCGATCAGGTGTCCAACATCGAGGCGCTCGGGCAGGTTCTTTACACCCGCTACATCTTCTTCTTCCAGATGGCCGGCCTGGTGCTGTTCGTCGCCATGATCGGTGCGATCGTGCTGACGCTGCGTCACAAGGAAGGCATCAAGCGGCAGTCGATCCCCGAGCAGGTGCGCCGTACTCCGGAGACATCCATCGAAATCCGCAAGGTCGAGAGCGGCAAGGGAATCTGAGGACAGTACAATGGAAGTCGGTCTCGGACATTATCTCACTGTCGGCGCCATCCTCTTCGTTATCGGGGTGTTCGGCATTTTCATGAACCGGAAGAACATCATCACGATCCTGATGTCGATCGAGTTGATCCTGCTTTCGGTCAACATCAATCTCGTGGCGTTTTCGGCGTTTCTCAACGATCTGGCCGGCCAGGTGTTCGCGCTGTTCATCCTGACGGTCGCGGCCGCGGAGGCCGCGATCGGCCTTGCGATCCTCGTCACCTTCTTCCGTAACCGCGGCTCCATCGCCGTGGACGACGTCAGCACGATGAAAGGCTGAGGCGGGCACCGCACATGTATCAGGCAATCGTCCTACTGCCGCTTCTGGGCTTTCTCATCGCCGGCCTCTTCGGCCGCGCGATCGGGGCCAAGGCATCCGAATACGTCACCAGCGGGCTGCTCATCCTGGCCGCCGTGCTGTCGTGGGTGGGTTTCATCACCTTCGGCATGGGCGACGGCGAGCCCATCCGCATCTCGATGCTGCAATGGGTGCAGTCGGGCTCGCTGAGCTTCGACTGGTCGCTGCGCATCGATCGGCTGACGCTCATCATGCTTGTGGTGATCAACACCGTTTCGGCGCTCGTGCATGTCTATTCCATCGGGTACATGCACCACGATCCGCACCGCCCGCGCTTCTTCGCCTATTTGTCGCTGTTCACCTTCGCCATGCTGATGCTGGTGACGGCCAATAACCTGGTGCAGATGTTCTTCGGCTGGGAGGGCGTCGGTCTCGCCTCGTACCTGCTGATCGGCTTCTGGTACAAGAAGCCCTCGGCCAACAAGGCGGCCATGAAGGCCTTCGTGGTCAACCGCGTCGGTGACTTCGGCTTCCTGCTCGGCATCTTCGGCCTGTTCGTCGTCTTCGGCTCGGTGCAGCTCGACACGATCTTCACCAACGCCATCGGAATGGCCGGGCAGGCCGCCGGGCATGGGGCGGAAGCCGCCGCCACTGCGACGCCGGGCGCCTCCGACATCATGTTCCATTTCGGAAGCTGGGGCTTCACCTATGGCGGGGCCATGACGGTCATCTGCCTGCTTCTGTTCATGGGAGCCATGGGCAAGTCGGCGCAGCTCGGCCTGCACACCTGGCTGCCCGACGCCATGGAAGGCCCGACCCCGGTTTCCGCGCTGATCCACGCCGCCACCATGGTGACGGCAGGCGTCTTCATGCTGGCGCGCATGTCGCCGGTGTTCGAACTGGCGCCGAGCGCGCTGACCTTCGTCACCTTCATCGGCGCGACCACGGCCTTCTTCGCGGCGACGGTCGGCATGGTGCAGAACGATATCAAGCGCGTCATCGCCTACTCCACCTGCTCGCAGCTCGGCTACATGTTCGTCGCGCTGGGTGTCGGCGCCTATGGCGCGGCGGTGTTCCACCTGTTCACGCACGCCTTCTTCAAGGCACTGCTGTTCCTGGGGGCCGGCTCGGTCATCCACGCCGTCTCCGACGAGCAGGACATGCGCCACATGGGCGGCCTGCGCAAGCACATCCCGCTGACCTACTGGATGATGGTCATCGGTACGCTGGCGCTGACGGGCTTTCCCTTCACGGCGGGCTACTATTCCAAGGACGCCATCATCGAAAGCGCCTTTGCGGGGCATAACAGCTTCGCCATGTACGGCTACATCATGCTGGTGGTGGCGGCCCTGATGACGAGCTTCTATTCCTGGCGGCTCATCTTCATGACCTTCCACGGCAAGCCGCGCGCCAGCCACGAGGTGATGCACCACGTGCACGAGTCACCCCCCATCATGACGGTTCCGCTGTTCGTGCTGGCGGCCGGGGCGCTCCTCGCGGGCATCGTGTTCTATCCCTTCTTCCTGGGCGGCAGCTACGATGCCTTCTGGCATGGCGCCATCTTCACCGGTCCGCAGAACCACATCCTGCACGAGATGCACGAGGTGCCCGGACTTGTGATCTGGTCGCCCACCATCGCGATGGTCATCGGCTTCGTGCTGGCCTGGCTGTTCTACATCCGCCAGCCGCAGCGTCCGGCGCAGATCGCGGCGCGCAATCCGGGGCTCTACAAGTTCCTTCTGAACAAGTGGTACTTCGACGAGCTCTATGACTTCCTCTTCGTACGGTCGGCCAAGGCCATCGGCCGCTTCTTCTGGAAGACGGGCGACGGCAAGATCATCGACGGCTATGGCCCCAACGGCATTTCGGCGCGCGTCGTCGATGTAACCAACCGCGTTGTCCGGCTGCAGACCGGCTACCTTTACCACTATGCGTTCATCATGCTGATCGGCGTCGCGGCGCTCGTCACCTTCATGATGTTCGGGGGAATGAACTGATGTCCGGTTGGCCGATCCTCTCGACCGTCACCTTCCTGCCGCTCGTCGGCGCCGCGCTGATCTTCTTCATCCGCGACGACAGCGAGCTGGCGCGGCGCAACATCCGCAACGTCGCGCTTCTGACGACGCTGTTCACCTTCGTCCTGTCTCTCGGCATCTGGATCGGCTTCGACGATACGCAGGCCGGGTTCCAGTTCGTCGAGCGTGCGGACTGGCTCGGCGTCGGGGGAATTTCCTATTATATGGGCGTCGACGGCATCTCGATGCTGTTCGTCATCCTGACCACGTTCCTGATGCCGATCTGCATCCTGGCGAGCTGGGAAAGCGTAACCTCGCGCGTCAAGGATTACATGATCGCCTTCCTGGTGCTGGAAACGCTGGTCATCGGCGTCTTCTGCGCACTGGATATCGTGCTGTTCTATGTCTTCTTCGAAGGCAGCCTCATCCCGATGTTCCTGATCATCGGTGTATGGGGCGGTAAGCGGCGCGTCTATGCCAGCTACAAGTTCTTCCTCTACACCTTCCTCGGCTCGGTGCTGATGTTGGTGGCGCTGATGGCCATGTACTGGACGGCGGGCAGCACGGCGATCCCGGATCTGCTGGCGCATGACTTCCCGGCCGGCATGCAGACATGGCTCTGGCTGGCCTTCTTCGCCTCCTTCGCGGTCAAGATGCCCATGTGGCCGGTGCATACGTGGCTGCCCGACGCGCACGTCGAGGCGCCCACGGCCGGCTCCGTGATCCTGGCCGGCATTCTCCTGAAACTCGGCGGCTACGGCTTCATCCGCTTCTCGCTGCCGATGTTCCCGCTGGCCTCGGCCGATTTCGCGCCGCTCGTCTACACGCTGTCGGTGATCGCCATCATCTATACGTCCCTCGTGGCGCTGATGCAGGACGACATCAAGAAGCTGATCGCCTATTCTTCGGTGGCGCACATGGGCTTCGTGACCATGGGCATCTTTGCCGGCAACGCCCAGGGCGTCGAGGGCGCGATCTTCCAGATGCTGTCGCACGGCCTGATCTCGGGCGCGCTGTTCCTGTGCGTCGGCGTCATCTACGACCGCATGCACACACGCGAGATCGCGGCCTATGGCGGTCTCGTCAACCGCATGCCGGCCTATGCGACGGTGTTCCTGATCCTGACGATGGCCAATGTCGGCCTGCCGGGCACCAGCGGCTTCGTCGGCGAGTTCCTGACGCTGATCGGCGTCTACCAGGCCAATACCTGGGTCGCGATCTTTGCGGCGACAGGCGTGATCCTGTCGGCGGCCTACGCCCTGTGGGTGTACCGCCGGGTGGTTTTCGGCACGCTCGACAAGGAAAACCTGCAGAACATCCTCGACCTCTCGCGGCGCGAAAAGGTGATGTTGTATCCGCTGGTTGCCCTGGTCATCTTCTTCGGCGTCTATCCGATGCCGGTCTTCAACGTCACGGCCGCTTCCGTGGAGCAGCTGCTGAACGGTTATCATTCCGCAATCGAGGCCGTTTCGGCGGTCGCCTCGGTGCAGTAAAGACGGACAGGCGAACATCTCATGTCGATGCACGAATTCATCGCCCAAAGTCTCCCCATCGTCGGGCCGGAGCTGATCCTGTCGGTCGGTGCCATGGTTCTGCTGATGGTCGGCACCTTCGTCGGCGAGCGCAGCGGGCGGCTTGTCATGTCTCTCGCAGTCGCCGTCATCCTCGGTGCGGCGGTCTGGCTCCTGGCCGCCACGCCCGAAGGCGTTGCCTTTGGCGGCTCGCTGATCCTCGATCCCTTCGCCCGCTTCATGAAGGTGCTGGTGCTGCTTGGGTCCGCCGCCGCGGTCCTGATGACCATGAGCTTCGCCAAGAACGAGCGCTTCGACCGTTTCGAGTTTCCGGTGCTCATCATGCTGGCCACCGTCGGCATGATGGTCATGGTGTCGGCGGGCGATCTCATCGCCCTCTATCTCGGCCTGGAACTGCAGTCGCTGGCGCTTTACGTCATTGCCGCGATCAACCGCGACAATGTCCGCTCGTCCGAGGCCGGGCTCAAATACTTCGTGCTGGGCGCCCTGTCGTCCGGCATGCTGCTGTACGGCGCGTCGCTGGTCTACGGCTTTACCGGGCAGATCGGCTTCGTGGAGATTGCCGCCGCCCTGACGGCCGAAGGCCGGTCCTTCGGGCTGCTGGTCGGCCTCGTCTTCGTCATAGCGGGTCTTGCCTTCAAGATCTCGGCAGTGCCCTTCCACATGTGGACGCCGGACGTCTATGAGGGCGCGCCGACACCGGTGACGGCCTTCTTCGCGGCGGCGCCCAAGGTGGCGGCCATGGCGCTGCTGACGCGCTTCACCGTGCAGAGCTTCCTGCCGCTCGCCGCCGACTGGCAGCAGATCCTGGTCTTCGTGTCCATCGCCTCCATGGTGCTTGGCGCCTTCGCCGCCATCGGCCAGCGCAACATCAAGCGCCTGATGGCCTATTCCTCGATCGGCCATATGGGCTACGCGCTGGTTGGGCTTGCCGCGGCCGACGAGGCGGGCGTGACCGGCGTGATGATCTACATGGCCACCTATATGGCGATGACGCTCGGCACGTTCGGCGTCATCCTCTCGATGCGCCGCAAGGACGGCATGGTGGAGAATGTCGACGATCTTGCCGGCCTGTCGCGGACGCATCCGATGATGGCGCTGGCCATGACGGTGCTGATGCTGTCGCTTGCCGGATTGCCTCCGCTCCTGGGCTTCTGGGGCAAGTACTACGTGTTCATGGCGGCGGTCGGCGCCGGCCTGATCCCGCTGGCGATCATCGGCGTCGTCGCCTCCACCGTGGGCCTGTTCTACTATCTGCGCGTCGTCAAGGTGATGTGGGTGGATGAGCCGGCGGAAGCCTTCACGCGGATGCCGACAGAGCTGCGCGTGGTCACGGGGCTTGCGACACTGTTCATCTTCCCGGCCTACATCTTTCTGGCCGCACCGCTGTTCGCGGCGGCCCAGGCCGCGGCCCGGGCCTTCTTTTGACAGCGGCCGCCTCTGCATTGCGCCGGGCGCGCCGCCTGGCGCTGGAAGAGGTGGATTCCACCAACTCCATCGCGATGGAAGCGGCGCGCGCGGGCGACCCGGGGCAGCTCTGGGTTACGGCCCTGCGCCAGACGCAGGGCCGCGGCCGTAGGGGAAGAAGCTGGGTTTCGGAGCGCGGCAACCTCTATGCCAGCCTTCTGCTGGTAGATGCGGCCCCGCTTGCCTGCCTTGGACAGCTTCCGCTGGTCATCGCGCTTGGACTTGCGAGGGCGCTTGCGACCCTGCGGGGCATCGAGCCCGACGCGGTGCGCATCAAGTGGCCGAACGACATCCTGCTGGATGGCGCCAAGTGCGTGGGCATCCTCATCGAAAGCGAGCGGCTGGCCGATGGACGGCAGGCCGTCGTCGTTGGGGCCGGCATCAACGTCGCCGCGGCGCCCGATGGCCAGCCTTATGGCGTGACGACCCTTGCAGAGCACGGCTTCAAGGGCAATCTCGAGGATGTGTTCCGCGCCATTGCCAGCGAGGTCGAGGCGGTGCTTGCGTTGTGGAAGGGCGGGCACGGCTTCGCCGACATCAGGGCCGGGTGGCTGGAGCGCGCGCGCGGGCTGGGGCAGGCGATCCGCATCAACCTTCCCGACCGCTCCATCGACGGCATTTTCCATGCGCTGGACGGCGAAGGGCGGCTGGTGCTGAAGCGCGACGGTGGTGTGCTCGAGACGCACTCGGCCGGCGATGTGTTCCTGCTGGGGGAGGACACGGCGGGCTTAATCTGCGATAAGGCGCGCTGACGAAGCTGGCGCGCGCCCCTGATGGCCGCCTGCGGGCAGCTTCTGAGAGTTTCGGTGGCCCGCCGTCCAATGGGCAGTATGGCAACGCGCGCCACGACGGCTGCGCCATGACGGAAGTGAACGACACGTGAGTCAACTTGTATTCGTGCCGCTGGGCGGCATCGGTGAGATCGGCATGAATCTCGCCCTCTACGGCTATGGACCGGAAAACAACAGGGAGTGGATCGCCGTGGATTGCGGCGTCGCCTTTGCCGGGCCGGACCAGCCGGGGGTCGACCTCATCTTCCCCGATATCCGGTTTCTGGAAAGCCAGCGCCACAACCTCAAGGCCATCATCATCACACATGCGCACGAGGATCATTTCGGCGGCCTGCTGGACCTTTGGCCGCGCCTGAAGGCGCCCGTCTACGCAACGCCCTTCACCGCGGCGTTGCTTGAGGCCAAGCGCGAGGGCGAGGCAGGGGCCGCCAAGGTTCCGGTCAACGTCTTTTCCGCCGGCGACAGGTTCAAGGTCGGTCCCTTCGAGATCGAGGCCGTCAACGTCACGCACTCCATCCCCGAGCCGGTGGCACTGGCGATCCGCACGCCGCTCGGCACCGTCGTCCATACCGGCGACTGGAAGATCGACCTGACGCCGGCCCTCGGCAAGCCGACGGACGAGGCGCGGCTGCGCGCCATCGGCGACGAGGGTGTGCTCGCTCTCATCTGCGATTCCACCAATGCCATGCGCGAAGGCGTTTCGCCGAGCGAGCAGGACGTCAACCGCAGCCTTGCGCAGATCATCAAGGCGGCCGAGGGGCGTGTCGCCCTGACGACCTTCTCGTCCAATATCGGGCGTATCCGCTCCATTGCGGAGGCTTCGGCCGAGGCGGGGCGGCAGGTGCTGCTGATGGGCCGGTCCATGAAGCGGATGGCCGATGTCGCCAGCGAGCTCGGCTACATGGACAAGTTGCCGCCGTTCCTGTCGGAGCAGGATTTCGGCTACATCCCGCGCGAGAAGGCCGTCATCGTGCTGACGGGCAGCCAGGGCGAGGCGCGGGCCGCGCTGGCCCGCCTTGCGCGCGACGAGCATCCGGCCGTTGCGCTTTCCAAGGGCGATATGGTCATCTTCTCGTCCCGCGCCATTCCCGGCAACGAGAAGGCCATCAACGAGATCAAGAACAATCTGGTCGAGCTTGGCGTGCAGGTGGTGGAAGACCACGACAAGCTGGTTCACGTTTCGGGCCATCCACGCCGCACCGAACTGCGTCAGATGTACGAGTGGATCCGACCCACGGTCGCGGTGCCCGCGCATGGCGAGGCGCAGCACCTGGAGGCGCATGCACAGTTGGCCCGCGACCTTGGCGTGCGCAATGTCGTTTCGCTTCGCAACGGGCAGATGGTCCGGCTGGCGCCCGGCTTTGCCGAAGTGATCGACGAGGTGCCCGTCGGGCGCATCTACAAGGACGGCTTCCTGGTCGGCACCCAGGACGAAATGGGGATCGGCGAGCGCCGCAAGCTGTCCTATGCCGGGCACGTCTCGGTCGTCGTCCAGTTCAACGGGCGGCTCGAATTGCGTGGCGACCCCGAATTGTCGATGATCGGCCTGCCGAAAGAGGATTTCGAGGGCGAGGACATGGAAGAGGCGCTCGTGGATGCCGCGGCAGGCGCTGTCGAAAGCATTCCCAAGGCGCGCCGCAAGGATTTCGAACTGGTGCGCGAAGCCGTGCGCCGCGCGGTCCGGGGCGAAGCCAACGACGCCTGGGGCAAGAAGCCGCTCGTGACGGTTTTCGTGATCGGGGGATAAGGTGATCGGACGCCTGAACCACGTTGCCATCGCCGTGCCCGACCTGGCCGCCGCCGTTGCGCTGTATCGCGACACGCTGGGCGGCGCCCTCTCCGCAGAGCAGGTGTTGCCGGAGCACGGCGTGCGGCTGGTTTTCGTCGATCTACCCAATACCCGCATCGAGTTGATGGAGCCGCTGGACGATACGTCGCCCATTGCCGGCTTCCTCCAGAAGAACGGTCGTGGCGGTATCCACCACATCTGCTACGAGGTCGGCGATATCGACGCGGCAGCCAGGGAATTGGTGGCCAGGGGAGCCCGGGTCCTCGGCGACGGCAAGCCACGGATCGGCGCCCATGGCAACCCTGTCGTATTTTTGCACCCTGCTGATTTTCTAGGCACACTCATCGAGCTGGAAGAGGTTCGCTGATGGGTATCCTGACGGCGGTCGCCATCTATTTCGTGATCTGGTGGACGGTGCTTTTCGCCATCCTGCCCATCGGGGTCAGGTCCCAGGAAGAGAACGAGGACATCGTGCTGGGTACGACGCATAGCGCCCCGGCCGACCCCCGGCTGGGCTTCAAGGCGATCGTCACGAGCATCGTCTCGGCTGCCATCTTCGGTGCGTTCTACCTTGTCACCGAGGTCTATGGTTTCACCTTCAACAGCCTGCCGCACATCATTCCCGGCACATGATAGGCCGAAATCCAGGGCAAAAAAAATGCGAGGCTTTCGCCTCGCATTTTAGTTGCAGGTCTGGATCTCACTCCGGGTCTTGAAACCGGGGCAGCGGCATTAGCGCGCCGGAGATCACGTCCTCCCAAGACTAGACCGCGAATGCGACACCGTCTCCGGTGCCTTGGTATTAGTGAAACCATATTACAAGAGTTTAATGTCTGTCATCAGAAATTTTGCGTTTCGTGTCACTTTTTTGAACAGATCGCCTGCGTCCTTGGCAGCGAGGTGTGCAAAGCGGGATTCGGGTGCAGCGTCATCCTGATCGCGCTTTGCAAGCCTTCGAACTGAGGATAAGAAGTCGGTTCATTTTCCGCCTGTTCACATATCTTTCGGGGCATCATGCGTCTCTCCAGCTATTTTCTTCCCATCCTCAAAGAGACGCCGAAGGAAGCCGAGATCGTTTCCCATCGGCTGATGCTTCGGGCCGGCATGATCCGCCAGCAGGCAGCGGGGCTCTATTCGTGGCTGCCGCTCGGCAAGAAGGTTCTGGACAAGGTTTGCGACATCATCCGCGAGGAGCAGAACCGCTCCGGCGCGATCGAGATCCTGATGCCGACGATCCAGTCGGCGGATCTGTGGCGCGAAAGCGGCCGCTACGACGACTACGGCAAGGAGATGCTCCGCATCACCGACCGGCACGAGCGCGATCTTCTGTTCGGCCCGACCAACGAGGAGATGGTCACCGATATCTTCCGCTCCTACGTGCGCTCCTACAAGGATTTGCCGCTTAACCTGTACCACGTGCAATGGAAGTTCCGTGACGAGGTGCGGCCCCGCTTCGGCGTCATGCGCTCGCGTGAGTTCCTGATGAAGGATGCCTACTCCTTCGACGTGGACTACGAATCGGCGAAGGTCGCCTATGACCGCATGTTCGTTGCCTATCTGCGCACCTTCGAGCGGTGCGGCCTGAAGGCCATTCCCATGCGGGCCGATACCGGCCCCATCGGTGGCGAGCTCAGCCACGAGTTCATCATCCTGGCGTCCACCGGCGAGAGCGAGGTGTTCTGCCAGCGCGACTATCTCGACATGAAGGTGCCGGCCCACGACGTCGACTTTTCCGACAAGGCGGAACTGGCCGAGATCGTCCGCGAATGGACCACGCCCTATGCCGCGACCGAGGAGATGCACGACGAAGCCGCCTGGAATGCGTTTCCGGAAGGTGAGCGGGTTGCGGCGCGCGGCATAGAGGTGGGCCACATCTTCCATTTCGGCACGAAATACTCCGAGCCCATGAAAGCCTTCGTCACCGGGCCGGACGGCAAGGATGCGCCGGTCCACATGGGGTCCTACGGCATCGGGCCGAGCCGGCTGGTGGCCGCCATCATCGAAGCCTCGCACGACGAAGCGGGCATCGTCTGGCCGAAGGGCGTTGCGCCCTTCGATGTCGGCCTTATCAACATGAAGCCGGGCGACACGGACTGCGATACGGCCTGCGAGGGCCTTTACCGCGAACTCGGCCGCGCCGGGTTCGACGTCCTCTACGACGACCAGGACACGCGGGCCGGAGCCAAGTTCGCCACGATGGACCTGATCGGCCTGCCGCTGCAGGTCATCGTCGGGCCGCGCGGCGCCAAGGCCGGCGAGGTGGAGATCAAGCATCGCGCCACCGGCGAGCGGGAAACGGTGCCGCTGGCCAACCTCGTCGCGCGGCTGTCCGCATGACCGTGCCTGCCGGCGACCTGCCGGGCGCGGCCGGCGGCACACGCCCCTTCTCGCGCTTCGAGTGGATGATCGCGGGGCGATACCTGCGGGCGCGCCGTCGGGACGCCGGCGTCTCGGTGATCGCCGGCTTCTCCTTCGTCGGCATCATGCTGGGCGTTGCCGCCCTTATCATCGTGATGTCGGTGATGAACGGCTTCCGGACCGAGCTTCTGACGCGCATCCTCGGCGTCAACGGGCACGTGATCCTGATGCCCATCGATACGCCGCTGCGCGATTTCGATACGGTGGCGCAGCGTATCGACGGCGTCTCCGGAGTCCAGTTCACCATGCCGCTGGTGCAGGGCCAGGTGCTGGCCAGTGGGGCCAACTCGGCCGGCACCGGCGCGCTGGTGAAGGGCGTGCGCGAAGCCGATCTGAAGAAGCTTGCGCCCATCGCCGACAACATACGCGGCGGCACGCTGGATGGGTTCGACGACAGCGGGGGCGTTGCCGTCGGCAGCCGCCTGGCCGCATCGCTTGGCCTCTCCCTCGGCGACATGATCACCCTCGTGTCGCCGGAAGGCGACGTCACCCCCTTCGGCAATACGCCGCGCGTCAAGGCCTACCCGGTTTCGGCGATCTTCGAGATCGGCTTGTCGGAATACGACGCCGCCTATGTCTACATGCCGTTGTCGGAGGCGCAGCTCTTCTTCAACAGTGAAGACCAGGCACAGCAGATCGAGATTTTCGTCGCCAACCCCGACGCGGTCGTTTCCCTGCAGGGGCCGATAGAGCAGGCGGCCGCGCGGCCCGGCTACACCGTGACCTGGCAGCAGCAGAACGCCAGCTTCTTCTCGGCCCTGCAGGTCGAGCGGAACGTAATGTTCATCATCCTGACGCTGATCGTGCTGGTTGCCGCGCTGAACATCATCTCCGGCCTGTTCATGCTGGTGAAGGACAAGGGCAGCGCTATTGCCATCCTGCGGACCATGGGCGCCACCAAGGGCGCGATCATGCGGATCTTCCTGATCACCGGCGCATCCATCGGCGTCGCCGGTACGCTGGCGGGGCTGATCCTGGGCGTGGTGTTCTGCCTCAACATCGAGAATCTGCGCCAGTTCTTCTCGTGGATTTCGGGCACGACGATCTTCAATCCGGAATTCTACTTCCTCAGCCGCCTGCCGGCGGAGGTCCAGGTGGGAGAGGTCGTCACGGTGGTCGCGATGGCCGTCGGCATGTCTTTCCTGGCCACCTTGCTGCCGTCCTGGCAGGCATCCAGGCTCGACCCCGTAGAGGCGCTGCGTTACGAATGACCGATACGATGCTGAGGCTCAACGCGGTCGAGCGCCGCTACACGCAGGGCGAAAACGAACTCATCATCCTGGACAAGGCGGACTTCGCCATGATGCCGGGCGAGATGGTCGCCCTGGTGGCGCCGTCGGGCGCGGGCAAGTCGACGCTCCTGCATATCGCAGGCCTGCTGGAGCGGCCGGACAGCGGAGAGGTGTATATCGGCGGACAGGCCTGCGGTGCGCTGTCCGATGCCGAGCGCACGAGCGCAAGGCGCAACGCCATAGGCTTCGTCTACCAGTTCCATCACCTGCTGCCCGAGTTCTCGGCACTCGAAAACGTCATGTTGCCGCAGATGATCGCCGGCCTGCCACGCCGCAAGGCCGCCGAGCGGGCCGAACAGCTTCTCGGCTATCTGCGCATCGGCAAGCGTGCCGAGCATCGCCCGGCGGAGTTGTCCGGCGGCGAGCAACAGCGCGTCGCCATCGCCCGGGCGGTCGCCAACAACCCGTACGTCCTGTTGGCCGACGAACCCACAGGCAACCTTGATCCGGTGACATCGCATTACGTCTTCGACGCGCTCACCGCGCTTGTGCGACAGTCCGGCGTGGCCGCGCTGATCGCTACCCATAACCACGAACTGGCAAAGCGCATGGACCGCGTGGTGACCCTGGCGGAAGGGCGGATCGTGCCCTTCGACAGCTTCGGTGTCTGAGCCTTCTTAACCTTAACCCGCATCCCGCGCGCTTTAGCCTTGACGGGAGGGATCAAAAAGAGAACAAATAGCGAACGAAAACGGAAAGGATCATGACATGACCATCGTTCGTGAAGTTCTGTCGCTGACAGCGATCTCGGGTTTCGTGCTTGGCTTTTCGCTCGTCATCCACGCGCTGTGACAAAGCCGCCTGGCAGTTTTGCCGGGGATGACCTCGGTGGGCGGGTGATCCCGGGTTTCGTGCCTGGCTTCTCGCTCGTCATCCACGCGCTGTGACAAAGCCGCCTGGCAGTTTTGCCGGGGATGACCTCGGTGGGCGGGTGATCCCGGGTTTCGTGCCTGGCTTCTCGCTCGTCATCCACGCGCCGTGACGAAGCCGCCCGGCATTTTTGCCGGGGATGACCTCGGCGGGCGGGTGATCCCGGGTTTCGGGCCTGGCTTCTCGCTCGTCATCCACGCGCCGTGACGAAGCCGCTCGGCATTTTCTGCCGGGGATGACCTCGGTGGGCGGGTGATCCCGGGTTTCGTGCCTGGCTTCTCGCTCGTTATCCACGCGCCGTGACGAAGCCGCCCGGCATTTTTTGCCGGGGATGACCTCGGCGGGCGGGTGATCCCGGGTTTCGTGCCTGGCTTCTCGCTCGTCATCCACGCGTTGTGACAAAGCCGCCTGGCAGTTTTGCCGGGGATGACCTCGGTGGGCGGGTGATCCCGGGTTTCGTGCCTGGCTTCTCGCTCGTCATCCACGCGCCGTGACGAAGCCGCTCGGCATTTTCTGCCGGGGATGACCTCGGCGGGCGGGTGATCCCGGGTTTCGTGCCTGGCTTCTCGCTCGTCATCCACGCGCCGTGACAAAGCCGCCCGGCATTCTTGCCGGAGATGACCTCGGCGGGCGGGTGATCGGGTTTCGGGCTTGGCTTCTCGCTGGTCGTCCACGCGCCGTGACAGAGCCGCCCGGCATTTTTGCCGGGGATGACTTCGGCGGGCGGGACGCCGAGGGAAGACTTGGAAACCCGTCCGGGCTAGTGTCGGGCGGTACGGCAGGCGGCTCGCCGCCGACTTCGGATTTCACCCGCAGGAGACGACGATGACCGAATCGACGGGCAACCCCGCACGACCGCTCAGGTTCATCCACCTCAGGGTGCATAGCGCCTATTCGTTGCTGGAAGGCGCGTTGCGGCTCGACCAGATCATCAAGCATGCCAAGGGCGACAATGCTCCGGCCATCGGCATCGCCGATACGAACAATTTGTTCGGCGCACTCGAATTTTCGGAAAAGGCAGCCAAGGCCGGTGTCCAACCCATCATCGGCTGCCAGCTCGACGTGGACTTCCAGGACGGGGACGCCGATTCCACCCGCGACAAGGACAATGCGACCGCACCGCTGGTGCTGATCGCAATGGACGATGCCGGCTACGAGAACCTCGTCGAGATCGTATCCATGGCCTATCTGCGGCACGAGGGGGACCAGCGTCCGCATGTGCTTGCCGACTGGCTGTCGGAGAAGGCGGCAGGGATCATCTGCCTGACGGGTGGTCCGCTCGGCCCCATCGGCACGGCGCTGGCGGCCGGCCGCGTGGCGGTGGCCCGCCAGCGGCTGGAGGTTCTGCGCGGCGCCTTCGGCGATCGCCTCTACGTGGAACTCCAGCGGCATGGAACGCGTGGCCGGCGTACGGAGCCCGCGACGCTGGATCTCGCCTACGAGATGGGGCTGCCGCTGGTGGCCACTAACGAGCCGTTCTTCTTCTGTGCCGAAGATTCCGACGCCCATGACGCTCTCATCGCCGTCGCCAGCAACCGTCTCGTGAGCCATGAAGACAGGCGGCGGCTTTCGCCCGACCATTGCCTGAAGACGCAGGACCAGATGGCGGCGCTGTTCGCCGACCTGCCGGAGGCGATCGACAATACGATCGAGATCGCCCGGCGCTGCTCGTTCCGTCCGACGACCCGAAAGCCGATCCTGCCGCGTTTCACCACCGGGGACGAGCCGGCCGAATCCGCCATAGATGCCGAGGCGGCCGAGCTGCGCCGCCAGGCGGAAGAGGGGCTCGAACGGCGATTGCAATCGCACGGGCCCGCTGCCGGCCAGAGCGAGCAGGATTACCGCGACCGGCTGGCCTTCGAGCTGTCGATCATCGAGCGGATGAAGTTTCCGGGCTACTTCCTGATCGTGGCGGACTTCATCAAGTGGGCCAAGGCCAACGGCATTCCCGTGGGGCCGGGGCGCGGCTCCGGCGCGGGTTCGCTCGTCGCCTATTCGCTCACCATCACCGACCTCGACCCCTTGCGCTTCTCTTTGCTCTTCGAGCGCTTCCTCAATCCCGACCGTGTCTCGATGCCGGATTTCGACATCGACTTCTGCCAGGACCGGCGCGAAGAGGTCATCCGCTACGTGCAGGCGAAGTACGGGCGCGATCAGGTGGCGCAGATCATCACCTTCGGTTCGATGCAGGCGCGCGCTGTCCTGCGGGACGTCGGCCGTGTCCTGGAGATGAGCTACGGCCATGTCGACAAGCTGTGCAAGCTGGTGCCGGCCAACCCCGCCAACCCGGTGACGCTGGCCCAGGCCCTTGAGGAAGAGCCGCGCCTGCAGGAGGCGCGCGAAAAGGAAGAGGTGGTCGACCGGCTGATCGCCATCGCGCTCAAGCTGGAGGGCCTTTACCGCCACGCGTCCACCCACGCCGCCGGCATCGTGATCGGCGACAGGCCATTGTCGCAACTGGTGCCGATGTACCGGGATCCGCGGTCCGACATGCCGGTCACCCAGTACAACATGAAGTGGGTGGAGCAGGCCGGGCTCGTCAAGTTCGACTTCCTGGGCCTGAAGACGCTGACGACGCTGCAGACCGCCGTCCAGTTGATCGCGCGGCAGGGTGTGCACATCGACCTCGGTTCCATCCCGCTGGACGACGCGCCCACCTACGAGATGCTGGCACGCGGTGAGACCGTCGGCGTGTTCCAGGTGGAATCGGTGGGCATGCGCAAGGCTCTCATCGGCATGCGCCCGGACTGCTTCGAGGATATCATTGCGCTGGTAGCGTTGTACCGGCCGGGCCCTATGGAGAACATCCCGGTCTACAACGCGCGCAAGCACAAGGAAGAAGAGGTGGAGATCATCCACCCCAAGATCGAGCCGATCCTGCGCGAAACCCAGGGCGTGATCGTCTACCAGGAGCAGGTGATGCAGATCGCCCAGGTTCTGGCGGGATACACGCTCGGCGAAGCCGATCTTCTGCGCCGCGCCATGGGCAAGAAGATCCGCGCCGAAATGGACAAGCAGCGCGAGCGGTTCGTCGAAGGCTGTATCGAGGGCGGCATCCCGAAGGGGCAGGCCAACACCATCTTCGACCTTCTGGCCAAGTTCGCCGATTACGGCTTCAACAAAAGTCACGCCGCCGCCTATGCCCTTGTCGCCTACCAGACGGCCTATCTGAAGGCGAACTATCCGACGGAGTTCCTGGCCGCGTCCATGACGCTGGATATGAACAACACGGACAAGCTCAACGACTTTCGCAACGACGCCAAGCGCCTTGGCATCGAGGTGGTGGCCCCATCGGTGCAGACGTCGTTCCGCCCCTTCGAAGTGGAGAAGGGGCGCATTCTCTATTCGCTGGCCGCCATCAAGGGCGCCGGCGAGCACGCGGTGGACCATATCGTAGCGGAGCGCGCCAACGGGCCCTTCCGCTCGCTCGAGGATTTCTGCGCCCGGATCGATCCGAGGATCGTGAACAAGCGGACACTGGAATGCCTCATCACCGCGGGTGCGCTGGATTGCTTCGGCCATGACCGGGCGCGGTTGTGCGGCAATATCGAGCGGCTGTCGGCCTATGCGATCATGGTCAATGACGGACGGCTGAGCGGCCAGCACGACATGTTCGGGGGCGGCGGCGAGCCGGAGCCGCTGACCTTGAAGGATGTGCCTTTATGGACGACGGCGGAGCGCCTGATGCGCGAGTTCCAGTCGATCGGGTTCTATCTTTCGGCCCACCCGCTGGACGAGTACAAGGCCGCGCTGAAGCGGTTGAACGTGCAATCCTACGCCGAATTGTCGGCATCGGTGCGCAAGGGGGCGACGGCGGGCCGCGTGGCCGGAACCGTGACCAGCCGCCAGGAGCGCAAGACGCGGACCGGCGGCAAGATCGGCATCGTGCAATTGTCGGATCCGACCGGTCAGTTCGAGATCGTATTGTTTACCGAGATGCTGGTGAACTTTCGCGACATGCTGGAGGCCGGGTCATCCGTCATCGTCTCCGTATCGGCGGAGGAGCGGCCCGAAGGCGTTTCACTGCGGGCGCAGGGCGTGGAAAGCCTGGAGGTGCAGGCAGCCCGCATGCAGAAGGCCATGAAGATATTCATGCGCGATGCGCGCCCGCTTGCCAGTTTCCGCAGCCATCTGGCGGCTGGCGGCGACAGTGAGGTTTCCCTCGTGCTGGTGCAGGACAATGGCGAGCGGGAGGTCGAGTTGCTGCTGCCGGGCCGATTCCGTGTTTCGCCGCAGATGGCCGGCGCGATCAAGGCCGCGCCCGGCGTTCTGGATGTCGAGCTCAGCTAGAGCGTTTCCCGCTCATATGGAACCGCTCTGTTTCTCCGGGTGCCGGATGGCCCCTCAGGAAGGCGGCGGAGGCTGTACCGGCGATACGGGCAAGTCCGGCTGATGCCGCGGACGTCCGCCCCCGGGAAGCCCGAAGGGTCGGGGCCATTCGAGCCGCCTTCTTCGGCGTGCATCTTGGCCATAGCGATACGGGCAAGTCCGGCTGACGCCGCGGACGTCCGCGCCCGGGAAACCCGAAGGGGCCGGGGCCATTAGAGCCGCCTTCTTCGGCGTGCATCTTGGCCATAGCGATACGGGCAAGTCCGGCTGACGCCGCGGACGTCCGCCCCCGGGAAGCCCGAAGGGCCGGGGCCATTCGAGCCGCCTTCTTCGGCGTGCATCTTGGCCATAGCGATACGGGCAAGTCCGGCTGACGCCGCGGACGTCCGCCCCCGGGAAGCCCGAAGGGGCCGGGGCCATTCGAGCCGCCTTCTTCGGCGTGCATCTTGGCCATAGCGATACGGGCAAGTCCGGCTGATGCCGCGGACGTCCGCCCCCGGGAAGCCCGAAGGGTCGGGGCCATTCGAGCCGCCTTCTTCGGCGTGCATCTTGGCCATAGCGATACGGGCAAGTCCGGCTGATGCCGCGGACGTCCGCCCCCGGGAAGCCCGAAGGGTCGGGGCCATTCGAGCCGCCTTCTTCGGCGTGCATCTTGGCCATAGCGATACGGGCAAGTCCGGCTGACGCCGCGGACGTCCGCCCCCGGGAAGCCCGAAGGGCCGGGGCCATTCGAGCCGCCTTCTTCGGCGTGCATCTTGGCCATAGCGATACGGGCAAGTCCGGCTGATGCCGCGGACGTCCGCCCCCGGGAAGCCCGAAGGGTCGGGGCCATTCGAGCCGCCTTCTTCGGCGTGCATCTTGGCCATAGCGATACGGGCAAGTCCGGCTGATGCCGCGGACGTCCGCCCCCGGGAAGCCCGAAGGCCGGGGCCATTAGAGCCGCCTTCTTCGGCGTGCATCTTGGTCATACACAGTGTGGCCTTCGACACCCACCTCGATTGCGGCCCGAAGCGCCTCCGGCAGAGCGATTCCATATGAGCGGAAAGCGCTCCAAGCGGTCAGTCGATGGCGCCCATCGCCCGCAGGATCGCATGGGCGGCCCGGATGCGGTCGGCATTCGGGTAGCTGCGATTTGCCAGGATGGCGATACCGGCCTGCCGATCCGGCAGGAACGCGGCGTAGGCCCCAAAACCGGCGGTCGAGCCCGTCTTGTTGTAGAGCGCATGGGAGAGGGTGGGCTCTGCCTCCAGCGGGCGGGCGTCCTGGGGCTTCATGGCCATGTCGGTCGAGTTGCCGGCCAGCAGCGCGTCGAGGTCGGCGGGGTCTTCGTAGATTTCCCACCCATACGCCTGCAGCATCGGCCCGATCCGGAACTGCGGCCTGTGCGTCTGCGCCAGGCCGCCGTCCAGGCTGGAGGCATCCATCTGGGCTTCAAGAAACAATGCCAGGTCGGATGCGGTCGTCTTGATGCCGTAGGCCTGCGTATCCAGCGCACCGGGATTGACGCGCACCTGCCTGCCGTTGCGGTTGAGGCCCCATGCGTAATCGTCCATGCGTTCATCCGGTACGCGGGTGAAGGTGCTTCGCAGCTCCAGCGGCAGGATGATTTCGCGCTGCATCAGCTCGGCGAAATCGCCATCCATGGCGGCGGCCACCGTTGCGCCGTAAAGGCCGATGCTGGGGTTGGAGTATTGGCGGCTGTCCCCCGGCGCGCTCGTTGGCTTCCACCCTGCAAACCAGGCGTGCATCGACGCATCGTCGGTAATGCTGTCCGGGAACTGCAGGGGCAGGCCACCGGCCGTATAGGTGGCAAGGTTCATCACCGGGGTCCGGGCGAGCGCGCCATCCCCGAGCCAGGGCAGGAAGGCGCCGGCAGGGTCGCCCGGCTTCATGAGCCCCTTGTGCATGGCGACGCCGCCGAGGGCGGCGGTGAACGTCTTGCTGACGGAGCCGACCTCGAAAATGGTATCGTCGGTGACGGGCAGGCCGGAGTCGCGCGCGGCAACGCCGTAATTGAAGACATGGCGTTCTCCGTTCCGGGTGACCGCGATGGCAAGTCCCGGCACGTCATGCCGCTGCATGATCGTGCGTGCCGCGGCATCGGCGGCCGCATTGATTTCGGCTTCGCCGGCCAGCGCGTGGGATGACAGGAAAAGGAGGGCGGACGCTGCCAAGGCAGGGGATCGCTTCATCATCGACTCACTCTCGGTTCAGCCGCCATCCTTGGCGCGGGACTGCGGCCGAAACGTGTAGCCGGTTTCGATAGAGCGGTCGCCGAAGCGTCCACGCAGCGAATCGAGCGCCGCCTCTGCTTTGGCGCGCTTCTGCAGGCCGGGATCCAGCATGTCGGGCGGATCGGCGTGCACTGCGGGTGCAAACTCGTTGCAGCCGATGCCGAGCAGCCGGAACCGCGTTCCGTCCAACTCACGCTGGAGAAGCTCGCGCCCCGTCGCGAAAAGCCGGTCGGCAAGGCGGGTCGGGTCGGCAAGCTTGCGATTGCGCGTCCGTGTGCGGAAATCCGCTGTCTTCAGCTTCAGTACGACGGTCGTGCCGGCAAGTTCGGTCTGCTTGAGCCTGTGTGCGACCCGCTCGCAGAGCGTGCGCAGGATCGGCAGCAGCTCTTCGGGGTGCGACAGATCCTTGTCGAACGTCGTCTCGGCGGAAATGCTCTTCGCCTCGCCGGTCGGGTCGACGCGCCGGTCGTCGATCCCGCGGGAAAGCCGCCACAGGCGTTGGCCCATGACGCCATAGCGACGTATGAGAGATTCCAGCTCCATCTCCTGCAACTGCCCGATCATCGTGATGCCGTCGGCCGACAGGCTGCGCGCCGTCGCCGAGCCCACGCCCCAGATCGACGTCACCTTGCGGCCGGCCAGAAGATCCGTGGTCTCCGCCTTGCCGATGACGGAGAAACCGCGCGGCTTCTGCAGGTCCGACGCCAGTTTGGCGAGGAATTTGTTGTGCGACAGGCCGATCGATACGCCGATTCCCAACTCGCGTTCCACGGCATCGGCAAGCCGCGCCAGCGAAAGGGCCGGCGTCGCCTTGTGGAGCAATTCGGTGCCACCGAGGTCCAGGAACGCTTCGTCGATGGACAGGGGTTCCACCACCGGCGTCAGGCGTCGCATCCGCTCGCGCACGGCAAGGCCGACCTCCCTGTACTTGGCCATGTCGGGTTTCAGCACCACGGCATGAGGGCAGAGCTCGAGCGCCTTGAACATCGGCATCGCCGAGCGCACGCCATAGATCCGCGCATTGTAGCAGCATGTCAGCACCACGCCGCGCCTGCGTCCGCCGATGATGACCGGCTTGTCGGCAAGGTCGGGCCGGTCGCGCTTTTCCACTGTCGCATAGAATGCGTCGCAATCGATATGGGCGATGGACAGGGCATTCAGTTCAGGATGGCGCAGGACGCGCGGGCTTCCGCAGGCGATGCAGCGCCGTGTTCCGGCCGGCTGCGCCGTCAGGCAGTCGCGGCAGAAGGCACCTCCATCGCTCAATGGATCATTCTCCCGAAAGAAGGCGGCCGATCCGGTCCTCGGCCTCCTGCCACGTCCGGGCGCTGGCGACGCCGTGCGGCAGGCTGGGAAGATACGGCCAGAACAGCCTGCTGGCCATAACATGGAGAAGCCGGGTCTGCGGCGCGCTGCGGCGGACTTTTTCCAGGTTCGAGGGCAGGTCGTCCACAAAGGCGACCGTGCCGGGCCACCGCTCCTGCAATTCGCAGATGACCGCGCCCTTGTCCCTCTCCGTGGCGATCATCGGATAGGGCAGGCCGGATGCGTCGAGATGCAGCCTGCGTGTCTGGTGCCAGCGTGGCGCCATCGCGGTCAGGAAAACGATATCGGCCCGGCCGGCAAGCCGGTCGAGAGCGTCGACGACGCCGGCGACCGGCATCTGCCGCACGGCCTGTTCCTCGTACAGGCGGTGCATGAGCCCCTGGAGCTCGTCGCCGCCCAGGGCTGCCCCGGTGGACTGCGACCGGACCTGGCCGGTCAGCCGGAAAGAATCAGGCTTCAGATGCGCGCCCACCTCGGCAAGCAGGGCGACGAACGGGTCGATGAACTGAAGCACGACCTCGTCGACGTCGAGGACGAGCAGATGATCGTGATGCCGTGCGATATCGCAGACGAGGGGGCCGGCCGTTTGCGGCTTGCGGGAGGCCATCTCAATCGGAGGTTCCAAAAACGGGGGCCAACGCGCTGCGGGCGGCCCCCACGCTGTCGGGCGAGACGCCGGCATGGGCCGCGAAGGCCAGAAGCGTCTTCTCGTTGCCGAGAATGTAATCCAGGACCCCGGCCAGGAAGGCCTTGCTTTGCGCCGCCTGCCGCAACTCGCCAACCGTCAGGCCGGACAGCGCCAGAAAACGAAGAAACTCCTCTTCGTTCTGCGCCAGGAAAGACAGTCCTTCTATGGAAAGGCTCTCGGCTGCCTCCGGGGCCATGGTGCGCGGCTTTCGGCCGTGTGAATCAAGCATGAAGAAGCGTCCGACAATTTGCGTTGTTCTCGATTCTCAATTCTTAAATGATATCGTTCTACGACTCGATGCGAGGATGCGGGAGAAGTCTGCCTGTCCGCAACATCGGCCGGACTTTGGAGTATTGCGGATGTCCAAGACAGTGATGATCGTCGAAGACAATGAGCTGAACATGAAGCTCTTCCGCGACCTGATCGAGGCCAATGGCTACCGGACGGTGCATACGCGCAGCGGGCTGGCGGCAATGGATCTGGCAAGAGAGCATCGGCCCGACCTGATCCTGATGGACATTCAACTACCTGAGATTTCCGGTCTCGACGTGACGCGCAAGCTCAAGGCCGATGATGCGTTGAAGTCGATTCCCGTGATCGCCGTGACGGCATTCGCGATGAAGGGCGACGAAGAGCGAATCCGGCAGGGCGGCTGCGAGGCCTACATTTCCAAACCCATTTCCGTCACGCACTTCATCGACACCATCAAGCAGTTTCTGGGCGACGCGGCATAAACTAAAAAGGCCCGGCAGAGCCGGGCCTTGAATGCAGCAAGGGCAGAGCCCCGGCGCGTGGAAGATTACTTGATCTTCGCTTCGCGGAACTCGACGTGCTTGCGCGCGACCGGATCATACTTGGTCTTGACCATCTTCTCGGTCATCGTGCGGCTGTTCTTCGTCGTGACATAGAAATAGCCGGTGTCAGCGGTGCTGAGCAGCTTGATCTTGATCGTGGTTGCCTTGGCCATTGCGGTCTATCCGTTTGGGAATTGGTGAACCGGCAGAACGGTGCACCCACCGCCGGCATTTGCGGCGGACACTACTCGGAAAGGCCGCGAAGTCAAGTTCTTCCGCTTGTTTTCGCCAGCCGGAAGGCCATGAAAACGAAATAGGCCGCAAACATGGATGCGATGGACCACGCGAACCCGCTGCTCCCGAACAGGTCCATCGCACCGCCGATCCATTGCGGACCGACCAGCATTCCGATGGAGTAGCAGAAAATGAAGGCTGCGTTGGCCGACGCCAGATCCGCGCCGGACAGACGCGAGCCCAGATGCGCCAGCCCGACGGTGTAGAGCCCGGCCACGACGCCGCCCCACACGAACAGCACTGCCGCCATGGCCCACCAGTTCAGTGACAGGAAGGGCAGGGCGAGGGAGCCGGCAAGCCCGACGAGGGCGAACAGAAGCAGCAAGTGCCGCCTGTCGCGCACGCGGTCGCTGACCAGGCCGATGGGAATCTGCAGGGCGACGCTGCCAAGCCCGACGGCTGTCAGCAGCTGCGCCGCCGATGCCTCGTCCAGGCCGAGCCGGCTGCCGAACACCGGGAAGAGCGCAAAGCCCCCGGCTTCGACCGCGCCGAACACCAGCACGGCCGCGGTGGCGGCCGGCACGGAAAAGATGTGGCGGCGGAAGCCGGCGTCGCGGTGGGATTTTTCGATGGGCGGCTCGCGGTGCCATGCCGCGACCAGCGGAATTGCCGCCGCGAGAATGATCCCGGCCCCCAGTGCGAAGGGCGTCAGGCCCTGCGAGCCGACCTGCGAGAAGATGAACGGGCCGCCGGCGAAGCCGAGCGCCAGGCATGTGGCGTAGATGCCCAGCACGAGACCCCGTCGCCCGGGGGGAGCGGCCGTGTTGATCCAGAATTCGGACAGCACGAACATGGTCGTGACGGCGAAATGGAATACCAGCCGCAGCGGAAACCAGGCTGCCAGCGAGGTGAAGTAGTAGAAGCCCAGTGCCGACGCCGAAGCGGCCACGATGCAGGCCATCATGGTCTGCCGCACGCCGAAGCGGCGGGCCATCGGCGTCGTCAGCGGGGTGGCGATCAAGGATGCCAGGCCCGCTACGGCGGTGTTCAGGCCGATCATCGTGGACGATACGCCGCGCCGTTCCAGGATGACGCTGAGCAGCGGCAGTCCGAGCCCAAGGGCAATTCCGACCGCCGTTATCGAGGCGATGGCTGCGGCGGCGCCGAGCCAGTCGGTAACCTCGTCCGGCCCCGATGGCCGCCCTGCATCCTGCTTCATGATGGCCCGCCGCTCAGACGAAGATGGTTTGGAAGCCGTTCGGCTGCCGGCGATGCACGACCATCGGGACCGACGAGTCGAACAGGTTGCCGTCTGCGATGCGTCGTATAAGGCCGGAAAGTATCAGTTGCGTGATTTCCGCCAGCGGTTGCCCCTTCAACTCCTCGAAGCTCATCCACGCCACGTCGTCCAACTCGTCGCTCGGCAGCGCATCGGCTTCTGTACGCCATGCGATATGACGCGCATCCACGGCAAAAAAGCGCGCGTCGAAGCGCCGCTTCTGGCCCGGCGGCGTGATGGCGCGCGCTACCGGTGTCAGGAGGTCCGGCGCGGGTTCGATCGCGCGCTCCTCGAAGGCGGCCCAGGCCGGGCAGGGTGCGCGGAACGCTCCCGGCCTGCCGATCATGATGCCGGCCTCCTCGAAGCCTTCGCGGATGGCGGCCAGTGCGATCGCGGTGGCGCGATTGGCAGTGAAACCGCGGCGCGTACCGGCCAGAAGCCGCGCGCATGCCGGCGGGGAAATCTCGTAGCGACGCGCCAGCCGGCTGTCGTCCGGATCGACCCGCCCTCCCGGAAACACCGTCTTGCCGGCCATGAAGACATGGCCCGAAGCGCGACGGCCGGCCAGTACGCGCGGTTCGCGCCCGCTTGCATCGATGACGAACAGCGATGCGGCATCATGGATGGCGGGTTTGATCCGGGCGGGCGCGTCCATGGCGATCAGTGGTCGATCGTCTCGTCTTCGCCGCCGAAGCCATGCATGCGCAGGGCCCATTGCAGGCCGATCGTGGCGCCCTTGATCGGCTGCAGCAGAGCGAGGGTGAAGACGGTTGTGAGTGGAACCCAGATCGCCAGATGCGCCCACAATGGCAGGTCCCCGATTTCCTCGACGCCCATGAACAGGGCAACCACGACATGCCCGACGATGAAGATCGTCAGATAGGGGGGCAGGTCGTCGGCGCGATGATGATGGTAGGTCTCGCCGCATTGTGCGCAGGCATCCACGCTGCGCAGAAAGCTCTTGAACAGGCGGCCCTTGCCGCAATCGGGGCAACGGCACAGGAAGCCGCGCTTCAGCGCGGTGAGAAGATCCCGCTGCCCGGCCTTGCCGCCGAGTTCGAGCCGGGTTTCCTGCCGTACCGTCATCAACCCCTCCTTCTGCGGCCACGGGGCGGGCCGCTTCTGCCGCCCGGCCGCTTCATGCGTCCGCGCGCCTTGTGGTGCGAGGCGGTCGAGCCGGGCAACTCCCTGGGCTCGCTCAGCATCTCGAAGCGCATGGACCCGGCCAGGGGGATGGCTTCCACCAGCCGGACCTCGACCGCATCGCCCAGCCTGTAACCTCGCTGGCTGCGTTGCCCGACGATCATATGGCCCGTCTCGTCGTAATGGTAGTAATCATTGCCGAGGCTGCCCATCGGCACGAAACCGTCGGCGCCGAAAGTCGGAAGTTGCACGAACAGGCCGGCCCGCGTGACGCCGGTGATGCGCCCGTCGAAACTGTCGCCCAGATGGTCGGCCAGATGATGGGCGATCAGCCTGTCGACCGTATCGCGCTCCGCCGCCATGGCGCGGCGCTCCGCTTTCGATATCTCCTCGGCCGTCGCCTCCAGCGTCTCCTCGTCCTGGCGGCTGAGGCCGCCTTGCCCGAGGCCGAGCGCGGTGACCAGCGCGCGGTGCACGATCAGGTCCGCGTAGCGGCGGATCGGCGAGGTGAAATGCGCATAGCGCATCAGATTCAGGCCGAAATGGCCGATATTCTCCGGCGTATAGGCCGCCTGGCTCTGCGAGCGCAGGACAACCTCGTTGACGAGGCTTTCATGTTCCGTGTCGCGCACCTGCGCCAGGATTTCGTTGAAGTGCGACGGGCGCAGCGCGCCGCTTTTCGCCAACGGAATCTCTAGTGTCCGCAGGAACTCGCGCAGCGATTCCAGCCGCGCCAGGGAAGGGGAATCATGGCCGCGATAGATCAATGCCTGGCGCGCACCCTCGAGCGTTTCGGCGGCGGCGACGTTGGCCTGGATCATCATCTCTTCGATCAAGCGATGCGCGTCCAGCCGCTCCGGAACGATGACGCGGTCCACCTTGCCGTCCGGACGCAATTTGAGCTTGCGCTCGGGCAGGTCCAGTTCCAGCGGCTGGCGGCGCCGGCGCGCATCGGACAGCGCCGCATAGGCGTTCCACAGCGGCCGCAGCACATTGGAAACGAGGTCCGCGGGGATGTCGCCGGGGGAGCCGTCGATAGCGGCCTGCGCATCCTCGTAGGCCAGCTTGGCGTGGCTGCGCATCATGATGCGGTGGAAGCGATGGCTGCGCTTGCCGCCATCGCTGCCGAACACGATGCGGACAGCGATCGCCGGGCGGTCCACGCCCTCGCGCAGCGAGCAGAGATCGTTGGAGATGCGCTCGGGCAGCATCGGCACGACCCTGTCGGGAAAATAGACCGAATTGCCCCGCAACCGCGCTTCCGCATCCAGCTTCGTGCCCGGCCGCACATAGAAGGACACGTCGGCGATGGCGACGGTGACCACATGCCCTCCGGGGTTGGCCGGGTCCGGGTCGGGCGCCGCGTGCACGGCGTCGTCATGATCCTTGGCATCGCGCGGGTCGATGGTTACGAGTGGCAGATCCCGCCAGTCTTCGCGATGGTCCATATCGGCGGGGCCGGCCTCTTCGGCCTCGTCCATCACCGCCTTCGGAAACACATGCGGTATGCCATGGGCATGCAGGGCGATGGTGGATATGGCCTTTTCCGTGCCGAGCGCACCCAGCACCTCGACGACGGCCGCCATCGGCAAACCGGCCTTGTGCGCCCGATGGGGCTCCACCTCGACGAGATCTCCGTCGCGTGCGCCTTTGGTCTCGTCGGCGGCCACCATGAATTCGGGCTGCTTGCGCTCTACGGGCTCGACGCGGCCGCCGCCGCCCCGGCGGCTGCGGAAAACACCGAGCGCCAGAACCTTCTTGCGGTCCAGAACGCGGATCACACGTGCCGCGGGTCCACCTTCCTCGTCGTAGTCCAAATGGGCCAGAACCCTGTCGCCGACGCCTGCCGCCGCTCCATTGCGGGGTTGACGCAGCCGGAAGCGCGGTTTCTCCCCGAACTCTTCCTCGTTCCACGAGACGGGTTCGGCGATCAGGCCGCCATCGTCGTCGCGGCCCCGCACATCGGCTACCCCGATGGCCGGCCGCACGCCCGGCGTGGAGTAGCTCTTGCGCCCGCCCTCGAGGACGCCTTCCGCCTGAAGGTCGTTCAGGATGTCCTTCAGCGCGGCGCGCATGTCGCCTTTGATACCGAAGGCTTTGGCGATGTCACGCTTGGTCGCCCGGGTGGGGTTTTCCGCGATGAAGCGCAACACTTCCTCGCGGGTAAGGTCCGGCCGGCCCTTTACCTCTTGCCGGGTTTCTCCCTTCGGGCGACGCGCCATGCTACTCCTTGTCCGCTTTCGTCCTGGCGCCGGCCTTGGCTTTCGGCCGGGCGGCAGACTTTGCCTTCGGCGCAGCAGTCTTCTCCGCTGCCGCCTTCTTTGGCGCCGCCGCTTTCTTTGCGGGAGCCTTCTTCACCTTCGTGCCGGTTTTCTCTGCCCGCTCGTTCAGGAGCTGGATCGCTTCTTCAAGGGTAACGCCGGCGGGGTCCTTGCCCTTGGGCAGTGTGGCATTCACCTTGCCTGCATTGACGTAGGGGCCGAAGCGCCCGTCACGCACGGTGATCGCCCCGCCGATGGTGGGATGCTCGCCGAGTGTCGCGATGGCGGCCGGGGTGGAGCGGCCACGGCCGCCGCGTTCCTTCTTTTCCGCCAGCACCGTCACGGCGCGGTTCAGGCCCACGGAGAACACGTCCTCGATGGATTCGAGGTTGGCGTAGCCGCCGTCATGCTGCAGGAACGGGCCGTAGCGTCCAAGGCCCGCCAGGATCGGCTTGCCGCTTTCGGGATGCGTTCCCACCTCGCGCGGGAGTTTGATGAGCTTGAGCGCCCTGTCGAAATCGATTTCGGCGGGCACCCACTCTTTCGGCAGCGACGAGCGTTTCGCCTCCTTGCCTTCCCCACGCTGCACGTAAGGACCGAAGCGCCCGTTGCGAAGGGTGATCGCTTCGCCCGTATCCGGATCGGCTCCCAGTTCCTGTGGATCGTTCGTGGTGTCCACCGCCTCGGCCGACATGTTGGTGCCCAACTGCCGCGTGAAGCCACATTCCGGGTAGTTCGAACAGCCGACGAAGGCTCCGAAACGGCCGAGCTTCAGCGACAGCTTGCCGTTGCCGCAGCGCGGGCAGATGCGCGGATCTCCGCCGTCTTCCCGCTCGGGGAACACCAGCGGGGCGAGCTCCTCGTTGAGCGCGTCCAGGACGTCGGTAACGCGCAACTCCTTCGTCTGGTCGACATGCGAGGAGAAGTCCCGCCAGAACTCGCGCAGAACATCCTTCCACGAAAGCTCGCCCGCCGAGATCCGATCGAGCTTGGCCTCCAGTTCGGCGGTAAAGTCGTACTCGACATACTTGTCGAAGAAATTGTGCAGGAAGGCCGTTACCAGCCGGCCCTTCGAATCGGGCAGCAGCTTGCGCTTGTCCTGCACGATGTATTCGCGGTCTTCCAACGTCTGCAGCGTCGCGGCGTAGGTGGACGGCCGGCCGATGCCGAGCTCTTCCATCTTCTTGATCAGCGATGCCTCCGAATAGCGCGGGGGCGGCTCGGTGAAGTGCTGGCTGGAATCGATGCCGAGGCGCTTGAGGTCTTCGCCCTCGCGCACCTCCGGAAGGCGCGCCGACTCGTCGTCGTCGTCCTGCGCCTCCGCAGCGGGGCGGCTGTCGTCCCGGTGGTCGATATAGGCGCCGATGAAGCCGTCGAACCGGATAACCGAACCGGTGGCGCGCAGATTGGCCTTGCTGCCACCGTTTTCGGCCAGGATGTCGACCGTGGTGCGCTCGATCTCGGCCGAGGCCATCTGGCTGGCGATCGCCCGCTTCCAGACCAGCTCGTAAAGCCGTGCCTGGTCCCGGTCCAGAAACCGCTCCATCTCCTTGGGATGGCGGTCGAAGCTCGTGGGGCGGATCGCCTCGTGCGCTTCCTGGGCGTTCTTTGCCTTGGTGGAGTAATAGCGCGGCTTTTCCGGCAGATAACGCTCGCCGAAGGTGGAGGCGATAGCGGTACGCGCGGCGGTGACGGCCTCCGGCGCCATCTGCACGCCATCGGTACGCATGTAGGTGATGAGACCCACCGTCTCACCGCCGATATCCATGCCCTCATAAAGTCGCTGCGCCACCTGCATCGTGCGGGATGCCGAGAAGCCGAGCTTGGCGGAGGCCGCCTGCTGCAGCGTCGAGGTGGTGAAGGGCGGGCCGGGATTGCGCTTGGTGGGCTTGGCCTCGACGCCCGTGGCGCGGAAGCTCGCCCCCTCCAGCATGGAGCGGATCCTGCCGGCCAGCTCGCCATTGTCCACGGCAAGCCTGTCCAGCTTCTTGCCCTCCAAGCCGGTCAGCCGGGCAGTGAAGCTTTCGGCACGCGGCGTTTCGAGCCGGGCGAGGATTTTCCAGTATTCTTCCGGCTTGAACCGCTCGATCTCGGATTCGCGGTCGCAGACGAGGCGCAGCGCCACCGATTGCACGCGCCCCGCCGAACGCGCGCCGGGCAATTTGCGCCACAAGACGGGCGACAGGGTAAAGCCGACGAGGTAGTCCAGGGCGCGGCGCGCCAGATAGGCGTCCACCAGCGGCGCGTCGATCTCGCGCGGGTTGGCCATAGCTTCCAGCACGGCCTGTTTGGTGATGGCGTTGAATACGACGCGGCGCACCGGCTTCTGGCCGATGACGCGCTTCTGCCGCAGGACTTCCAGCACATGCCAGGAAATGGCCTCGCCCTCGCGGTCGGGGTCGGTGGCCAGGATGAGGCCGTCCGCACCCTTGACCGCCTGGGCGATCTCGCTCAATCGCTTCTGGCTCGGCTTGCCGACCTCCCATTCCATGGAGAAGTCGTCGTCCGGGCGCACGGAGCCGTCCTTGGGCGGCAGGTCGCGCACGTGCCCGAACGAAGCGAGTACCTTGTAATCGCTTCCGAGATACTTGTTGATCGTCTTCGCTTTGGCCGGCGATTCGACGATGACGACGTCCATAGGCAATTTGTCCCGGATGTTTGTTGCGCGGCGGCCGATTCCGCCACCCCGCCCGAATCATGGTGCTGCGCTCACATGGACAGCGTGGTTGCGCCGGTCAAGTCCGACAGTGGAATCCGCCGGCCGGCGGATCAACGATAAAGGGACACCCGACCACCGGCATGACGCTGCAGGCGGCCGGCCAGATCCAGCTCCATCAACAACTGCTGGATGTGGCGTGCCGAGCTGCCCGTGTGCACCACCAACTCGTCCACGGTCACGGGTACCGTGCCCAGCGCGTCGATGACGGTACGGTCCTCCGCAGCCTCGGGGCCCTCGACGCCGATCGCGCTGGAAAGGCCGGGCAGAAGCCCTGCTTCCAATCCAAGCGCCTCGGCAAGGTCGGCCCCGTCGCGTATCAGGATCGCGCCCTGGCGGATCAGGTCGTTCGGCCCCTCTGCCCGCGCGTCGAGGGGAGAGCCGGGAACGGCCAGCACCGGCCGACCCATCGCCTGTGCCAGGCGGGCGCTGATGAGCGAGCCCGACCGCAAGGCGGCCTCAACCACCAATAATCCGTCCGCAAGTCCGGCCACCAGCCTGTTGCGACGTGGAAAATCGGCCGCGCGGGCCGTCCAGCCGAATGGCATTTCCGATATGAGGCACCCGCCGTGATCGAGGATGCGCCGCATGAGCGGCTTGTTCTCGGGCGGATACGGCCGGTCGAGCCCTCCGGCGAAGATGCCTGCCGTACCGGTGGCAAGGCTGCCTTCATGGGCTGCGGTGTCGATGCCGCGCGCCAGGCCGGACACGACCGTGAGCCCTGCGTGGCCCGCTGCCTGCGCAAGGCTGTGCGCCAGGCGGCTGCCGGCCAGGGAGGCGTTGCGCGCACCGACGATGGCAAGCGCCCGGCGTTTCGGAAGGGCTGCGTCTCCCATCACCGTCAACACCGGCGGGGGCGGCGCCAGCCGCGCCAGGGCAGGCGGATAATCAGCCTCGCCGTGGAAGACGATGCGCGCGCCGAACCGCGTGGCCTTTTCGATCTCCGTTTCGGCCTGCCCGCGCTCTGCCGGCTGGAAGCGGTGGCCGGCCTTGCCGTTGCGGTCCGCAATGGCGCGTACCGCGGTCACGGCATCGCCATGCGCGGCGATCAGCGCCTTGAAGCTGGCGGGCCCGATACCCCGTCCGCGCACGAGTTGCAGGCGAGCCACCTTCTCCTCATCCGGAAGGACCGCGTCCATGGGCACGCCTGTCAGCCCTTCGAGCCGATTTTCGTTTCCGTTCCAGTGGCAAGCCGGCGGATGTTGGCATGGTGCTTCAGATAAACCAGCACGGTCAAAAGCGCGGCAAGGCCGGCTATGGTGTCATAGCCGAGCAGCCAAAGTGCGATCGGAACGACAAGTGTCGCTGTCAGCGCCGCCAGCGAGGAATATCGAAACAACAGCGCCATCGCGAGCCAGATGGCCGCAAAGATGGCGACTCCCAGCGGAGCCAAACCCAGTAGGACGCCGATATAGGTGGCAACGCCCTTGCCGCCCTTGAAACCCAGCCAGACGGGAAAGAGGTGGCCGAGAAAGGCGAAGAGGCCGGCGATGCACGCGACTTCGACGCCCCAGCGCCAGCCGATCAGCACAGGGATAGTACCCTTAAGTATGTCGCCGGCCAAAGTGAGCGCGGCCAATGGCTTGTTGCCGGTTCTTAATGCGTTGGTGGCGCCGATATTGCCGGACCCGATCTTGCGGATATCCCCAAAGCCGAAGGCCCGTGCCAATACGAGGCCGAAGGGGATGCTGCCGCATAGATAGCCGATACAGGCTGCCAGCAGCGCCGTCTGTACGGGCAGGTCCCCCATCATCGCCATCACGCATCATCCTCCGCCAATCGATAGACGACTTTTCCGCCGACGATGGTACAGACCGCGCGCCCCTGGAAGCGCGCATTCTCGAATGCGGTGTTTTTCTGCAGGGAGCGGATATCGCCGGGGCCGAAGATGAAGGGCCGGTCGAGATCGACGAGGGTGATGTCCGCCGGCTTGCCCGGCGCCAGCGTGCCGCCATCCAGCTTCAGCATCCGGGCCGGACCGATGGTGAGGGCGGACAGCAGGCGCATCAGGGGGACCGCGCCGGAATGATAAAGCCGCAAGGCGGCGGGAAGCAGGCTTTCCAGGCCGATGGCGCCGGCCGCGGCCTCCGCGAAAGGGCGGCGCTTTACGTCGGCATCCTGCGGATCGTGCGAAGAGACGATGATGTCCAGCGTGCCGTCTGCCAGGGCGTCGACCATGGCCTGCCTGTCTTCCTCGCGGCGCAACGGCGGCGACAGGCGGAAGAAGGTGCGATACTCGCCGATATCGTTTTCGTTGAGCGTCAGGTGGTTGATGGAGACGCCGGCTGTCGCCGAGACGCCCTTGTCCTTGGCAAGGCGCATGGCATCCACGGACATGCCGCACGACAATTGCGCGGCGTGGTATCGAACGCCCGTCAGCGCCGCGAGCCGCAGGTCGCGCTCCAGCGGGATCGTTTCGGCCTCGCGCGGGATGCCCGGCAGGCCGAGCCAGGAGGCAAGAAGCCCTTCGTTCATCACGCCCGAGCCGGTCAGCGCGTCATCCTGCGTTTCGTGGCAGAACAAGGCGTCGAAATCCCGCACATAAGTCATGATGCGGCGGATCAGCGCCGGGTTGGACAGCGTCCGCCGCCCCTCGGTGAATGTATGGACCCCGGCCTCGGTGAGAATGCCGATCTCCGTCATCTCCTGGCCCAGCAGGCCGCGTGTCAGCGCCGCGGAGGGAAACACGTTGACCGCGCATGTCTCGCGCGCGGTACGCATGACGAACTGGGCCAGCGCGACCTCGTCGATCACCGGGTTGGTATCGGGCATGGTCAGGATGGAGGTGACACCGCCGCCGGCGGCCGCCTCTCCCACGGAATGGATCGTTTCGCGATGCTCGAAACCCGGCTCGCCGATGAACACGCGTGCATCCACGAGGCCCGGGATGGCGAGAAGGCCGCGTGCATCGATGACATCGGCGCCGTCGGGATGGCCGGCATTCAGCGCATCGCGCCCGCATGCGGCCACCGCGCCGTCCCGAACGATGATCGCCCCGACCTCGTCGAGATTGCGTGACGGATCGATTATCCTTGCGTTTTCAATAACGAGCGGGCGGGTTCTCATGCAATGTCTCCGTCGTTGCCGGCCAGCCATTCCATGACGGCCATGCGCACGGCGACGCCCATCTCAACCTGTTCCTCGATCACGCTTTGCGGCCCGTCGGCGATGCCGGAGGCGATTTCGACGCCGCGGTTCATCGGGCCCGGATGCATGACGAGCGCATCGGGCCGGGCCAGCGCCAGTTTCTCGGCGTCCAGCCCGAAATGCCGGAAATATTCGCGGACGGAGGGTACGAACGCGCCCTCCATGCGCTCGCGCTGAAGGCGCAGCATCATCACGACGTCGACGCCGCGCAGACCCTCGGTCATGTTGCGATGGACGCTGACGCCCATGTCCTCGATGCCGGAGGGCATCAAGGTGGACGGGCCGACCACGCGGACTTCTGCGCCCAATGCATTGAGAAGCAGGATGTTGGACCGCGCGACGCGGCTGTGCAGAACGTCGCCGCAGATGGCGACGGACAGTCCCGCGACCCGCCCTTTCCGGCGGCGGATGGTGAGCGCGTCCAGAAGCGCCTGCGTCGGATGCTCGTGCGCACCGTCGCCTGCGTTGACGACGGAGCAGTCCACCTTTTGTGCCAGCAGCGCGACGGCGCCGGCGGCGTGATGGCGCACAACGAGGATATCGGGCCGCATCGCATTCAGCGTCATCGCCGTATCGACGAGGGTTTCACCCTTCTTCACCGAGGAGTTGGCCACCGACATGTTCATGACGTCGGCGCCGAGGCGTTTGCCTGCAAGCTCGAACGAGGATTGCGTGCGGGTGGACGCTTCGAAGAAGAGGTTGATCTGCGTACGCCCTTTCAGGGCGGACTTCTTCTTGTCGCGCGAGCGGCTGACGGCGATTTCGCTTTCGGCGAGATCGAGCAGGTGATGGATGTCCGGCAGCGAAAGCTGCGCGATCCCGGTCAGGTGCCGGCGCGTCGGGGCGGGGGTGGTCTGTGCTGGGCTCATATCGAGTTCTGCTCATAGGCCAGCCCGGCCAGCCTGTCGAGCGCGCCTTGCAGGATGAAGGCGGCCGCCGCCGAATCGATCTTCGCGGCGCGCTTGCGCCGCGACAGGTCGGCCTCGATCATGCCGCGCTCGGCCGCGACAGTGGAGAGCCGCTCGTCCCAGAAGGCGATGGGCCTCTCGTCCAGCCGGCTGTAATTGCGCGCGAATGCCCGTGTCGACTGGACACGGGGCCCTTCGCTGCCATCCATGTTGAGCGGCAGCCCCAGCACGATGGCACCGCAGCGGGCTTCGTCCAGCGCCTTGCGCAGGGCCGCCGCATCCTGGGTAAACTTCACGCGGGCCAGTACGGGGCGCGGCGTAGCGAACCGCAGGCCGAGGTCCGACACGGCAAGGCCGATGGTCTTGGTGCCGAGGTCGAGCCCGGCAACCACGGTTCCGGCGGGCAGAAGGGCGGAAAGATCCGCAATTTCCACGATGGCCATCGGTTCTTGATCCCCCGGGGTATGGCGTCACATATGGCGTATCACGCACGCGGAGCGCTTCTAGCATGAGACTGACCTATTACGGCCATTCGGCCTTCCGGATCGAGGCCGGATCGAGCACGATTCTCGTCGATCCGTTCCTGACGGGGAATCGCCATTTCACCGGTGATGTCGCCGAGGTGGCGAAGGGCGTTACGCATATCGCGCTGACGCACGGTCATTCCGACCATGTGGGCGATACGCTCGATATTGCCCGCCAAACCGATGCGCGCGTGATCGGCAATTTCGAGCTGGCCAACTGGCTGGCCGCAAAGGGCGTGGCGAACGTGGAGCCCGGCAATACCGGCGGCACGCTCCGATTCGACGACTTTTCCGTCACCTTCACGCAGGCATTCCATTCATCCGGCAATGTCGAGGAAGACGGGCAGGTGACCTATCTGGGAATGCCGAACGGCCTCGTCTTCCACTTTTCCGACGGGCCCAGCATCTACCACATGGGCGATACCGATATCTTCGGCGACATGGCCCTGATCCAGGAGTTGCATCATCCGCAGATCGGCCTCGTGCCGATCGGCGACCGCTTCACCATGGGGGCGGCCGTCGCGGCGCTCGCCTGCCGCCGCTATTTCGCGTTCCAGAAGATCGTGCCGATCCATTGGGGCACGTTCCCGCCGCTCGACCAGGGCACCGAGCGTTTCGAGGAAGCCATGGACGAGGACGCATCGCGCGTCGTCAAGCCCCGGATCGGAGTGCCCTTCGAGGTTTGATGCCCTGAAGCCAAGGCGCGTTCGGGCGGCACCGTTGCCCCCGGACGCCCGGCCCGATATAGCGACGGGGCAAATCTCGTCATCCCTGTTTGGAAGGCCGTACCCGTGTCCGTCGATAAAGAAACCGTCCGTCGCGTCGCCCGCCTGGCGCGCATCGCCGTTTCCGAAGACCAGCTCGATTCGATGCAGGGCGAGCTGAATGCCATTCTCGGCTTCGTCGAGCAACTCGGCGAGGTGAATGTCGATGGCGTGGAGCCGATGACCTCAGTGACGCCCATGGCCATGAAGAAGCGGCAGGATAAGGTGACGGACGGCAACAAGGTGGCGGACATCCTCGCCAACGCGCCCGTGTCCGAAGACAATTATTTCGTCGTGCCGAAAGTGGTCGAGTAGGCCAGACAACCGCCCGTCCATGCTTTCCAGAACTGCGATATCACGATGACCGAACCGACAAGCCTGACCATTGCAGAAGCGCGTGACGCGCTCAAGGCGCGCAGCCTGTCCGCCGTCGAACTGACCGACGCCTATCTTGCCGCCATCGATGCGGCGAACCCGGCCTTCAACGCCTATGTCAGCGTCACCGCCGACAAGGCGCGCGGCATGGCGCAGGCCTCCGATGCACGGCTGGCCGCCGGCGCGGCCGGCGCTTTGGAGGGCATCCCCCTTGGCGTCAAGGATTTGTTCGCCACGGAAGGCGAGCACACCCAGGCTGCCAGCCATATCCTGGACGGTTTCCGCCCCCGCTACGAATCGACCGTGACGGCCAATCTTTGGGCCGATGGTGCGGTGATGCTGGGCAAGCTCAACATGGACGAGTTCGCCATGGGCTCGTCCAATGAGACCAGCCATTATGGCCCCGTGGTCAACCCCTGGCGCGCCGAGGGCTCCAACCGGAACCTCGTTCCCGGCGGGTCGTCCGGCGGGTCGGCCGCGGCCGTCGCCGCCCATCTGTGCGCCGGCGCGACGGCCACCGATACAGGTGGTTCGATCCGCCAGCCGGCCGCCTTCACCGGAACGGTCGGCATCAAGCCCACCTATGGCCGCTGCTCCCGCTGGGGCACGGTGGCTTTCGCCTCGTCGCTGGATCAGGCCGGCCCGATCGCGCGCGATGTCCGCGATGCCGCCATCCTGCTGAAATCGATGGCCTCGGTGGACGACAAGGACACCACCTCGGTAGACCGCCCCGTGCCGGATTACGAGGCGTCCGTCGGCCGCTCGGTGAAGGGAATGCGCATCGGCATCCCGCGCGAGTACCGGGTGGAGGGCATGCCGGAGGAGATCGAAGCCCTGTGGCAGCAGGGGATCGCCTGGCTGCGCGATGCCGGCGCGGACATCGTCGACGTGACGCTGCCCCATACGAAATACGCCCTGCCGGCCTATTATATCGTGGCCCCGGCGGAGGCATCGTCCAATTTGGCGCGTTATGACGGCGTGCGCTACGGCCTGCGCGTGCCCGGCAAGGACATCGCCTCGCTGTACGAGAACACGCGGGCGGCCGGCTTCGGTGCAGAGGTCAAGCGCCGCATTCTGATCGGCACCTATGTGCTGTCGGCTGGCTACTACGACGCCTATTACCTGAAGGCGCAGAAAATCCGCACGCTGATCAAGCGGGATTTCGAGACCGTCTTCGCCGATGGCGTGGATGCGCTGCTGACGCCGGCGACGCCCAGCGCGGCCTTCGCCATCGGCGACGAGGAGATGAACTCCGATCCGGTCAAGATGTACCTTAACGACGTGTTCACCGTCACGGTCAACATGGCGGGCCTGCCGGGCATCGCCGTGCCGGCGGGGCTGTCGGGGCAGGGCACGCCGCTGGCGCTGCAGTTGATCGGCCGTCCGTTCGACGAAGAGACGCTGTTTGCGACGGCTTCGGTGATCGAGCAGGCGGCGGGACGTTTCACACCCGCCAGATGGTGGTAGACGAACCTTTCCGGCAAGACAGGATGCGCCGTCATACGGCTGCGTCGAACGATACGAGATAGTTGAATGACCATCGTCGATACGCGCATACCCGATCCGAAGAAATTCATTTCCGGCGCCACCGGGGATTGGGAAATCATCGTCGGGATGGAAGTCCACGCCCAGGTCCTGTCCGAGGCGAAGCTGTTTTCGGGTGCCTCCACCACCTTCGGCGCCGGGCCGAACGAGAATGTCAGCCTGGTCGACGCGGCGATGCCCGGCATGCTGCCCGTCATCAACGAGGAGTGCGTCCGGCAGGCCGTGCGCACCGGCATCGGCCTGAAGGCGAAGATCAACAACCGTTCCGTCTTCGACCGGAAGAACTATTTCTACCCTGATCTGCCGCAGGGCTATCAGATATCGCAGTTCCAGCAGCCCATCGTCGGCGAGGGCATCGTCAAGGTTTCCGTAGGGCCGGATTCGAAAGGCGAGTTCGAGGAGATCGAGGTGGGCATCGAGCGCCTGCACTTGGAACAGGATGCCGGCAAGTCGATGCACGACCAGCATCCCACGATGTCCTATGTCGACCTGAACCGTTCGGGCGTCGCCCTGATGGAGATCGTCTCCAAGCCGGACATCCGGTCGGCGGAGGAGGCGAGGGCCTACCTAACCAAGCTTCGCACGCTTCTGCGCTATCTCGGCACCTGCGACGGCAACATGGACCAGGGTTCCATGCGCGCCGACGTCAACGTGTCGGTGCGCCGCCCCGGTGGCGACTTCGGGACGCGCTGCGAAATCAAGAACGTCAATTCCATCCGCTTCGTGGGACAGGCCGTCGAAGCCGAGGCCCGCCGGCAGATCGCCCTGATCGAGGATGGCGGGACGGTGGAGCAGGAAACGCGCCTCTTCGACCCGGCCAAGGGCGAGACGCGATCCATGCGCACCAAGGAGGACGCGCACGACTACCGCTACTTCCCGGACCCGGACCTTCTGCCGCTGGAATTCGACGACGCGTTCGTGGCTGCACTTGGGGAGAAGCTGCCGGAACTGCCGGACGACAAGCGCGCGCGCCTGATCGCGGGGGGGCTCTCGGCCTATGACGCCTCCATCCTTGTATCGGAAAAGGCGATTGCCGACTTTTTCGAGCAGGTTGCCGAAGGACGCGATGCCAAGCAGGCGGCGAACTGGGTCATCAACGATCTTCTCGGCGCACTCAACAAGAACGGGCTGTCCATCGACCAGACACCGGTGACCGCCGCGCAGATGGGCGCCGTGCTGGACCTGATCCGCGAGGGCGTCATCTCTGGCAAGATCGCCAAGGATCTCTTCGAGATCGTCTGGACCGAGGGCGGCGACCCGCGCGAGCTCGTGGAAAGCCGGGGCCTGAAGCAGGTGACGGATACGGGCGCCATCGAGAAAGCCGTGGACGAGGTGATCGCGGCCAATCCCGACAAGGTCGAGCAGGCCAGGGCCAAGCCGACACTGGCCGGCTGGTTTGTCGGACAGGTCATGAGGGCGACAGGCGGCAAGGCCAATCCCCAGGCCGTGAACGACCTCGTCAAGGCGCGGCTGGGGCTGGAGTGATTGGACATTTGCGCCGTCTCGGCGCATATGCAGATCAGGCAAGGCCGGGCATGTCCGGCAAACCGGGAATGACGCGATGAAGTTGAAAGACTGGCTGCTGGAAATCTTCACCTGGTGGCACGGCCAGACCATCGGAACCCGCTTCTACACCTGGCGCTTCGGCAAGCGCGTGGGCGAGGATGAGCGCGGCAACGTCTATTACCAGAACGCCGATGGTTCGCGTCGGTGGGTCGTCTTCAATGGCCCCGTCGAGGCGACAGCCATCGGAACGGGCTGGCACGGCTGGATGCATTTCCGTGTGGATACGCCGCCATCGCAGGAAGACTACCAGCCGCGCGCCTGGCAGAAACCGCATCAGCAGAACCTGACGGGCACTGCGCTGGCCTATCGCCCCAAGGGCTCGCTCCTCAATACGGCGGAGCGTCCGCGCGTGACCGGCGATTACGACGCCTGGCAGCCGTGAGCCTGTCCACCCTCTGCAAGCGGACGGCATTGGCTGCCGTGGCTGTCGTCGTGGCTGCGATACCGGCTGACGCAGCACGGCTGGAAAATCGTGTCGCCGTGTTTTCCGGGCTCGACAAGATCACCGGCCGGATCACCAGTTTCGACGCCTATGTGAACGAGACGGTCCAGTTCGGCACTCTGCAGGTGACGCCGCGCGTCTGCTACAGCCGCTCGCCGGACGAAGCGCCGAAGACCGACAGCTTCGTAGAGGTGGACGAGATCACCCTGGAGCGTGAGATCCGGCGTATCTTTACCGGGTGGATGTTTGCAGATTCGCCGGGCCTGAATGCCGTGGAGCATCCGGTCTACGATGTCTGGCTGAAAGATTGCCGCGACGATTCCAGCGTGCCGCCGCCGCAGGGCTGACGGCCTTCCGGCACCGCTCGTTTCGGACCACTCGCTTTGGGCGAGGGGGCGGAAGCGCGGACGAAACCGCCCACCGCCAACCTCTAATAGTAGTTCACTTCCCAATCCGCGAGGGCGTGCTGGATGCACTCCCTTGCGAGCTCGAGCCGCATCCGGTTGAGTTGCGACTGGCGGAGCTGCCAACGGCGCTCACTTGCGGTTTTCACCAGCTTGCGTGCGACGGTCAGCAGGTCTTCGGGAACGATTCTATGGGCGATGCCCGTGAATGCATCCACCGGCAGGAGATAGCCGTCTTCGGTCTCGACGAGACGTCCGGGGATATGCCTCCATTCGCCGGTCTTGAACCGGACGTGCATCAGTCTTCCGCAGGCGGAAGGAATGATGCAGACGGTGGAGGAAATATGTTAGAGGCTGGATTAGCCATGATGCTCCTGTTCCTTAGCTGTGAGCGTTATGGTTAGGCCCGGTGTGGGAGCGGTAACTCCCCATCGGGCCGATTAGATTTATAGGAATAAAGTTGCAGGATGGCAATCGACCTCCTGTATTTTGCCTGCTACGAGCGTGGCATTGGGGCGAAGCAGAAAAGCGTTGCGCAGGCCCGACGCTGCCTTGGACGGTGAGCCTCCAAGGCTGAGGCAACAGGCCTGTCCTCGATCAGGAGTGAGAGCGATGGTTCTACCAATCGTGATCACGCTACACATCAGAAAAGCCCGGAGCGGCTGGCAGGCCAAGCTCCGGATCATTTTCTTAACAAAGTAGTGCAAGGTTCCTGGCTGTTAACGCACCCAGGGACACTCCCGACGATAATCGGCTTCCAATCCCCGATCAAGTCGATCAGTCGTCCGGCTGATATCAGATATAGGAATCGATGCGTCTTTTCGCTAAAGGCGATTGCGTCGGCGCGTCCTATGGGCGTCCGGCATCGAGGCGAAGCAGTACAGCGTTGCGCCAGCCCGACGCTGCCTTGGACGATGAGCCTCCAAGGCTGAGGCAACAGGCTTGTCCTCGATCAGGAGTGAGAGCGATGGATCTACCGATCGTAATCACGCTGCACATCAGAAAAACCCGGAGCGGCTGGCGGGCCAAGCTCCGGATTCAATTTCTGACTATGTAGTGAACGGCCCTCGGGTGTTAACGCACCCGGGGGCCACTTCTGAAGATAGCGGCGCAGCGAGCCTCGATCAAGTGGCCCAAGATAATCATTCTGTTATTCGATATAGGATCGATGCACCGTTTCGCTAAAGGCGATTGCGTCGGTTCGTTCAATGGGCGGCTGGCATCGGGGCAAAGCAGTAAAGCGTTGCGCCAGCCCAACGCTGCCTTGGACGATGAGCCTCCAAGGCTGAGGCAACAGGCTTGTCGTCGATCAGGAGTGGGAGCGATGGTTCTACCGTTCGTGATCACGCTACACATCAGAAAAACCCGGAGCGGCTGGCAGGCCAAGCTCCGGGTGATTATTCTGGTCAAGTAGTGAAAAGCCCTCGGGTGTAATAGCACCCGGGGGCACTTCTGACGATAAGCGAAACGGCTCCGTCCATCAAGCCAGTGTTGCCCCACGTTCGGTCACGCCATAGGCTTCAATTCCTCGAACGCCGGATAGGACTTTGCGAACTCCTCCAGCCAGCGGACCAGATTCGGGTTCTCGCCTTCCCACTCACCGCCGAAACGGAGGGACAACCATCCGAGATCTGCGGCCAGCGCGAAATGAGCAATATTCGGCTGATCGGGCAGGGCGGCAACTTCGCCATCCAGAACCTTCAAGGCACGCATCGCACGGCCCCACTGCTTGTCCATCATCGGCTGGTAGCGCATTTCCTCCGGCCGGTAACGGACTTCGTACAGCCGAAGCTGCGCGCATTCCGTCGCGCCGTCGATCAGCGATTCCGTCCGCTTAGCCTGTAGCCACGCGTCCATCGTTTGGGGAATCAGGAGATTTCCGCTGAGCCGGTCGAAATATTCGCAGATGACCTTGCTGTCGTGCACGGACGAGCCGTCATCGAGAAGGAGAACCGGAATCTTGCCGAGCGGGTTGGCCGCAATCAGCTCTGCCGGCGCGGAGCCGGTATCGGTGGAGACGAGTTCCAGTTTCAGGTCGCAATGGTGCGCGGCCAGACGGACCTTCGATGCATAGGGCGAAGGCTTGGAATACAAAAGACGCATGATGCTTCCCGATTGAAAGCCGCGTCAGAAGCGACGCAGCGATTGGCAGTTGGCGCCGTAGACGCGCCAGGCATCATAACCCAGGAAACAGCCCTCCGCACGCCAGCCGACGCCCGCAAAGCCCATGGGATATTCGATGACGTAGTAGACGTTGTTGGCCGTGGTGCCGCCCTTGTAGTCGCCGCCGGTCACCAGGGCTTGCCCCTGGCAGTAACGGCGCTCGACGGTGCGCAAGCCGATGGCGGGGAAGTATGCCTTCTCGTGGAGCCCGGCAAATTCCATCACGGCCAGCGGACGGCCCTGGACGTTGGGCGCCCCATATTCGAACTGGTCCTCGATCTTCGCAAGGACGCGAGGGTCGTTGCACGCCGGCACATTGCTGCGTACCACGACGGCCGTCTGTGCCTCCGGCACGGCGCGAAAATAATCGGCGGCCTGAGCGGCCCCCGCCGCAAGGCTGGCCATCACGCTTGTCGCGGCCAGAATACCGAGCTTCATGACTGTTTCGTCCCCTCAGGCGGTATGAGATATGCAACCTCTGGTAACATAGCTCATATGCGCTCCGCCGCCAGCACATTGATGCCACAATGCGCCGTGGACGAACGGGAGAGGACGGGGAGCAACACTTCCATGATGGTTCGGGCTTCCCCTGCGAAGCCGTAGGGCGGGTTTATGACGACCAGCCCGGAGCCGACGAGCCTGTCTTCCGCACCGAAATCCTCGCGCAGGAAGTCGAGCGCCAGGATATCGGGTATGAGGCTGGCCGACAGCGCCTCGTGGAATTGGCCGACATCCGATTTTCGCTTGATCGGATACCAGACCGCGAACGTCCCCCCCGCCCAGCGGCGCACGGCCTTCTGCAGATGATCCACGATGCGTTGGAACTCGCCCGCCTCCTCGAAGGGAGGGTCGATCAGCACCATTCCGCGCTTTTCCTTTGGCGGCAGATGGGCACCGAGCGCAAGCCAGCCATCCAGGTGAATGGCTTTCACCTGCACGTCGCCGGCAAATGTATCGGCCAGCGCCCTGGCGTCCTCCGGATGCAGTTCGTAGGCCGACAGCCTGTCCTGAGGGCGCAGCAGGCGACGGATCAGCATCGGCGAGCCTGGATAGGCCCTGTGCCCGGCCTCGCTGTCGACCGTTTCGACAGCACCGGCATAGGCGGCGAGGAGCGGGTGCGAACGCGCGCTGCTCGCCATGAACAGGTCGATGCCGGCTTTCGCCTCGCCGGTGCGCAACGCCGCTTCGGACGCAAGGTCGTACACACCGATGCCGGCATGGGTATCGTAGACGCGGAACGCCTTGTCCTTGCGCTTGAAGCTTTCCACAAGCCGAGCCAGAAGCGCGTGCTTGTGCACGTCGGCGAAATTTCCCGCATGGAATGCGTGTCGATAATTCAAGTGCTTGCCGCCTTGTTCCGCGATCTCGAACGCTCCGTTCACGGTTTTGCGTACGCGCGGAGAGTTCGCCGTAGCCATATCGGGGAACTCCGTCCGCCGGAAGCGTGTTCGTTCCGGACCAATGAAGAGGGGTATTTCCCGTGAGCCAGCATAAGATTTTCGAGCCGGTCGATCTCGGTCCAGTGCGCCTGCGGAACCGTGTCGCCATGGCGCCGCTGACGCGTTCCCGGGCAACGCCGGACGGCGTGCCGAAGGAGATGCACGTCGAATATTACCGCCAGCGCGCCGATGCGGGCCTGATCATCGCAGAGGCCACGAATATTTCCCCCGAGGGCCGTGGCTACGCCTGGACGCCGGGCATCTGGACCGATTCCCAGGTTGTCGGGTGGCGCAAGGTGACGGACGCCGTCCATGAGGCCGGCGGCCACATCTACCTTCAGCTCTGGCATGTCGGACGCGTGTCGCACCCCGACCTGCAGCCAGGCGGTGCCCTGCCGGTGGCGCCGTCCGCGGTGAAGGCGAACGGGCAGAGCTTCACCGAAGCCGGTATGCAGGACATGGTGACGCCGCGCGCGCTGGATATTTCGGAATTGCCACGCGTGGTGGACGATTACAGGCATGCCGCCAGGCAGGCCAAGACTGCCGGCTTCGATGGCGTCGAGATTCATTCGGCCAATGGCTACCTTCTCGACCAGTTTCTGCGTGACGGCGCCAACAAGCGCACCGACGCCTATGGCGGCTCGGTGGAAAACCGCCTGCGTTTCCCGCTCGAAGTGGTGGACGCCGTCACGGAGATCTGGGGCGCCGAACGCACCGGCATCCGGATATCGCCGGTCAGCCCGGCCAACGATCTGCTCGATAGCGACCCGGCAGAGGTGTTCGTGCCCTATGTGGAAGAGTTGTCGCGCCGCAAGCTGGTCTATCTTCACGTCATCGAAGGCGCCACGCGGGGCGAGCGCGACGTAAACCGCTTCAAGCCCTGGAGCCTCAGGGATCATTTCTCCGGCCTCTACATGGCCAACAACGGCTACACGCGCGACCTGGCCCTGGAGCGTGTCGATTCCGGCGAGATCGACATGGCCTGCTTTGGCCGGCCCTTCATCTCCAATCCGGATCTCGTCCGGCGCCTCGAACTGGGCGCGCCGCTGGCCAAATGGGACGAAAGCACCTTCTATGGCGGCGACGAGCGTGGCTATACGGATTATCCGGCACTGACGCCCGAAGAGATCGCCCGGTACGGAAGGGCCGTCTGAGCATCACGGCGACACATGAACGATCCGGATGCCTCGGATCGTCAAATTGAATGAGGAAAGCGGCTGTGTGCTTTGATATAAGGGGCGCATGAACAAGCCGCTTCCCATCGCCAAGGGCCATACGGCCTGCCCGCACGATTGCCCGTCCACCTGCGCGCTCGAGGTGGACCTGATCGACAATCGCACCATAGGACGCGTTCGCGGGTCGGATGCCAACAGCTATACGGCCGGCGTCATCTGCGCCAAAGTCGCCCGCTACGCGGAACGGGTCCACAACCCCGATCGTCTGATGCTGCCCATGCAGCGCGTGGGCGGCAAGGGCGCGGGCGGGTGGCGCCCCGTCGCCTGGAGCGACGCGCTCGACATCGTCGCCGACGCCTTCGTGAAGGCGGAAGCAAGATACGGCTCCGAGGCGGTCTGGCCGTTCTATTATGCGGGCACCATGGGGCTTGTGCAGCGCGACGGCATCAACCGGCTGCGGCACGCCAAACGCTACTCGGGCGAATTCGGCTCCATATGCGTCAACACGGCCTGGACGGGCTGGTACGCGGGCACCGGGGCGCTGTCCGGAGTGGATCCTCGCGAGATGGCCAAGTCCGATTGCATCGTCATCTGGGGCACCAATGCGGTGGCAACGCAGGTCAACGTGATGACGCATGCCGTGCGCGGCCGAAAGGAGCGCGGCGCGAAGATCGTTGTGGTCGACATCTACGACAACGCCACGATGAAGCAGGCGGACATGGCGTTGAAGCTGCGGCCCGGCACCGACGCGGCGCTGGCCTGTGCGCTTATGCATATCGGGTTCCGGGACGGTACGGCCGACCGCGCCTACCTGGACCGCATGACCGACGATCCGGCAGGGTTGGAGGCGCATCTGCGGTCGCGTACGCCCGAATGGGCAGCCGGCATCACCGGTTTGAGCGTCGAGGAGATCGAGGCGCTTGGCGCGCTGGTCGGCCATACGCCACGGACCTATTTCCGGCTGGGCTACGGTTTCACACGCCAGCGCAATGGAGCGGTGGCGATGCATGCGGCCTCCTGCGTGCCCACCGTGTTCGGCCACTGGCAGCATGAGGGCGGCGGGGCCTTCCATACCAATGGCGGCATATTCGGGCTCGACAAGAGTTTCGTGGAGGGCGGTTCCTACGAGGATCCGTCGATCCGTCATCTCGACCAGACCCAGTTCGGTCGTGTGCTGACGGGCGATGCGGCGGCCCTGCAGGGTGGTCCGCCCGTTACGGCCATGCTGGTGCAGAACACCAACCCCGCCAATGTCTGCCCGGAGCAGCGGCTGGTGCATCAGGGCCTGATGCGCGACGATCTCTTCGTCGCCGTGCACGAACAGTTCATGACCGATACCGCGAAGCTGGCCGACCTTGTCCTGCCGGCCACGATGTTTCTGGAGCATGACGACATCTATCGCGGCGGCGGCCAAAGCCACATCCTGCTGGGGCCCAAGCTGATCGACGGTCCCGATACGGTCCGCAGCAACCACTTCGTGGTCGAGGAACTGGCGAAGCGGCTGGGTGTCGCCGACCGACCGGGTTTCGGCCTGACCGAGCGCGAGCATATCGACCGGATGCTCAAGACGAGCGGCTATTGCGGCGGCCTGGCGGAGCTTGAAGAAAAGCAGTGGCTGGATGTGCAGCCGTCATTCGAGAAGGCGCATTTCGTGGATGGCTTCGGTTGGGCGGACGGAAAGTTCCGCTTCAGGCCCGACTGGACGGGCATGCGCCCCGGAACCCGGCCGAACGATCGCATGGGCCTGCTTGGCGATTATCACAGGCTTCCGGACTTCCCCGACCATGTGACGCTGATCGAGGAAGCGGACGAGGAGCATCCGTTCCGCCTGGCGACGTCGCCGGCCCGGCAGTTCCTGAATTCGACCTTCGCGGAGACGAAAGGTTCGCAGCAGCGGGAAGGACGTCCCGAACTGATGATGCATCCCGACGATCTGGATCGTCTCGGCCTTGCCGACGGGCAGCGCGTCGTGGTGGGCAACGAACGTGGCGACGTGACCCTGCCGATCAAGGCCAGCGATACGGTGCGGCCCGGCGTGCTGGTGCATGAAGGGCTTTGGCCAAACAGCGCATTCGAGCGGGGCGAAGGCATCAACGTGCTGACGGGCGCCGATGCCCCGCCGCCTTTCGGCGGCGCCGCATTCCACGATACGCGGGTATGGGTGCGCGTGGCCTGAGCCGCTTTGGTCAGGCCGGGCTGAGGAGCATCTCTTCGGCGGCGGCGATCATGCCGAAGCGAAGCTCGGCCCTGCCGACGGGCAGCGCGTCGTGGTGGGTAACGAACGTGGCGACGTGACCCTGCCGATCAAGGCCAGCGATACGGTGCGGCCCGGCGTGCTGGTGCATGAAGGGCTTTGGCCAAACAGCGCATTCGAGCGGGGCGAAGGCATCAACGTGCTGACGGGCGCCGATGCCCCGCCGCCTTTCGGCGGCGCCGCATTCCACGATACGCGGGTATGGGTGCGCGTGGCCTGAGCCGCTTTGGTCAGGCCGGGCTGAGAAGCATCTCTTCGGTGGGGGCGATCATGCCGGAGCGAAGCTCGGCCCTGCCGTCGCGATAGGCGACATCGCCCCGCAACAACATGGCAAGCGCGTGCGGATACAGGCGATGCTCGGCGCGAAGCAGGCGGGACGACAACGCGTCGGCGTCGTCGCCGGGCAGGATCGGTACGGCCGCCTGCGCGATGATGGGCCCGCCGTCCATTTCCTCCGTCACGAAGTGCACGGTACATCCGTGTACCCGCATGCCTGCCTCGATGGCGCGCTCATGCGTGTGCAGCCCCGGGAAGAGCGGCAGGAGGGACGGGTGAATGTTGATCATCCGCCCGAGAAACCGTTCGACGAAACCGCGGCCCAGAAGGCGCATGTATCCGGCAAGGCAGATGACGTCCGGCCGCGCCGCATCGAGGGCTTGCGCGACAGCCGCCTCGTGCGCCGCACGGTTGGGATAGGCCTTGTGATCCAGCGCCAGGGTGTCGATGCCGGCGGCGGCCGCCGTTTCGAGCCCCTTCGCCTCGGGCCGGTTGGATAGAACCAACACGATCTCTCCCGGGAAATCGGCGGCTCTGGACGCCTCGATCAAGGCTTCCATGTTGGAGCCGCGCCCTGAAATGAGCACGGCGATGCGCTTCCGGGGCGGCGTCGTCACAGGGAGAGGTTTCCGTTGAATGTAACGGCCGGGCCGGCATGCCGTGCCAGGATGCGCCCCAGCGGCACCACCGTTTCGCCTTCGCGCTGGAGCACGGCGCCGACCGTTGCCGCATCCGCCGCCGAAACGACGACGATCATGCCGATGCCGCAGTTGAAGGTGCGCAGCATCTCCGACTCGGCAACACCGCCCTGCCGCGCCAGCCATTGGAACACCGCCGGCACCTTGAAGGCATCGAGATCGATGTCGGCGCTGAGGCCCTCGGGCAGAACGCGCGGGATGTTTTCCGGGAAGCCGCCGCCGGTGATATGCGCCAGCGCCTTGATGCCGCCGGTCTCGCGGATGGCGGCAAGCAGCGGCTTTACATAGATGCGTGTCGGCTCGATCAACGCGGCCGCAAGCGTTCGGCTGTCGTCGAAGGGGGCCGGCGCGTCGTAGGCCGCGCCGCTCCGCTCCACGATGCGGCGCACCAGCGAGTAGCCGTTGGAGTGGATGCCGGAGGAGGCGAGGCCGAGGATCATGTCGCCATCGGCAAGGCTGGCCGATGGCAGCAATTGTCCGCGTTCGGCCGCGCCGACGGCAAAGCCTGCGAGGTCGTAATCCTTTTCGGCATAGAGGCCGGGCATCTCGGCCGTCTCGCCGCCGATGAGCGCGCACCCCGCCTGGCGGCACCCTTCCGCGATGCCGGCGACGATGGCCTCGCCCTGCGCGGGGTCGAGCCGACCGGTGGCGAAATAGTCGAGGAAGAAGAGAGGCTCCGCCCCCTGTACGACGAGATCGTTGACGCACATCGCCACGAGATCGATACCGATCGTATCGTGAAGGCCGGTATCGATGGCGATCTTCAGCTTGGTGCCGACGCCGTCATTGGCGGCCACGAGAACAGGATCGGAAAAGCCCGCCGCCTTGAGGTCGAAAAGGCCGCCGAACCCGCCGATCTCGCCATCCGCGCCCGGACGCCGGGTAGACCTGACCAGCGGCTTGATGCGCTGGACGAGTTCGTTGCCGGCATCGATGTCCACGCCCGCGTCGCGATAGGTGAGGCCGTTGGTCTTCTGGTCGGTCATTGTCTCGAAACCTTCGTCTTTGCCGTTCGGTTGACAGAAGCGGGGATGGGAAACAAGTGCAAAACGTACGGAAAAGGCGGGATAATGCGGCTCGGCATCCCTTGACCCCTTGTCCGGCGGCTGCCTATCTCGTCTTTGAAGGCAGACGGCGGTTGGGCCGTATCCGCCGGGGAAAGAGCAGCACGGACCAATGGTGAAGGATCGCAGCCGGCTTCTCCGGCGTCAGGCCATGTTCTGGGGCATCGCCGCCGCGGTGGTGCTGGCCTTCATCTGGCTGTTCAGTTCCATCCTTTTGCCCTTCGTGCTGGGCATGGTGCTGGCCTATTTCCTCGATCCGATCGCCGATTGGTTCACGCGGCGCGGCTTGTCGCGGCTGATGGCCTCGCTGGTCATACTCGTCCTCTTCGTCGTTCTCATCATCGCGCTGATCCTGGTGGTCGTGCCGGTGATCTCCAGCCAGATCACCGCCTTCGTCTTCAACCTGCCGCACTACCTGCAGCGCCTCCAGGTGCTGGCCATCGAAGCGCGCACCGGACCGCTGTCCTGGTTGTTCCAGGACCAGGAGCAGAGCCTCAGCCAGGATTTTTCCGATATCGTGCGGCAAAGCACGGCCTTCTTCACCTCCTTCGTGGGACAGTTGTGGACGTCGAGCCTCGCGCTGGTGAACTTTCTGTCGCTTTTCGTCGTCACGCCGGTCGTCGCCTTCTACCTGCTGCTCGACTGGGACCGCATGATCGACAAGATCGATACCTGGGTTCCGCGCCAGCATCTGACCACGGTGCGCCGCCTGGCGCGAGAGGTCGACCGGTCGGTGGCCGGGTTCGTGCGCGGACAGGGCAGCCTGTGCCTGATCCTCGGCACCTATTATGCCGTCGGCCTGACGCTCGTCGGGCTCAACTTCGGACTGTTGATCGGCTTCTTCGCGGGGATGATCTCCTTTATACCCTATGTCGGCTCGGCGCTCGGGCTGATCGTGGCCATCGGTGTCGCGCTGGTGCAGTTCTGGCCCGACTGGGTCTGGGTGGCGGCGACGGCCGGCGTCTTCCTGACCGGGCAGTTCATCGAGGGCAACATATTGCAGCCCAAGCTCGTCGGGGCTTCGGTCGGCCTTCACCCCGTCTGGCTGATGTTCGCCCTGTTCGCCTTCGGCGCGATGTTCGGCTTCGTTGGCCTGCTGATCGCGGTGCCCGCCGCCGCGGCCGTGGGCGTGCTGGTGCGCTTCGCGCTCGGCAAATACCTTGAAAGCGACGTCTATTACGGGCGCACCATCGAACAGCAACCGACGCCCATGGTGGAAAGCCTGAACCTGTCCGCTGCCATCCGCAGCGAATTCTCGCCCCGGGGTGAGGCCGGGGATGGAGGCGAAGCATGAGTACGACACGTCAACTTCCGTTCGAGCTGCCGCACAAAGCATCCTTCGACCGCGCGGACCTGATCGAAAGCGGTGCCAATTGTCTTGCCATCGAGGCCATCGACTCATGGCCGGACTGGCCCCACCCGGTGCTGATGATCGTCGGGCCTGCGGGTAGCGGCAAGACGCACATCGCCGAGGCGTTCGCGGCCATGTCCGGCGGCATCCATGCACGCGCCGGAGACGTCTTCGAACCGCAACCGGGCTTTGTGCGCGTGATCGACGATGTCGATCGTACCGACATGGCCGAGGAAGAGATATTCGCCATCGTCAACGCCGCGCGGGCCGGCCTTGGCCATGTGCTGCTGACCAGCCGAACGCCTGCGCCGCTCCTGCGCCTCCGCCTGCCCGACCTTGCTTCGAGGCTTCGAGCGGCAACCCAGATAGAGCTGGGGGCGCCCGACGACATGCTGCTCCACGGCGTGCTGGTGAAGCTTTTCGCCGACCGCCAGATGGACGTCGACCCCAAGCTCCTGGCCTATGTCCTCTCGCGGATGGAGCGCTCCATCGCTTCCGCCGAGGCGCTGGTTGCACGGCTGGATCGGGAAAGCCTCGCCAGTGGGCGGCGTATAACGCGGGGGATGGTCGCCTCCGTGCTCGAGGATGGACAGCCCTGACCGTCATCAAAGCGTCGCCGCACCCGGCTATGCGCCTTGCAGTTTTGTCCTAAGATGATGGCGGGAAGAATCGAGTGAGCGAGATGAGCGGCAAGACGACCCGTAGGAAACCCGGCGCAGCGGCGCCGCAGCCCGCGCGGCGGGCGGCCCCTCGCAAGCGCAAGGAGCCGGCCATCGCCAAGGCGGATGTCGAGCGCGCGGAAGTGGCGGCAGCCGCCGTCGTGGACGGGCTGGTCGGCAACCTCGCGGCGACCGCGGTGGTAACCGCGGCCCATGCCGGCGCGGACGGGATGCCGCCTGTGATGATGCCGGACCGTCCGCTGATGGAAGCGATCGGCGTCGTCCCGGTCGCTCCCCGAATCGATAATCCGCCGGATGCCGACGAACTGCCCGCCGACCGTTTCGTGAACCGTGAGTTCTCGTGGCTCCAGTTCAACCGCCGCGTGCTGGAAGAGGCCCGCAACGTCAAGCATCCGCTGCTGGAGCGTCTGCGCTTCCTGTCGATCTCGGCCGGCAATCTGGACGAGTTCTTCATGGTGCGCGTGGCCGGGCTGGCGGGCCAGGTCCGTGAAAAGATTCCGGTGCGCAGCGCCGACGGGCTTTTGCCGCAGGAACAGCTGGACAGGGTGCTGGACGAGGTCGAGCTTCTCCAGTCCGAGCAGCAGGCGACGCTTGCGGAGCTGGTCAAGGCCCTGAAGGCGGAGCGCATCAACATCGTCGCCGCCGGCGAGTTGAAGAAACCCGACCGCGAATGGCTGGAGCGCCATTTCGACGAGACCATCTTTCCGGTGCTGACGCCGCTGTCGATCGATCCCGCGCACCCGTTTCCTTTCATTCCCAATCTCGGCTTCTCGATGGCGCTGGCGCTGGTGCGTGAGCGCGATTCCCACCGCATGAACGCGCTTCTGCGTCTGCCGGTCGCGCTGCAGCGCTTTATCCAGATGCCGGTGACGGAGGCCGGCGAACACCGGTTCGTGCCCCTGGAAAGCGTCGTGGCACTGTTCATCGGGCGGCTGTTCCCCGGATACCGGGTGCGCGGGCAGGGCACGTTCCGACTGATCCGCGATTCCGATATCGAGGTGGAGGAAGAGGCGGAAGACCTCGTCCGCCTGTTCGAATCCGCGCTCAAGCGCCGGAGGCGCGGTTCGGTGATCCGTATCGAGTTCGATTCGGTGATGCCCGAGAGCCTGCGCAATTTCGTCGCCACGGAACTGGCGGTGGCGGAAAACCGCGTCTCGGTGATGGACGGCATGCTGGCGCTCGACGCCGTGTCGCAGATCGTCAAGCTCCCGCGCGAGGATCTGAAGTTCGAGCCTTACATACCGCGTTTTCCGGAGCGTATCCGCGAGCATAATGGCGACTGCTTCGCCGCCATCCGCGAGAAGGACATCGTCGTTCACCACCCCTATGAATCCTTCGACGTGGTGGTGCAGTTTCTGCGGCAGGCGGCGTCGGACCCCAATGTCGTCGCGATCAAGCAGACTTTGTACCGCACCTCCAACGACTCACCCATCGTGCGCGCTCTCATCGACGCGGCCGAGGCCGGCAAGTCGGTCACGGCGCTGGTGGAGTTGAAGGCCCGCTTCGACGAGGAGGCGAACATCAAGTGGGCGCGCGACCTGGAGCGGGCCGGCGTGCAGGTGGTGTTCGGCTTCATCGAGAAGAAGACCCATTCCAAGCTGTCGCTCGTCGTGCGGCGCGAGGAAGGACGCATGGTGTCGTTCGTGCATATGGGTACGGGAAACTACCACCCGATCACCGCGCGCATCTACACCGACCTGTCCTACTTCACGGCCGATCCGGACATCGCGCACGACGTGTCGATGATCTTCAACTACATCACCGGCTATGCGGAGCCGACGGAACTGCGCAAGCTTGCCGTCTCCCCGCTGAACCTGCGCCAGCGCATCATCCAGCATATCGAGGAAGAGGTGCAGCACCAGCGCGCCGGGCGCAGCGGCCAGATCTGGATGAAGATGAATTCGCTCGTCGACCCGAAGATCATCGACGCCTTGTACCGCGCCAGCCAGGCCGGCGTGGAGATCGACCTGATCGTGCGGGGCATCTGCTGCCTGCGGCCCCGTGTGCCGGGCCTTTCCGACAATATCCGCGTCAAATCCATCGTAGGCCGCTTCCTGGAACACAGCCGCATCTACTGTTTTGGTAACGGCCATGGGTTGCCATCGGAAAAGGCCATCGTCTACATGAGCTCGGCCGACCTGATGCCTCGCAACCTCGACCGGCGGGTGGAAACGATGATTCCGATGACGACCCCGACCGTGCATAGTCAGGTTCTGTCGCAGATCATGCTCGGCAATATTCTCGACAACCAGCAGAGTTGGTCCGTCCTTTCGGACGGAACTTCGCGGCGCATCAGCCCGTCGGTCGGCGAACAGCCCTTCGACGCGCAGCGTTACTTCATGACCAATCCGAGCCTGTCCGGGCGCGGCAAGGCCCTGAAGTCGAATGCGCCGAAGCTCATTGCAAGGCAACGCGCGGAGCACTCCCGTTTCGATTGATCTTACAGGCCAGGGCCGAATTGCCGGGCGTTTGCCCGTCGCGGTCGTAGACATCGGCTCCAACTCGGTGCGCCTCGTCATCTATGAGGGCAACAGCCGCGCGCCGGTACAGCTTTTCAACGAAAAGATCCTGAGCGGGCTGGGCAAGGGCCTGGCCCGCACGGGCCGGCTGGACGACAAGAGCGTGGCCAGCGCGCTTTCCGCACTGACGCGTTTCCGCGCGCTGGCGGAGCTTGCCGGCTGCACCGAAATTTACCCGCTGGCGACGGCGGCCGCGCGCGAGGCGTCCAACGGGGCGGAATTCATCAAGGCGGCAACAATCGCGATCGGCCGCGACATCATCATCCTGTCCGGCGCGGACGAAGCCCGTTATGCCGCCGAAGGGGTGGTGGCCGGTTTCTTCGCGCCCAACGGAATCGTCGGCGATCTGGGCGGCGGCAGCCTGGAACTGGTCGAGGTTTCGTCCGGGCGGTTCGGCACCGGCCTGACGACGCCGCTTGGCGGCCTGCGCCTGCGCGACCTTTCAGGCGGGGATATTGCCAGGGCCCGCGCCATCGCCGACGGGGAGATCGGCGGCTCGGCCCTGGCGGGCGCCTGCGACGGCAAGAGCTTCTATGCCGTCGGCGGCACCTGGCGTAACCTTGCCAAGCTACACATGGAACAGACGCGATACCCGTTGCAGGTCATGCATGGCTATCGCGTCGCCGTGGCCGAGCTTGCCGATTTTCTCGACAAGGTGGCGACGAGCGATCCGGAGAAACTGCCCGGTATCGACGCCGTATCGCGCAGTCGTCGGTCGCTTCTTCCCTTTGGCGCCGTCACGCTGCAATCCGTCATCGCCAATCTGAAGCCTGTCGACATCGTGGTGTCCGCCTATGGCGTGCGCGAAGGGTATCTGCACGCGCTTCTGCCCGAGGCCGAACTCGAGAAGGATGCGCTGCTGGTCACGGCGCGCGAATTGTCGGTCCTGCGCTCCCGCTCGCCGATCCACAACGAGGAACTCGTCCGCTTCGCCGCCGACACGTTCCATGCCCTCGGCATCGACGAAACGCCGGAGGAGGAGCGCCTCCGCGACGCCGCATGCCTGCTGGCAGACGTCAGTTGGCGCGCCCACCCGGACTATAGGGGCGGCCAGGCACTGTCCTTTACGGTGCATGCGGCGCTGCCGGCGCTCGATCATGCCGGCCGCACGTTCCTGGGGTTGACGAACTACTTCCGCTACGAGGGCCATTTCGAGCAGGGCATGATGCCCGATCTGGAACGGCTGATCCCGCCGCGTATGCTGCAGCGTGCGCGGGTCCTGGCCTCGCTGTTCCGGGTCGTATTCCTGCTGACCGCTGCCATTCCCGGCGTGCTCGGCAAGCTGCGCTGGGTGCAGGATCCACGCGGCGGCTTCACCCTTGCCGTGCCGGCAGACCTGGCCGACCTTCTGGGGGAAAGGCCGCGCGCGCGTTTCCAGCAATTCGCCAAGGTTGTGGAACGCACCTTGCGTATCGAGGTTCGATAAGCACCTACCAGTGCACGCGCGCGACGGCGTAGGGTTTCAACGTCAGCGTCGGGCCCGAGTGGGGCTTCGATAGGGTTTCCGCGGCGTCCGGCGTCCGGCTGGCCACCTCGAAACTGTCTTCGTCCAGCATGAAGACGCCGGCCGCGTTTGCCGGAAGCTGCACGCGGTTTTCCTGGCCGGTCCGGTTGGCGATCCAGAGGATCGTTTCGTCCTTTCCTTGCACGGCAAGCGCCTCGACGGTGTCGCCATGCGAAACGGACAAGCGGGGCAACCCTTGAAGGGCGGCCAGGCCGCGCAGCACGTGGAAAGCGGGAAACAGGCCGCCGGCCCGATCGTACCATGGTTGGGGCCAGTCCTGCGGCGTCCATATCAGGCCGAACGGGCCGGTCGGCGCGCCCATGGCGATGGCGCTCGCACCGCCGTCGCCAAACCGGGCGATATAGCCCAGCATCCAGGCGGCCCCCAGAAGGCCGCGCTGGCGGGGGTCATTGAAGTTCATCGCCTGTCGAATATTGGCCGGGTTGGCCATCGGCGCATCCCCATAGGGGTTCATGCGCATGCCGATGGCGCTGGGGCCAACGGCGATCGGTTTGCCGGCGGCGATGGCCCGTGCACTGTCGGCGATGGCGGGGAGGGATTCCAGCCCTTCCATGATCGAGTGATCGTCGCCCGCATGCAGCGTCGCCGTGGTGGTAAAGCTGACGATATCGAGAAGGTCGGCAGGCGGGCGCTTGCGGTTCATCTCGGTGAAATAGCTGAACATGCCGCCGCCGATGCGCGCGCCCGGAAAGGCCCGTCGCGCCGCCTCGAACATCTGGCGTGGCGGCGGGGCATCGGGCCATACGCTGCCTGGCAGCGTGCATTTGAGGTCGGGCGCCGGCGAGACGAGGACGGTGGCGAAGGGCCGTCCCAGGGCGTCCACACAGGCGCCGAGCGCCGACAATTCGGCTTCGAAGCCGTCGACGGACTGGACGACCGCCTCCAGCCAGATTTCGCCTCCCAGCATCCGCGCGGTCTCCACGAGGGCGCCGAGGGTGGCCTCGTCATGGCCGAGCGCGGGATTGTAGTGGCAGATGATCTGTCCCGGCCGGATCGTCGACAGCAGGTCGGCCTGCCCGCGCGCGGCTTCGATTTCGGAAGGGTCGAGGCCGTAGCCGATGGACGGCATCGTTCCTGCCACGGGGCCGACAGACACGCGCTCTTCGGCCGTATCCGCCTTCGCCACCGCCGATGCGCCGCCGACGGTCAGCGTCACGGCCTGCGCGATGCGCTGGCCCTTGTCCAGCGTGTAGGGCCATGGCAGCGCCAGGGGACGCACATAGGTCTTGTAGGAGGCGTCGGTCCAGTTGCGCTGGTCTTCCATTTCATAGACGTCGCCTTCCATCCGGCAGGTGACGGACAGGCCCGGCGCCGCTTCATGCGTCAGGGCACGCAGGTTCATCATCGGCTGCACGGGGTCGATCAAGTGCGGGAAGGTGCCATCTTCGATGGTCCCGTCGGCATGTTCGATCCGCACCGCGCGGCCGGCGACGCCGACGATGGGATGCAGCACCACGAAGCCGGTGCGATTGGTAAGGAAATCGGTATCGGCCGATCCATCGGCGCTGAAGGTGAGTTGCCCGGCGGTGGTGGCGGAAATCCGCGCGCTGTAGCGGAAGGCCTGCGCCTCGTCCCGTGCCACCGCGTCGTAGGTGACGCTGAACCCGTCGGCGGTCTCGTCGACGATGAGGTTTTCGATTGTCGGGTTGTAGGTGCCCCAGTTTCTGTCCCGCACGATAAAGGAAATTGCGCGGATCAGCTCTACGCCATTGAAGCGGATATGCCGCAGGTTTCCTGCGTCCAGTTCTGCCGTAAGGCTGCCTGCGGTGAGGATGCGGGGACGGGGCGCGGGCTCGTCCGTTCCGAACAGGCGGACGGAAATGGAGGGTTCCTGCGTCATGGATTGACCTTCGAGCTTACGAGGCGTTCGGCCAGGAGGGCGGCGATGATGATCGTGCCGATGGCGGTTCCCTGCCAGAAGGGCGAAACGCCCATCAGGTTCAGGCCATTGCGGATCATGACCATGATGAACACGCCGAACAGCGTGCCGATGATCGAGCCGCGTCCGCCATACAGGCTGGCGCCGCCGATGACGACCGCCGCAATGGCGTCGAGTTCCATCGCATTGCCCATCAGCGGGTCGGCCGACAGAAGCTGGGCGATGGAGAAGGTGATCGCAACGGCCGAAAGAGCCCCGGAGATCACGTAGGGCAGGACGGCGTAGAAAAGAACGCTCAGGCCGGCTGCCCGTGCGGCCTCCTTGTTGGAGCCGACGGCATAGATGGTGCGTCCGCCCTTGGTGTAGCCGAGATACAGGAACGCGACGAGGTAGAGCGCCAGCAGGAAGAGGACGTTGGTGGGCACTCCGAGCACCGTCGTGTAGACGATGGACTGCATCGCGTCCGGGATGGTCGAGATGGCCGTCTGCCCGGACAGGATGTAGGCAAGGCTGCGGCCGATAGCCATGACGCCCAGCGTGACCACGAAGGCCGCGAGGCCGAAGACGTTGATGAGCAGGCCGGACACAAGTCCGATGAAGCCACCCGCGGCAACGGCTAGCGCGATTGCCGGCACGATCGGCATTTCGCGCAGGGCCAGCCCCAGGATGATGCCCGTCAGCCCGGCGACGGACCCGACGGACAGATCGATGCCGCCGGTCAGGATCACGAAGGTCATGCCCACGGCCACGATGCCGATGACGACGGACTGGTCCAGCATGTTGAAGACGTTGGATTGCGTCAGGAAATACGGCGACATGAGCGACAGGCAGAAGGCGATCAGCAGCGCCAGAAGTGTCATGCGAACCTCGAGCCGGCCGATCAGCCTGCGGCCGATGGAGCGGCCGGGGCTCGATCTGGGGGAAGCGGTATCTGCGGTCATGTCCGTGAACCTCAAAGCGTTTGCGCCATCGCGTCGATATGGCTGCGGATCGTTTCCGGCGCGGGAAGGGGCGCGCCGTCCGGCAGGCTGATGCCGACCCAGCCGAAATCATGCCCGCGCGCACTGCGCATCTGCGTCAGCAGGGTTGCGCGGCCGCTGGCCGCATCGGTTACGAAGCCGGTTTCGCGGCGGGCGAGGGCCGAAGGAATGTGCGTCTGATCGAAGCGGCGCGCCTCGCCACTGCGAAAGCCGGGGTCGGCGTTGGCGTTTTCCACGACCGCGTTCAGGCAGATCAGGCTGTCTTCTTCCATAAGGGCCCAGAAGCCCGCGCCGCCATGCTGGCGGGCAAGATTGCGCAGCAGTTCGGTGTTGCGCACCATGGAGGTGCGAGGCGCGGCCAGAAGCGTCAGCTTTTCCTCGTCCAGCATGGCGCTGGGCACGTCCGCGATGGAGCGCCCGTCGCTGATGACGACGACCCGGTCGGCAAGGCCGAGCAGCTCCTCGAAGTCGGACGAGACGATCACAAGCGCCACGCCTTGCGCCGCGACCTCGCGGAGCATGGCGTAAATGCCGGCCCTGGTGCCGATATCGACGCCCTTGGTCGGTTCGTCCAGAATAAGCACGCGCGGCTCCAGAAGCAGCCATCGGGCGATGATCACCTTCTGCTGCATGCCGCCCGAGAAGTTCAGCATGGAGGCGTCCATGAGCCGCTCTTCGGGCAGGCCCAGGCTGGCCAGGAGGCGCGATACCTGCTTGTCGCGGGCGCGGTAATTGCAGAAGAATCCGCGATGGGCGCCGAGATGGGCGAGAAGCAGGTTCTCGCGGACCGAAAAGTCCGGAACGATGTTCTGGCTGCGCCTGTCCTCGGCCACGAAGCCCAGCCCGGCCCGCATCGCCTTGTCGGGCCGTTCGGCGGGCAGGGGCTTGCCCTCCAGCATGACCGTGCCGCCGTCACGCTTGCGCAGGCCGAAGATGGCCTCGATGGTTTCGGAGCGGCCGGCGCCGACAAGCCCGCCGAGCCCGAGGATTTCGCCCTTGCGGACGGCAAAGGATACGTCGCGCACCAGTGGCGCGGATGCCAGGTTGCGGACGTCGAGCGCGGGCTCGCCGCCCGGCTGGGGCAGCGCGGCACCCTCGCGGTGATAGATCGATTGCAGGTCGCTTCCCACCATCGCGCGGATCAGCTCTGCCTGGCTGAGGCTGGCGGTGGGGCGCGCATCCATGACGGTGCGCCCCTCGCGCATCACCGTGACGCGGTCGGTTATGGAGAAAACCTCTTCCAGCCGGTGCGACACGAAGACGAGGCCCCGGCCCTGGGCACGAAGGCGCTCCATGACCTCGAACAGGCGTTCCACCTCGCCCGGGCTGAGCGCGGCGGTCGGCTCGTCGAAGATGATGAGCTTTGCGCGCACGCCCAGCGCCTTGGCGATCTCGACAAGCTGTTTCTGCGCCGAGGACAGGGTTCGCACCTCCCTGTCGAAAGGCAGCCCTTCACGCTGGCCGAGAGCATCGAGGATGACTTCTCCCTGTTGTCGCAGGGCGCGATAGTCGAGCCGGCCGGGACGGCCGAGTTCCGGCAGGAACATGTTCTCCAGCACCGTCAGGTCCGGCACGAGGCTCGTTTCCTGCATGACGATGGCGATGCCGGCCTGCAGCGCATCGCGCGTGCTGCGCATGTGGATGTCATGGCCGCGATAGGTGATGTCGCCGGTATCGGCCATGATGTGACCGGAGATCACCTTCGACAGGGTCGATTTGCCCGCCCCGTTTGCGCCGAGCAACCCATGCACCTCGCCCTCCCGAAGCTCGAAGTCGGCTCCGGCCAAAGCGCGCGTGCGCTCGAAAGTCTTGGTCAGTCCGCGCGCGCTGAGAAGGATGTCCCCGCGCGCCTCATCCGCATCCACCACGTCGCATCTCCGCAGGTCGAACCATGAGGCCGGCAGGCCGCGCCGAAACACGGCCTGCCGGATATGGGTGGTCTCAGACTTCGTTTGCGAAGACGGTTTCCTTCACCGTCGGCAGTTCCTCGGCGATGTTCTTGCTTGTGACGGCAAGGATGGGAACGGTAATTTCCTTTTCGGGCGTCTTGCCGTCCAGGACGTCGATCATCGCTTCGCCGGAGCGCACGCCCATCAGGTAGGGCTGCTGCATGCCGGACACGACGAGCTCGCCCGACTCCAGCAACGGGACGAAGTCGGGGATGCCGTCGAAGGCCGCCACCAGGACTTCGCCGTCCTTGCGCGCCGCCTTGATGGCACGCAGGGCGCCCATGGCCGGCTGGTCGGTCTGGATGAAAAGACCGCGCAGCCCGGGATTGGCGGTCAGGATGTCCTGCGTGAACTTGAAGGTCTCGTCGGTGGTGTAGCTCTGCATCTGCTGCATGCCGGCCTCGCGGCCGGTGAAGCCGCCTTCCTTCAGTCCGTCCAGGAAGCCCTGGGTGCGGGCCTGACCGTTCTTGCGAGCCTGCGAGATGGCCACGATGGCGACGTCGCCGCCCTCCCAGCCCTTCTCCTTCAGCGCCGCGGCCAGCGCGGTGCCCACATCGTGCGCGCCACGATAATTGTCGGAGATGATGAAGGAGGCATACTCGCCGCTATTGGTGCCGATATCGGCAATGACGACCGGAATGCCCGCGCGCTGCGCAAGCTGCAGCACGCTGGGCGCCGTCGAGGAATCGGTGGGGGAAATGATGATGCCGCCCACGCCGCGCGTGATGGAGTCCTGCGCGTTCTGCAACTGGGTCTGTGCGCTGTTGTGGGAATCCAGCGCCTGATAGCCGTAGCCCTTGGCTTTCACCGCGCTTTCGATGCCCTTGGACAGATAGCGCCAGAAAGGCAGGTCGAGGCCGGGCGTCAGGTAGACGATGTCCTTGCCCTGCGCGATGGCCGAGGTGAAGGCCGAGAAACCGGTGCTTGCCAGGACGGCGCCGCCGATGGCCAGCTTGAAGACTGTTCTGCGTTCCATTTCGTGTTCTCCTCCCGAACGAAATGTTGAATTTTCCAGGGTTTCAGGCTTGGCGCCACCGGTCTTTGCCGGTCTGGGCGCCGCTTGCGATCGGGGGCGCCTGGCCCTCCATGACCGAACGCGTCGTGGTGTAGATGCGGCCGGTGTGGACAGAAAAGGCCGATACCGCGGCATTTGCATCTCCGGCCTCGATGGCGGAGACGATGGCCTCGTGTTCGGCGTAGCTGCGGCCGATCGCGTCGGGCTGGCCGATAGCCCGGCGCCTGTACTCCATCATGTAGGTGTAGAGGTCGGTTGCGAAGTCGGCCAGAAGGCGGTTGCCCGGCGCGCGATAGATCGCGACATGGAATTCGCGGTCGCAGATCAGGAAGCGGACCGGGTCGTCCAGCATGCCGGCCTGCGCCTGCAGCAGCTCGCGCAGGGTGCGGCAAAGCCGGGGGCTCGCACTATGGGCGACATCCGCAACCAGCTTCTGCTCCACCAGGATGCGTGCCGAATGGACGCTGTCGATGTCATAGGCGTCTATGGCGCGCGCAAGGGCCAGACCCACCGTGACAGGCCCGACATCGGCACGGAGAACGCGGGTGCGCGCGCCGTGGCTGACTTCGAGGATACCGCGCGCCGCAAGGGTCTGGATGGCGCCGCGCACCGCCTCGCGGCTGACGTTCAGCGCCAACGCCAGGTCGCGCTCTCCCGGCAGTGTATCGCCGACTTGCA